>JAKQOD010000332.1 GCA_029565465.1 Deltaproteobacteria bacterium
TGTGCTTACCGACGAAGAATCGGCGGCGGTCCACCGTGTCGTCGCAACCGTGTTTCAAGCAATGCAAGCTTGATCAAGGCACGACGATGAATTCGCGCTTCATCAGATTGATGATGTTTTGCGCTGCGTCGAGATCCGAGCCCGTGTAGTGATCCAGCACGCGTTGCAGTTGACCGTGATCCAGCACGAGCTGAAACGTGTCGAGTTCCGTCGGTGTCAACTCGCGCAGCTTGCCTGCGAGTGGGGTTGGCACCGCCAACGGTGAGCTTAGCGGCGGCAGCTTCGCTTGCAGCGCACGGAATTCGTCGAGCTGGCGCACGCCTTCCATGAGGAGCGCTTCGGTCGATTCTTGCACTTCTTCCATGACCTGCATTTCAACCGAGGGTTCCAGCTCAAACGTGCCGGTTTCCCACGTCAACATGCGGTAAATGGCCTTTTGCGGGCTTACCGTAAAGTCGTCGTTGATCGCTGCAAAGTACAACTGGCCTTTGCGCAGGTAAATTTTGCCGACGCTGACACCGTTATTAACGGACAGTACGCCCGATTTGCGGCTGGTCGAAAGCAACTGCAACAAGTCCGGCAGCGGAATCTCTTCAATGACGCCCGACATAGGGCGGCCTTGGGTCTGTTGTCGTTGCGCCGACGCTGCTTCCAGCTTACGGCGAGCTTCAGCTTCGCTTTGGTTGGCTTCAACGCCATCGACGTTGACGACGCGGATGATCGACGTGCCCAACAAAATGCGATCGCCTTCCGACAAGCGCGCACGGCCAGCGATTTTTTCGCCGTTGACGAACGTGCCGTTGGTCGAGCCGAGGTCTTGAATGAAAACTTCGTTTTCCGACGACGATATCTTGGCGTGACGCCGCGACACCATGTCTTCAACCAACACCATATCGAGGTCGCTTGAACGCCCGATGATGATTTCGCGGTTGACGCGAACTGGAAATTCGCCACCCTGGTATTTCCCAGAGATGAAACGAAGTGCAAAGCGAGGTCGGTCGGTCATTGGGGCGTTTGCAGCAACCAAGGCTGCGGGAAAAATTGTAGTGCCCGATCGGTAGGTTGCGCAAGGATCTGCGGGTCTCTATCTCGCCGATCCGTCGAAAAATATGACATCGCGGTCGAAATCACGCGCAAACACGCGGTTTGACAACCCCACCGTTCATACGATGTGATCAGCCACCTTCGTGATCAGAGTGGTGTTCGCCATCGTCGGCGGCCTCGGCCGGCTCAGCAGGCCGTCCGTTGGCATCGCGGCGCAGCAACGCTACCAACCGCTTGTAGACATCTTCTGAGACGACCAAACTTGAATGGCCCAACGGCACCGTGGTGGCGTTGGCGCCCGTGAGTCGCGTGGTTTCGATCGGCACCACCCAATCCCGCGCTGCCGCAATCGTGTGTACTTCGGTGGTTGACGGCAATGGCCCTTGGGCAAGCTCGTCGAGAAAACGGCTGCGTGGAATCAATTGCCACGATGAGGTTGACCACAGCCCAAGCGTTGCGACCCCAGCTAATGCGATCCAGGTGCCACGGACTGGGGTGCCCATCATCACCAGCTTGCGAACACGTGCGCTACCACCCAATTTTTTTACGTAGTAAAGGCCGATGAGCCCGCCCATCGAGTGGCCTAAGATGTCGATTTTTTGCCCCGGCGTTTGCGCCAAGATTCGCTCGATTTTGCGATGAATCATAAAGGCGGAGCGTCGAATGTCGCGGACGTTCAACGCGCCGATATTGAAAGACACGACAACAAAGCCGTCGTCAATGAGGCGGCGCTCCAGCAGATACATCGAGCCGCGCGTGCCTAAGAATCCGTGGATCAACAAGATCGGCGGTGAGGTTGGTGCGATCTTCGTGAAGTTGACTTCACGTGGCGTGCGATTGCCGCGGGCCAAATGCCGCAAATATGACAAGCCATCGGCACCGCCTGCGAGATCTTGGCCAACCGAGCTGCGTTTGCCGAGCCAGCGCGACGGTGCATCGAGCGCCCATCGCAGCAACCATGATGAACGTTGGACTTGGGCTCCCAGTGCGCTACGCGGCTTTTTCGGATCGTCTTGGCCCATAACCCAGCAGTGTAGCGCTAACCGCGAAAATCAGTAAAGCCAGCGTCGACCCAACGCGAACATTCACGTGCGTAGGCACCACTTGCAGCCAAGGTCGTAGGGTAGTCAATGACGCGCCAGACGCCTCGTTGGCCAACGTCGCCCGTGCGAGAAATTACGAACGTCCCCAGCCGGTAAACCAACGCAAAGCTGGTGCCGCGCCGCAACGAGCGAGAATCGCCGCGTGGCACCATGCCTGGCGGCCGCGCCGGATCAGTTGGCACCCCTGCTGGCAAATCCAGTGGGTGTGGCATATGGGTTGGATCTTCAACGGCGCTGTAGTTGGTTTCCGTGATTGCACGCGTCGGCGCTACACGTGGGGCTGGCATTGGCGGTGGTTCGCCAATATCGGGTTCCGTCATTGCCACGGTCGCCATGCGTTGCCGATTCGGTGCGCTGTCTTTGGCACTCGTTGTTGCGCTTGGCGCAGCCGCGACTTTCGTTGCAGCTTCGGCATTTTCCGAAAAGTCATTGGGCGGCTCAGCTCGCTTCCCCATGTATTGGTCGTGCCAGGGATTGCACCGCAGAGCAAGCGTTTGCCGCCACGTTGTGCCAACGCAGCGCGTCAAGGTGCAACGTGCACAGTTTGCGCTTGCTGGCTCGATTCCGCGTTTTGATGAGTGCGCGACCGCAGGCGTGGAATGGATCATGTAGAATTAAATTCGCACTTCTCCATGCAACGCCTCGGCAAGTATCAACTATTAGATCCCATTGGCGCTGGACCGTGTGGAACGGTGACGCGCGCCAAGATCTATGGTGTGGTTGGCTTTGAGCGCGAGTTTGCCATCAAACGATTTTATCCCGCTGCGATCGCCGCAGCTGGTACCGCACAGAATTTATCGACGGCAGCGCGCGCATATGCAGCGCTTGAACATCCGCGCATCGCCAAGATGGCCGAGTTTCTGGTTGCGCAAGGGCAAACTTTTGCGGCTGTCGAGTGCGTCGCTGGCTTAGATTTGGGACGCTTGTTGGCGGACCTGCGGGTCGAGCGTGCGACGCTGCCGGCGGGCGGCGTGTTGGCGGTGTTATCGCAATGCGCGCGTGCGGTTGGTTTTGCACATGGGCGTGGGCTGTTTCACTTAGGTTTGTGCCCAGCGAACCTAATGTTGATGGTGGAAGGTGAATGCAAAGTTACGGACTTTGGATTTTTGAATGCCTGCATGCCACCGCGGCCGGTTGCTGAACCGCGGTTGGCGCAACGCATTGCGTATCTTGCGCCAGAGCAATTGATCGGCGAGCCGGTTTCGGCGGCGACCGATGTGTTTGCGTTGGGCGTGATTGGCTTTGAAATGTTGACGGGCCAGCCGACCTTTACTGGCGAAAGCCCAATCGAAGTACAACAAGCGATTTTGTCGTCGCAACCGCCGGAGCCATCGTTGCCACGAGCGATTGTGCGAGTGTTGCAACGCGCGTTGGCGCGCTCGCCATTCGAACGTTATCCCGACGCGCGCGCGTTTGCTGATGCGCTGGATGCAGCGTTGCGCATTGCGCCAGTTTCAGGCACTCGCAAAGACATTGGGGATCGCGTTCGTGCAGCGATCGGCAAGCGCGCCGAAATGAACGAACAAGCATTGTCGGGAGTCGTACCGCTACCGACTGCGCCGTTCGAGCGCGTCGATGACGTCGCCACGCGTGACTCGGCGATGGAAATGGCAACCGAAGAATTTGTGCGCGATGCGAGCGACCTCGCGGGGCTGGTGCCGACGACGCTTGCGGGTGTGGTGCCACCACCGTATAGCGGTGCGCACGTTGCAAGTGTTGCGGGTCCGGCCAAACCGACCGTGGCACCAGCGCCAAGCGCAATTCCATCGATCGCCATTAGCCAACGCTCAACCCAACAAGGCGTGCCCCCAGTGCCGCGTGTTCAGCCGCGACCGGAATCGCGGCCACCACCAATGCCTGTTTTGGCGGTTGCACCTGCCACGACCAGTGATGCCCAGCAAGAATTTGGGTCGGATGTCACGCTGGAGGCGGATTTCGCAAGCACTGGGGAGTTCCGCGATTTGTCGTCGGCGCCGGTGCCGACGTTTGCGCCACCGGTGCCGATCGAGCAGCGCATGCCAACAGTTGCAGCCGCAGCAACAAGTACACCTGCTGCCGCTTTGCCTCCACCAACCACAAGCTACCCAGCGCCGGCCGCGAACTATGCGCCACCGCCTGCCGCGCGTTTGACCAGCAATGTAGCAGTTAGTGCACCGCCGCATGCGCCAGCACCGTACACGGCCCATGCGCCTTCGCGTACCAGTTCAGCGTCGGTACCTCCGCTGCCGCTGGTGGCGCAGACCGCCGCGGCTCCGAGCCCGGCGGTGCAACGTGACCCCGTGCCACGTTGGTTATGGATCGCCATCGGCTTCGTCGGCGCTGGTGCTGTGGTCGGCGGTGGTTGGTATTTTTTCGGCCGAAATGATCCGCCTGCCACCGCGAAGGCGCCCGTCGTTATTGCAGGCAAAGTTGACGCCCGGCCAGCGCCCGTGGTGGTGCCGCGTGATGCTGGTGCGGCAGTTGTTGCGGTGGTGCCACGCGATGCCGGTTCAGCAGTTGCCGTCGCTTCAGCCGATGCCGCTGGTTCGGCAACGGTTGCTGACGCCCCGCGCGACGCTGGTTCGGCAACCGTAGCCAGCGCTCTGCGCGATGCTGGGGCGGCGCCGATTGCACCGCGCGATGCGGCCCCGACACCTCAGCCGACGAAGCCTACCAGCGATGACAAAGCGTTGCTGATCGAATCTGTGCCAGCCGGTGCGCGGGTGTATCTTGATGGCGCCGACCAAGGCGTGACCCCGGTAAAATTGGCCGGCTCGGCCGACCACCACAGCGTGGCATTAGTGTTGCCGAATCATGATTTGTATTTGGCAGAGATCGACGGCCACGGTCGTTTCAATGTCGCGTTGACGCCGGTAACTCCGTTAGGTGGTTCGGCTGGCATCAAAGTGCGCTGCAAAGACAAAGATCGCTACTACGTATTCGTCGACGGTAAGCCAACCGGCCAGCTGTGCCCAACCGAAAAAATCGAAGTGGATCGTGGCGAGCACGTGGTTGAAGTGTACGACGTGACGACCGAAACCCGGCGGCAATTTCCAGCCGTGGTCAAAAGCAACGATCGCTCGTTACGGGTTCGCATTGATTAGCGACAGCGACTACCAACCTGTCACAAGCATCACGCCAACGCTGTGGTCGTTGATCTGTGGTTGCAACGAGGTAGGCGGCGTGCTTTTGGGCGCAGTCAACACAAAATACGCGCCGGTCGCTGCGATTACACCAGCGGCGACAAATGAAACATTCGCGATAGTGGCATCGCGCTTGGCACTGCGGTCTAGGCTGAGCACATCGCTGTAGAACGCGGTGCCGCTCGCGATCGCGGCTTCGCGGTCGCTTTCATTGCGAGAAGCGAGGTAGCCAAATGCTGCGCCGACGGTCAACGCAACACCGGTGCCGCCTGCCCAGACGTGCCAGCGTCGCCACAGGGGTGTCGAGGTAACCTGCGGCACGCTGTGGGTTGGTGTAACTTTTACCTCGCTGGTTGTATCGGGCGGTTTGGTGACCTTAACTGACGATTCATCACAAGTTTCGGAGCAATCTCGCGGAGCTACAATACCAAGCGTGTCGCGATGGTGGGTTGGCGGCGGACGTCACGCACGCCTATGGCGCGTAGGATGCGGGCATGGCCTTGCTTGCGCATGGGCGCGACGCGCGCTGGAACGGCCGCAACGCATAGGCATAGGCACGGCGGATGCCTCCGCAGCAGTTGCGTCAGGTTGTTCATGACGTGCGGTTAATGAAGGGGCGCCTCCCAGCAGCTAACGACGGTGCCGGAGCCCTTTGAGCAAGCGCCATCCGCACAAGCATGTCTTCGGGAGCGTCCCATCTCCTGGTTGGTCCAAGCCCTGACGTTGGGCCGCGCGAGTGACGCGCGGTGGGCGTGAATGCGGTGGCTTGCCACCGCAGAGAGGGCGGGTAGAGCCCTCTTCTATTGACAAATCAGCTCGTCGCCACCTGGAGCTACGCGCATGAACAAGTTGCTGCCTTCCCACCGAAATGCAGTGGTGGTTGCGGCGTTCAACTCGGCGAGCGAACCAACTTGAGTGGCCGCGCGGCTTGGACGGCAGCCCGCGAGGCCCGCAATTTCAAGTACTGGCGAAACGCTGGCCACTTCCGGCTGCCATGCCCACTTGATGGCGTGCAGGGTTTCTGGGCGAGTTGGATCTGGGTCAACCAACATGGCATCGGTTTGGCTGATGCTCAAACGATAACGATAACGGTTGCCGATAATCATGGCGGACTTGTTGGTCAGCGCCGATTTTGGCAACGGATCCGATGCAACCACGGTACTGTTTGATTGTTCGATGCGTTCGAACTTGATTGGAATCTGATTTGCCGAGTACGGTGGCTTGAACAGCGATCCTGCAAATGTCAGGACGCCCATTTGATAGTTGCACGCCCATCCACGGTTAACCACGGCGACGTTGAGCTGGGCGCATTCGCCCGTGCTGATGTTCATTGCATGGTCAGGTACTAACAAACTGGCTACGCCTAAAATCGAGCCATCGTCGCGCAGTGCGGTGGCCCACGGTGTGTCCGACCAGGTTTGATCGCCAATCAGCCACACCTTCGAATCCGTTGGGCCGCCAAAGGTGATGTGTGAAACGCGAATTCTACTTCAATGAACAGGATCGTTGCCTCATAATCTGCAACGAAATTGCGGTTGATATCGGCCTGATATCGCCGTTCATCGGGCCGCGCAACTGGCTGTTGACTGGCGCGCAAGCAACGCGTAAGCGCGTTACGCTTCGGCGAATTTTTCAACCAGCTCGATGCCAACGGAGCGCAACAAATCGTTGGGCAAGGTGCCGCCAATTTGCACGATAACTGCGTCGTTGACCAAGGCGAATTCGCCCTTGTTACCTTTGAGCGTTACCGTGGTCTCCGCGATCGATACAGGCTCGGTGCCCAGATAGGCGTTCACTTGGCCACCTTCGATCAGCGTCATCAAGCGTTGCCGCACGCTGAGGCGCATGCGCATGAATTCTTGTTTGCGATAGCTAATGCTGATGCTTTTGCTGGCACCGGCATCCGCCAGCGCAATCGCGCAGTCGGCCGCAGCGTTACCGCCGCCAATAATTAACACGTGCTTGTCGGCAAATGGCTCGGGCTCGATGACGCGGTAGTGAACTTTGTTGAGTTCTTCGCCGGGAATACCGAGTTCGCGCGGCGCGCCGCGGCGCCCCAACGCTAAAATGACGTTCGGTGCTGTGCTGTTCCAGCCGGCGCTGCTGACCGCCCAGCCCGCATCGGTTTTGGCAATGCGTTCGATCTTTTCGCCTTCACGGACAGGAAACTGCATGCGTTCACGAATGTCGTCCCATAGTTCGACGAGGTCTTCTTTGCTCATCGTTTGGCGACGCACTTTGCCGTAACCTGGAAAATCTAAGTTGCCGCTCATCACTATCTTGGCGCGTGGATAGTGGCGAATGGTGCCACCGTATAAGCCTTGCTCAACGATCTGAATGCGCATGCCATGGCTGATCAGCGCGAGACTCGCCGAGATGCCCGCAGGGCCAGCACCGACGACGATCGCGTCGTAATCGGCGACCACGCTGCGGCGCCCCGCTTTGATAATCGCCATAGCGGCTTGCCGGCCTTGTTCAATCGCATTGCGAATCAAGCCCATGCCACCGAGTTCGCCAACGATGTAGATGCCTTGCTGTGACGTCTCGAAGTTGGTGTTGACGCGCGGCAGCTCAACCCCGCGGGTTGCGGTGCCAAACACCAACGAGATTGCGCCTACCGGACAGGCACGCAAGCATTCGCCATGACCAACGCACGACAGTGGATTGACCAACTTGGCGTGGCCATCGACCAGCATCAACACTTCGTGTTCGGGGCACGCCCGCGTGCAGGCGCCTGAGCCGATGCACGTTTCAAGTTTTACTTCCGGATGAAGGGAAATGGGCACAACGTCATCGCCAAGGGCCGCGATGTCGCGGTGAAGGGTTTGCCCCAACTTGTTTTTGCGGTGATCGGACCACTTCCAAAGCGACCACGGAATCAACACGACAGTGACAAGGCCAATGAGAATGAGCGTGGAAGTATCCATAAGTCGCTTTGCAGGGTTCGTTTACTCTCGGCCGGTTGGGTGACAATCGCGGCAGAAGTGCTTGTTGTTAACGTCGAATCGGTACCCGTTTTCACCTTGATGTTCGCGATCGACGGTGCTGCGAGGATGGCAGTTGCTTTCGACGCACGAAACGTTCATGCCTGCGGTGTTCGGGCCGTCAGCAGCCTGATGGCAATTGGTGCAAGCGACGCCTTTGTGGGCACCGCGTTGCAGCGGAAATTTTGCTTCAGGGTGCGACGTTGCTTCGCCGGATGGATGGCAAGTCAGGCAAAAGTTATGTTGATTGGCATTCCACGCATAGCCCGGCCGCGGGTTGTGATCTGGGTCGATGTCGCCTTGCACGTGACACGCTGTATTGATGCAATCGGTGTCCGCACCACCACGGTGTTTGCCTCCGTTGAGACTGGCGTTGTGGCAATTGGCGCAATCGATGTTCATGTGGGCGCTGGTGGCGATCGGAAAGCGTGCTTCGGGGTGCCCGTTCACCTCTTGCCAATTGGTTTCAGTGTGACAGTTGCCGCATTGTTTTTCATTTTGCGCATGGTCGGGTTCGAGCGAATTGGCACGGTTGTAATCGGCCAGGTGGCAATCAACACACTCTGCCCCTGAAACGGCAACGACACCACTTTGATGATTTTGCAAACAAGCCGTTAGCCCAAGCAACAGCAACACCATCAAGCAATCCACGAGGTACTTTTTCATGGCAGTGGCCTCCAAGCTATAGTGGTTAAGAGAAAGGCGCTATTGCGATCTTCGCCAAGTCGGCCACCCGCTTCAAAACCTAGATCGAGTTTGTCATTCACAGCGTAGCGCAGGTCGGCCGTAACATGGTGTTGCAAACGGGTTGCCACATCGGCGACGTAGGAAATCACCTGTGGGCGATAACGCAATTGAATTTCGAATTCGCGTGACCACATGTGGGTAAACGAGCCTTCGAGATCGATCCAATCAACAAAGCTGCCGCGGTTGCCTGCCAACATTACGCCAACCCGCGTGTTGCGGTCGCTGGTGGTGACTTCGCCACGCACGTAACCGTTTTGGGTTGCGGTATCGGCGACACCTTGGGATTTGGTGATCGTGCCACCGGCATTGACGGCAAACTTGTTGCGCTGAATGCCAACCGAGCCAGTTGCGTTGAGCCAATAATCGCCGCCGACACAATTGCGGTCTGCGGCTGGATCGCGTGCGCACGTCCAATTATTGCCAAGAATAAATTCCAACCGCCGCGACCGTTCTGGTTTCAATAGGGTGGCGTCGACGGCTGCGTGAAAACCTCGGCTGCGCCACGCCACACTGGCGCCTGCACCGGTGAGTTCGGTGGCGTTGGCATTCCATGGGTTGTCGCTACCAAAAAATTGCAACTCCGACCAACCGGACAAGCTTACGTGGTTGCGGCCAGCCGAAGCCATGGCGGTGAGCCGTTTTTCGTCGATGGCGCCTTCCCAGTTGGAGCCGACAAAGCCGACCGAGATGCGCGGTTGCCACGATGCGTTGGGTGCATCGTACGCAACTTCGCCGCCAAAACGCGCGACCGTGCTGGGCACACCATTGAGCGCGTCAGGCGTTAAGCCACCAAACGCCGATGCTTCAATGTTGCCGCGCCGGACCATGGCGCGCGCGCCATCGAGCATGCCTACCGACGACGATGCCCAGCGCAATCGGCCCAGCGCGAAATATGGATCAAGCATGCGACCGTAGCGCAACTGCAGGGTTCGCAGCATGACGGGAATGCGTGCTTCGGCGTCGTAGCCTGAACCATAAACCCGGATGCCAAGGTCGGCATCAACCGCCAGCGGTTTTGAGCGCATCACATCGTAGGTTGCAATGATGCGACTTTCGGCAAGGCCACCAAGGCCATCGGGGTCGAGATTTGCCAGCGCAACCGTCATCACGTCGAGGTGAAACACGCCATTCGACACCGCGCCGCCAAGGGGCACGGCTTTGACTTGTTGCTGCTGAATCTGGATTTGCGCTGGCCGTGCAGTTTGTGGCCATTGCTCATGCCACGTACTGGCTGGGCGCGGTGCAGCAAGTTTTTGCACGCTGGCAGCTTTGGCGCCTGGGGCTACGGTTGCTTGGCCAATTGCACCAACTTTGAATTCGCCGCCTTTGATCGTAATCGCTGCAGTCTTGGCGGTTGCATCCACCACCGTGTACGCTGCTTCGCCGATCATGACGATGCTGCCCGGCACCAACCCCGCTGCTGAGCCGGCATCAAGGTATGCGGTTCGGCCCGCGATTTCGGTGACAGTGATTTTGAGATTGTCGGCGTTGGCTGCGGGCGCCGCGACTACGAGCAAGGCGGTCAGCGCGCTGGCATGGATGAGTCTTGTCCGGTTCATCGCGCACCTCCGCGTGGGTGGCAAGCGAGACACGCAGCTGGTGCGCGCGACACCGGCTGTTGATGCTGTTTGCGCAACGCCGAGCTTTGGTGGCAATTGTCGCAGCGTACCGCCTTGGGCCGACGCGGATCGCTGTGGCACGATTCACATTCAGCGGCGCGGTGCTTGCCGTTTGAGATAGTGAAATAGATATCGTGGTCAAGTCGGTCGCTCATGTTAGCGACTGCGGCAAAGGCACCACTTGCGTTCGTCCGCTTGCTCAACCTTGTCCGCAAGCCGAGCGGCCGCACCGTGAACGCGGTCGTCCATGTGGTAGGGCTGTGACACTGGCTGCAGTCACGCGAGAACGGTGCAAGACCATTGGCAACATCGCCGTTGTGGTCGGGGTGGAGGTTCGGATCTTGATACAGCGGACCATGGCAAGCATAACAATCTGCTGGCACATCTGAGAATGTGCGTTCGGTGCCGCGCTTGTGGCACGAGATACATTCGGCGGTGGCGTGCCGCCCGGTTAACGGCAAGCGGGTACGGCGATGGCGATCTAATGCTTGAGTGTCTTGCCAGTTTGTCGCGCGATGACATTCTTCGCACTGCTTGCCGAGGCGTGCTTGGTGGCTGTCGCGATGGCAGCTGTTGCAGGTGCTTGTCGGTTTCGCTGCTCCGGTATGGCAACCTTGGCACGGCGATTGTTTGTGCGCGCTGCGCAACGGAAAGCCGGTTACGTCATGGTCAAAGCCACTGGCCCCGGCGGCATTTGAAATCTTCCAGCCATCAGCGGTGTGGCAGGCACTGCAATCCATGTTTTCGACGAAGCCATCGTGGGCTGGCGGTTCTTCCGTTGCCGCTACTGGGGCAGGCGCAGCGGTTGCCGCCGGTGCCGCCGGTGCCGCCGGTGCCGCCGGTGCCGCCGGTGCTGACCCCGCACTTGACGCGTGCGCCGCCCACACGGTGAGCATGGCGGTTACCAGCCATGCGACTCCAACGACGTTGCCGTATCGCAATTTCATTTCGCACCTCGTTGGCCCGCGCGTGGCAATTTTGTGCTGTGCGGATTGGCGTGACAGTCCTTGCACAACCGGTAGCCCAAGCGGAATCGTTGCACGGTTTCGCCATTGCGAAGCGTCTCGGTGCGATGGCATTTGTCACACGTCGTTTTGGCGTGATTGCCAGTCAACGGGAAGTGCGCGATGCCAACGTGGTCAAAGATCTTTGGATCAACTTTGAACTTCGTGGTGGTGTGGCAATCTGTGCACTTTTTCACTGGTGCGTTTTGCGTGAACTGGCCAGCGTGTTTGTCTTCGTGACAGCCTTCGCACTCGCGTGGCACGCCGCGGAAGGTTGCGTTGTCGCCAGCTTTGGTTGCATCGCCGTGGCAGCGCGCACACGCGGTGGTGCCGTGGGCACCGGTCAGCGGCCAGGTTGAGTGATCGATCTTTGGTTGCCCCCAGCTGGCGGTGCTATGGCATTGTGCGCAACCGCCCTTCGCCATTTCTTTGGCGAACTGATCACCATGCGGGTTGTCGTGGCACTGCACGCAAAGCTTTTTCTCAAGCTTCAACGATACCCGTGGCTTTGGCGTGGTGTGGCACGCACTGCATGGTGTTGCCACATGTTTACCGTCGAGCACAAACGCCGTCGTGGCATGTTCCGTGACACCAAATAGCGTTGGCGTGAAGCCTTTCACGGTGTGGCATTGCGCGCATTCACCGGTGCGCCGCGCTGCAAACTCGCCGGCATGTTGATCTTTATGACACGCAGCGCATGCATTAAACGTGAGCTTGCGATAGCGCGCGTTTTCCGGCATCGATTTGAGGTGGCACTTCGCGCATGCGGTCTGCACGTGTTTGCCTTCGAGCGGGTATTTGGTTTTGGGGTGCGCTTTGCGGCCGATTTCGTCGGGCAAGCCCATCCACTTGATCGAGCGATGGCAGTCATTGCAGTCTTTGCCAAATGGCGCTTCGTGCACCACGGGGTGACAGCTCACGCATTGTTTGCCTTTTGATGGTGGCTTGTCGTTGCCTTTGTCGTGGCACTTCTCACATTTCACTGGCGCATGGCCGTTGGCCAATGACAGCCACGGGTGATTGCCACGCATCTTGCTATCTTCAACATCCCAGCTTTGTTCGGTATGGCAGGTGGTGCAAGCCTTAGGTTTAAACGTACCGTTGTGTGGATCTTTGTGGCACGCATCGCACGTCGCAAACGGAATGCCTTTCCATTTCGGCGGCGTGTTGTGGCACTTCTCGCACGGCACGGGCACATGTTTGCCAACCAGCTTGAAGTCGGCCTTGTTATGATCGAACGCTTTGCGATCAAAGTCGTCCCAGTCCGTTACGTTGTGGCACGACTGACACTTGCTGCCGAACTTGTTTTTGTGTGGGTCTTTGTGACAGCTCAAACACTCCGTCTTGGTGCCAATGAATTGGGTCTTGCCAAGCGGTGACGTCTTCGGATGGCACTTCACACACGTGGGCTCAGTGTGTTTGCCTTCGAGCGGCCACCCCGTGTCTTTGTGATCGAGGCTGTTCATGTTGCCGCCGGGCCAGCGGATCAACTTGGTGTTGCGGCCCAAGTGTTCAACGTGACACGACTCGCAGGATTTGCCTTTGGCTTGGCGGCTGTGCCAACCACGCCCTGCAGCCATTTCAGCGGCTAAGTCTTTGTGGCAACTCGTGCATAGCGCAGCCACCACTTTTTTGCCCGACTCGTGACATTTCGAGCAATCGTCGTCGGTGTCGATATCTGAGTGCGCTGCGCTCAGCTTGCCTGGCGACAAGAGCTGGGCGTGTGCTTGGCCGCGCCATGTGATCAGCGTCACCAAGGTAAGTAACAATATGTGCAGCGAGCGTTTCATTCGAAAATCCACCGATAGCCGTAGTACCAAGCGATGCCAGCATGCAAAAGCACGGCCGCAAGCATGAGCAGTGCAAAGAAGCGATGCAGGCCACGCCATGAGCGCAACAGCGCGGTGACACCGCTGCGTTTTGAATCCGCAACCACTGCAGCATCAAGTTCGCGCAAAGCCGATGCCAAACCGCGTCCGTGGTTATCTTGATTGCGCTTTGCTTGTGCAACTGTGCCAACGATCGCCGCGATGGCGGCTCGGCGCTTTGCGATCGCGCGTTTCCACGACGGAATGGCGAACACGCTGCGAATCAATGAAGCATTCGCAGGGATGTTCGGCGCTGGAATCGCCCCGAGGGCTTCGATCACCGCGAGTTTGGAATTGCTAACGTAGCTTTCAACGTCATCAATGGCGAACGCGAGCCGCTTGGCATCGGTGTTGGGCGCCAAGGTGTGCAAAAAGCGGCCAAGCAAGCCTGTAAGCACCACGATGCCGAGGCTTGCGGTGGTGGCTGACGCGAGTGGCGTGCGTAGCACAAACGCCGAGTGAAACGACGCAAGAATGGCAGCGAGCAAGCCTGTGAAGACATGAACGTCGAGCCAGACCTTCATCGACCCGAGCTTGGCGCGGCCAAACCGACGCCGAATCAAATATGACAAGTTCATCACCACCAGCAGGGCTGCGACCCAGCCGTAGCCATTGCCGATTTTGCCGCTTGGACGCAGCGCGCGAAAATCTGGATGCTCGGGGCGGTCTTCGAGCGATAATTTGTAAAACGTCCAGCCTTTGTGCGCTAGGTAGGCCGTAATGGCGAGGAGCGCTGCGGTTAGCACATACGGGATGATCCGTCCGCGCATGCGTTCTTGAGGTGCCGGAGCCAGAGACATTGCGGCCGCTATTAGCATGCTCCGTGCCTGCGTTGATCAATTGCAGGCAACAAGCGTCGCGGCCCGTGCAAGGTTTTTCCCAAGGCCACGCGTGCACTGTGCAAAGTTCGTACAGTTGCCCCTTTGTTTGCACGGTTTTTGCGCAGCGAGTCGAATGTTTCAACTTGTTAAGGCGCCGAAAGATCGACGACGAACCGAGCATCGGATGTTTCGGTAACCGTAATTGTCACGCGTTTGGTAATTGCCAACTCGGGGTTGGTGAAAACCGCTTGATGGGTCCCGATCGTGAGTTCAACGCGTGCTGGCGTTTCAACCGCAGGCCCACCATCGACCGTGACATTGGCCCAGGGTTTAGCGCCCAACAATATGCTTCGCGTGGCGACCGCCGCGTTCGGCTGCGCATTGGGTTTGTTGACGCTATGCGTTCGGGCGTCGCTATTGCGAGGTGAAGTGGAGCGAGCGTCACGTGCGGCTGCGTCAATGCTGCGTGCGTCGAGTGGTGCATCAAGCGGCGCGTCATAGCGAGCATCGAGCGGCGCATCGATGCTGTGTGCATCACCTCCACGCGCGTTGGCATCGCTGCTGCTGCGAACGTCGCGACTTCCAAGGCGACGACCGACGACAAATACGCCACCGAGGCTCGCGATGACGGCGAGCCCCGCAATCACAACCACGCGCGAACGTTTTCTTGTTGCCGCGGCCGGGGTGGGCGAGGCCGGTGCCAACGCTGTGGGCCCAGGCGGCACCGGGTCGATAACGCGGTCGTTGCTGGCGAGCGCAGGTGGCGCAACGGGGGCCGGTTCGTCATCGGCGGTCACCGCGACCGAATGTTGCGTTGCAGTACCGAGCACGCCAGCGACACCATCGTCGAGAAACGTGACAATCGCGCCAGTTGCCGCAATTTCTGCTGGCACGCTGCCGTCATCCGCAGCCGGCCAACGCTGTGCTAACCACGCCGTGATGGCGTTGCGTGGCGAGCCTTCCGCTGATGCTGCACGGGCCGCCACGATATAGCTATCAAGCGCTTCGAGCATATCGCGCGCCGACGGAAAGCGATCCGCAGTGGTAGGTGCGGTGGCTCGTTCGACGATGGTACGCAACGCCGCTGGGAGGGGCGCGCTATGCAACGGTGGCAGTTCGCCAGTGCGTGCAAGCGCAACCATGGCATTGCGGTCATCACCGCTGCGGACGCGCTGGCCAGTTAACAGTTCCCACAAAACGAGGCCCAACGAATACAGATCGGCACGCCCATCGACTTCTTCACCGCGTGCTTGTTCCGGCGCCATGTATGCCGGGGTGCCGATGATGCCGCGGTGGGCGTCGCCAACGGCAGCCGCGATGCCGAAGTCGGCTAGCTTTACGTCGCCCGACCAGGACAGCAAAATATTGCGTGGCGTGACATCGCGGTGCACGATGCCGCGTGATGCGCCATGCGCTAATTGATGCGCGTGATCGAGTGCGGCACAGCATTCGGCTGCGATGAAGGCCGCCATTACGTGAGGCAGCGGCTCACCCGGCTGCTGTGCGAGTGATGACCCTAGGTCTTTGCCGTCGACATGTTCCATTGCCAAAAAAACGTCTTCGCCGATGCGGCCGAAATCAAAGACCGGCACGATGTTCTGTTGCACCAGTGCCATCGAGAGTTGCGCTTCTTTGACGAACAGATCGAGCGAACGTGGGTCGGTCACGCGTTCGCGTCGCATGCGCTTGATCACCAGCCGCTTTTCAACCCCTGCGACTTTGCGTCGCGCTAGATACACGTCGGCCATCCCGCCACGTGCGAGCGGCCGCACAAGTTCATACCGGCCGAGTGCGTTCAAGGGATTCTTATTATGCAGCGAAGTCACGGTAAACGCTTCGATTTTGCTTCAAATTCGGGTAAACCGTCACGTATGCTCCGGATCTGCGCAGCACCCGTTGCAACCGCGTTCGCGGTGCTGCTGCTGGCTGCGCCACCGCCGCCAGCGCTCGCCGATACCTCGCGAGTTGCAACGGTTGTATGGTGGCAAGGCCCACATGAAATTGATGCCGGGCCAAGCATCGCTGCACTCGCGAAGCGCCGTGGGGTTGCCTGGATCGACGTATCGCCAGCAAATCCGAATACAAATGATGGCGTAGTTGAAATCAAAAAGCTGCTGGCACAAGGCATTG
This sequence comes from Deltaproteobacteria bacterium, assembly GCA_029565465.1. Taxonomy (GTDB): domain Bacteria; phylum Myxococcota_A; class Polyangia; order Haliangiales; family Haliangiaceae; genus JABFXX01. The sequence continues at coordinate 16,443 of JAKQOD010000332.1, forward strand.
CAGCCTACGACGCACTGCAATTTGGCGAAGCGGATACCGCGTTGCGCCAAGCCGAACAAGCCATTGATGCGATCGGCGGGCAAGCCGTCGACCCGGTGACCTTTTCTGATGTGTTTTTGTATCGCGCACTAGCCGGCACGCAAAATCAAGCAGCCACCGCCTGGGATGATTTTGTGGTGGCTGCCAAACTTGGGTCGGCACGCGTGCTCGATGCAAGTCGCTTCTCGCCACGCGTAATCGAGGAGTTCGCGCGCGCGCGTGCTGCTGCGAGCCAGTTGGCACCAAGCACGGTAACGATCGAAAGCGCACCGCGCTGCGAGGTATGGTGGGATGGCCGCGCATTGGCGTCGACCGATCCGCACACCGTAACGGTTGAAACCCGGCTGGGTGTGCATTGGTTGGCATCGCGTTGTTTGGGGCGCCGACCTGTCACAAAACGCATCACGGTCGAACAAGCGCAACAGAGCATCGCCGGCGCAGGCTCGGAATTATTGCCACCCACCGCTGACGAATTGCGGATTTCAGCGCAGGTGGTGGCGGCGCGGTCGTATGTGTCGGTGGTCGTGCTTGGTGGCATCGCCAACATCAGCAAGCGCAATGCGGCTGGTGGGTTGCTACATGAAGCGACGCAGTCACTGGTGGGCCCGGCCGACGTAGCAGCTGTTACGGCAGCGGTGGAGCGCATGGTCGCCGTTGACTCGGTGGCCGCAACTGGGCCGGTGCAGTGGTATCGGCGGCCGTGGGTTTGGGCGATTGCAGGCGCCGTTGTCACTGGCGCAGTGTTGACGCCTTTTTTGCTCAGTGGCAATGACGCGTCGCAGACGGTAACCGTGCGTCCGGTGTTTCCATGATGCGCAGTGCTGCATTGCTGAGCGCGTGCTGGCTCGTCGGCTGCGGCGAATCGCCCCGCGTGGTGGCGCCAATCATCGATCTGCCAACGAGCCGTCCCGCTTTACCGTTTCCCGATGTGCGCGACCTCACGATTGAAGTAGCACGCGCTGGCGAAACTCAATCGCTGCTAACCAAAACCTTTGTTAGTGGCGCGGCCATTGAGCTACCCGAAGTGCCGATCGGCGACGACCTCGTCGTGCATTTAACTGGCACTGTGAATGGGTTGGAAATTGCGTACGGTCGGACGTGTCCGTTTTCCATTTCGGCAGACGGGCCACTGCCCGCGCCCCATTTGTTCTTTTCGAGCAATCGTTCGTGGACGCCATTCGATGGCGTGCCGGTTGCTGCGCGGCGCAATGGCGTCGCGGTAGCCAATCACCTTGGGCAAGCGGTGTTTTTGGCAGGTACTGATCCGCAGGGTAACAACCTGACGACGGTTGATCAATTCGTTACGACCAATGGGGCATTTTCGACGCTGACCGAAACGGCAGCGCGGCGCGCGCCGCAAATCTCGACGCTCGGCGATGGCCGCATCTTGATCAGTGGAGGGCTCGATCCCATCACCAACCAAGCCGCCGCTTTTTTTGAATTGCTCGAAGTCGATGCATCCGCCGAAGGCCGCATCACGCGCGTCGATGATACGCTCGCCGTGCGTGATGGTGCGGCGGTGTCGTTGGTCGACGGCAAAGTGGCAATCATTGGTGGCGCAGCGCTTGCTGATCCAGCGCCCATTGGCCGCGTCGTCATCGTGCAGCCCGATGGCAGCATAGTGTCGTCGTTTGAGTCACGCGCTAAGCTGGCGATGTCTCGCATGGGCCACACGGCAACCCGGCTCGGCAACGACAGCGGTTCCTTTGTGTTGATTGCAG
>JAKQOD010000591.1 GCA_029565465.1 Deltaproteobacteria bacterium
GCTTTTGGCCTGAACACAAGATCAACCCGATTGGTTGCTCTTCGCCGGCATTACGTTCGTAGCGGTCGAGCCAGTTTAAGTACAGTGCCATCTGGCCCATGTCGCCGGGCTTGAACTCACCGAGCTTCAATTCGATGGCAACGAGGCGTCGCATATGCCGGTGGTAAAATAGCAGGTCGAGGTAGAAATCTTCGCCGTCCACCACAATGCGTTTTTGCCGTTCGACAAACGCAAAACCCACGCCGAGCTCAAGTATAAAAGCCTCGATCTCGCGAAGAATGGCTGCCTCCAGATCCTTTTCCGAGTAGGTGTCTTTGAGCCCAAGAAAGCCCAATAGATACGGATCGCGGAACACCAGATCCGGCGTTAGCTTGTCTTCCGCACGCAGTTGTTGCAGTTCCATGGCTGCAAGTTTCTTCGGCTTTCGGGACAGTGCCGTGCGTTCGAAAAGCATCCCGCTGATCTTTTGTTCTAGTGTTCGGGTGCTCCACTGTTCGATTCTGCACATCTCCGCGTAGAACTCGCGTTTCAGGGGATCGTCGATCGGAATGATCGCTTTAAAATGAGTCCAGCCCAATTGTCGCCGCAGTGCGGCGACAATCTTTTCATCGGGGAATGCGGTGGCAAACTGGATCATTCGATGCAGGCTTTTTTCGCCAAAACCTCGCCCAAAATCCCGCTCTAATTGTCGCCCCAGTGCGGCGACAATCTGCTCACCGTAGCCGGCCCGCTTAGACTTCAACACGTCCTGCCGGATGCGCCGACCAATTTCCCAATAGAGCATGGTCAGCGCAGAGTTAACGACTTGCGCGACATTTTGCCGAGCGGCAACGATCAACTCGCGCAACTCGGATAGCAGTGGGACTGTTGTAGTAACGGCTAGCACGCGCTGAGGCTTGGCGCGCAGTTGCACAATCGGTGCATTTATTTGCTTGCGCTTAGCCGCGACTTTTTTTCGAGTCGTCATTTTTGCGTAGCTCGCGCCGCTTGTTTAACGGCATTACCATAGTGGCAGTCATTCCAGCGGTTGCCATCAGGTTCTTTGCCCAAACCCGCAAAGTCTTGCTTGGTTTCATCCCAGTTCCAGAACCAAGGGAACTCTTTTTTGTCACGCAGCGGCTCTTTGCCGCGATCTTTGTCCCACTTGATGGTGGGCTTGACGCGCAGAATGCCGGCTCCTTTTTTGCCCACATCTGGGGCGTTCAAAAAAGGCCTAATGTTCATACGCACACCATCGTTAAGATCCGGCTCCCAGCCGATAGCTTGTTTTGACAGCGGCTTCCAGCGCACGAAAATATCGTATGGTGGCTCGCCTTCGAGGATGAGCTTGAGCGTAGCCTGCAATTGTTTGGCAGCTTGCAACTTAGCGTCACTGCCGGCCTCTCCAGCTTCGACAGCGGTTTGTTGGCGACGAATCCAGTCTCCGAGATAAGCGTAGGTTAGCTTTTCCAGGTTGGCGTGATCGAGCTTGTGGTAGTTCACCAACGCGCTGAAACCGTTCTTGAGGCCGTCCCAGATATGCCAAATGAATGGGCGATCGTGGAACAGCTTGCTGTGCTGCTCGAAGAATTCATCCCGCAGCCAATCTTCGAGGGTTTCGCTTTTACTGCCCTTGAGGCCGGCGCGGGCGAGCAGTGCAGAAAGATCGAGTTTGTCTACCGCTTGGGCGAGTAGCGCTCGCAAACGCTCGGCCGCCGGCGCTTCGCCTTTGGTTGCAGAAAGGCAAACGATGCCATCCTCGTCAGCATGAGCTTCCAGTCCATCAGGGCCGAGTGCTGGGCAATCGGGAAAGCTTGAACCGGTTTGGCGCGGCCACTGGTAACCGAGCAGCCTCGCGACAGCCACGTGTAACGGCTGGTCTGAGCCGGCAGGGTGGCCGTTGAACAGCCATTGTGTCGGATCGCTGGAAAAAGGTTTTGGTAGTCCGTGAGGATATTTTTCTGCGGCGACTTTTTGCCAGTGCGCCAGATCGAAAGGGACTTTGACCAACGTGCCACTTGTGACTTTTAACGCTTGGTCGAGGCACCGGACTGCTTTGTTGAACTCACCACTGCTGCAGAACTGCCAAATTGCGGGGAGGTTGGCCGGTGAGTGTGGAACTATGTTGGCTATAGACTGCTCGAAAACTTCTCCCGAGCCGATCGTCGTCGGTAAATGACCGACGAGTCGCACCGAAACCGCAGCTTTACCCCATGCCGGTTGGCCTTGAACACGCGCTTTAGGATTTTCGACGTGTATCCGGCCGCCATTGAACCAAAGCGCAAACCAATGGCGACCTCCAAAGTATGCTGTCTCATTGACAGGGCACTGATAAGGCTTGTGGTCGTCTAAGAACTTCGGGATCTCCCAAATGCACCTTGCAAAGTGCTCGTTGTCGCCCATGTGCATCCCCACGTAAGAAGATGCGTATGACGAAAGAAGTGTGTCAGCCTCTCCAGAATCCATTGCAATTCGTGCATCTGGATTCTCTAGCTGCCTCGCTTGTGGGAACACGATTGGAAGCTCTTCTCTCAATACTTCTGCTTTCTGCGCGGGGGATGGCTTTTCGCCAGCATCTATACTGGAGAAGAATAGATCCCCCGCTGGTTTTTGGGCGGTGAGCGTTATAAGCGCGACATTTACAACCTCGCCACCAATGGTTTCAAAGGCGTGCGTTCCGAGCCTTGCAAGTGAACACCAACTAGTCGTCTTCAAGAGGATGAGCCGCAGCGTTCGATACGTTCCCATGAATAACCAACTCTGCGGTGTGACAAGTGCAACCGAGCCACCTTCGGCGGAGAACTCTAAGCCGCGCTCAACGAAGCATGTTGCGAGATCGGTTTTGGCATCAGGGTAAATTCGTTTGCAATAATCTTTGAGCGTCTCGTGCTGACTTCCGCTTTTTAAGTAAGGCACGTTGGTGGCGATGAGCGTAAATTGGCCGGCGAGAATCTCCGCCGCCTTGGCAAGACCGCGCGCGGTCACGGCCATCTCGTGCGCGGTGTCATCATTGGTTTCCTGGGCCAATGCTGTTTCAAGCAACGGCTGCAGTTCATGTAAAGCGTCGTTAAATGTTACAGCTTTGTCCGCGCGTGGATTGATGAGACTGCCGAGAACGGGCGCCTTTTCAAACAAGTCATACAGTGCGCCCATTTGAAAGCGGAGATGCGGCGCGCTATCCGTTAGCTTGAGCCAGTCTTCTCGCTTGGCATTCGGCGCGAGGCCAGAACAGGCCAGGTTCATCGCCGGTAGCTTGCAGTGGCCCACCCGGCGCCATGCTGTCAGCGCTAGATTAAATGCAGCGATCTGAGTGCAGCGCGGATCAATTTCCAAGCCGAATAAGTTGTCGGCGATGACGGCTGCAACAGTTGTTACGTCGTCCAATGGTTCTTCCGCTAATCGCAAGGCCACCATTCGTTCGAACAGCGCAACCACAAAATGGCCGCTGCCCATACATGGGTCGAGGGCCGTTAGCGCGGCTGCAGATTTAGGCCAGCCGTCGAAGGTGCCGGCGGCCGGCGTCCAAAGCCCGTCACTGCCTTGGATAAAGCGCAGGTAGGTCCACGGACAACCCGGCAATGCGACGGCGTGCCGCAGCTCGGCTTCGTTTTGCGCGGTGGCAGCTAACTGAGGATTCGTCGCGAAAACTTTGCCTGCGTGCCACGCACCGAGCGTGTTATCGAGCAGGAAGTCCACCATGTAGTCCTCGGTGAACAATTGGGTAACGGCAGGCAGCTCGTCGGCGCCGATCTTGTTGCCTGAATCGTTCACGCGTTTCTTTTCTTCGGCTTGCCAAAACTGGTAGCACCAACCAAGGCTGTCACCGGCAGTAAAAACCTCAACCGGTAATTCAGTAACAAGCGCAATGAGCGGTTGGCGATCGTTCACTGAGAATTCGACCGACCCTGCTGGGTCGTCGGTGCGGAAGATTTCAGGAAGTTCTTTGGCGGCAAACCGCGCGGCCACTGCCCACGCATCTTTTAGCCCCTCAGAAGGGGCGAGCTCTTCGCAGTCGTCCAGCGATACGGCTACGCCATGCGCTGGCGAAATGAGCAGGTTGTTCTCCAGCAGATAGCGGGCGAACAGCAGCCGATGCCATTGGTCATACGCCAGCTTGCCGGCCAGATGCTTGATCTCGTAAGCGCCACGCTTTACTTGATTTTCGCCATCTCCTAGTTGTCGCGCTTGCGCGCGCAAGTGGCGCCGCAAGTTGCGCTGCGCCTCGTTCATGTGTGGATATGGATCTGGCTGATGTACGGCCAAAGCTTCGAGTGCATGTTGTGCGCCGCCGCTGGCTACTGTCCGCGCTTGTTTGATGGCCGACTCCAATTGGCGGCGCAAAGAAGTTGGCAAGCTGCTCACAGAATCACCGGTCCGTTTTTTAGTTGGGCTTCTACTTGCTGACGCACGCGATCGAGCCATTGCTCAAGCTCGGCCAAGTTGTTAACGATGGCACTCGACAACATGATGCGCACCGCCGCTGGATTGGCTAGCCTACCCGCTTCTTCGAGTGCGCGTGCATAGCGCTGCGGCATTGCATCAAGAAGGTTGTGTCGGTCAGTTACACTTCGGGCGCGCAGCGCCACCAGAATTTCGTCGTCGCTGCCGATCGCGGCTTTGGGCGGCGGCGTGAGCTGATGGTCGTTAATCAACGTCATACGTTGGTCGTCCGATAGCTCATTCCAAACGTGCGAAGCCGCGAGTTTTGCATCGCCGGTCTTAAATGCGGCCGCCAGATTGTCTTGCAGTGTGCCAACCGCAACGCGCAACGCTGCCGTGAGCTGCTTGGTTAACTCCGGGACTGGGTCGGGTTCGGCCAACAACGTGCGACCAGTAATGATGGCTGTAATAGAGGTAGAACAGCTGGCGGCTTCGGGCAGGCCAGTGGCAAACGTTTGAAACGTCAGCAAGCGTTCCCAGGCTGGCCAGCGCTTAGCTATCCCGTCGGCGTACTTTTTCCACGAGGCTAATTTGGCGGAGAGGTCGTCTTTCTGAAGGTGAATTTCATGGAGTTGCGCGTTTCCGCTGATTTGCTGCAAAGCGCGCACTGCAAAGGTATCCGGGATCTCTGGCTGAGGCGCGGGGCCGCCAGCCAATGCTGCCAGCGCA
>JAKQOD010000343.1 GCA_029565465.1 Deltaproteobacteria bacterium
CCGCGAACAATATTGCCAACGTCATCCCGATCATCGAGCTCGTCAAGCCGGGTGACGCAGTGGCGTGGCTCGAGACCGACGGTGCCAAGAAAAACCAGTGGACACCAAACGCGAGTGAGGTGCTGCGCGAGCACGCGCCGGGGATCGCGATTGAGGTCATCCCTGTACAGGCTGACACTCCGAACGCGCTTGCCACAGCGTTAAAGCACTTCCTTGCGGACAATACGCGTTTAGAGCGCTACCGCGGTGGTTCGGTGTATTTCGTGTGCAACGGCGGCACCAAACTGCACGCGATCCTCGCCACCCAGCAACTCGCTGCCGTTGACCTTGAGGATCGCAACATTACGTTGCGTTTCGTATACAACGAGGATCGCGATACGGGATACTCGCTCACTAGGGAGAAATCGCTTGAATTCGAGCACCACACCTATCGCCAACATCCCATTGACCTGCCTGACATTCTTAAGCTGCGCGGCAAGGGCTTCGCGCGAGATAGGGCTCAGTGCCTGTGGCGCAGCCCCGCCCTGCTGAATCGTGTCGATCACACCGCGTTGCATTCGATCACAGTAGAAGAGCGCGGCTTGTTCGCCAATGCAACGAATGGCGACAAAGGGCACCAGCGTGCGCTTCAGTACTATAAAGACTGGATGCCTCCGTTACCCAGACTCGAATCGAACGACCTGGCCACTCCGCAGCAGGCAAAAACGCTCGCGCCCGGATTGTGGAACGAAGTCCGTACCCTATTGCGCAGCCCACCGGCTGCGCATGGCCAGTACCTGTCGGTTGAGGACAAATATTTTCGTATACGAAAACTCATGGTCGCGGCCAGCAATAAAGCGGCGCTGGACGAGCCAGGACACGCTAGGTTGGACGGGCCAAGAATTGGGGATGCCTTTGAGGCGGAGGTGGCTCACCGTTTCCTCGCTTGGCTCCAGCTTACCAACCGCGATGACATGGTTCAGTCGGTCTGGAAAAACGTCTTGGATCGTAGCGAGAATGGTGACTCGCCCTCATTTGAACTCGACATTGCCGTGGTGTTCAAAAATGGCCTGATCATCAGCCTCGAATGCAAGTCCGGCCAGGTTGCCACTCGAGACATTGATGGCCGCGAAAACAACCTTCAGCGCGTCGCCTCCAGCATCGCACGCATCGTGATTTGCTCCCCGATGTTGGTGCCCTCGCGGCAGATTGGATTTGCCGATAGCGAGTGGTTTCGCCGACAACATGGTATTCGCGCCCGATTCGACGACCACATTCCTTACACATTGCCCAACCACCATCGCACGTATCGGTTTCCCCCAACACCCTCAACGCCCCGCCCACCCGATTTCCACTGCCCCAACTTTGAAGAGGCGTGTGCGATGTATTTCGGTCGCTATGGGTTGCGTGAGACCAAAGAGAACGTTGCTCCGGTCAATGCCCCGCGATGATGCCTGGATCAACGTGCAGGCACTTTCTGCGGCGTTGGCAAAAGTTTATGACGCACTCGACGACGAAAGCGGTGGCGGCAATGGCGGTAACCCGCAGCGGCGCAGCCCGGACCTTACCGTGCTGGCCGGTTTGCTCACAACGCAGTTGCGAGCTGGATCGTACCGTTTTGCGCCGATGCGCTCGCTACGCCTTG
>JAKQOD010000358.1 GCA_029565465.1 Deltaproteobacteria bacterium
AAGCCATCACCAAGTCGATCGCTTTTGACTGCGCAACGCAACGAAGGGGGGAGCTGTCACGGGAGCAGTCAGGCAATTCCGGTTGCCGGCTGGGCGAGCTTGCCTTGGGCCGATCTCGACCGCCGCGCATAAAATGCGCGGAGTAATTTCAACAGGTTACGTAGTAGATCGGATCGTATTGGCGGGCTGAGACAACGATAGTTTTGGCCATAGATTTGCAAATGTCGTGGTTCGTATGAAAACCACTGCGTTAGTCCTGTCCTCCTTATTGATGGCTGCAACCGGCGTCACTGCTTGCGTAGACGGCACTGACGACAACGAAGACGGCATTGACGATGTCGGCGTGCCGGATGGCAAAGCCGATGGTGCGTTCTCAGAATGCGAAAAGAACGCGGTGGTGGCGCTTATTAATGGTGGCGTAAGCCGCGCTGACTTGGAAGCCAACGGTGTGGGCAGCCGCGCTGCAGCGGGGTTGGTCGCTAAACGCGACGGCGCTGACAAGAAGTTTGGAACGCGTGACGACAAGCCGTTTGCAGACATCGCTGCGGTTGACGCGGTTTCGTATGTTGGACCCAAAGCGTTACAAGCGTTGGTTGCGATGGTTGGCAATCAGTGCTCCAGCAGCGCAACCCTGCGCGAGGGCTTTCACCAATTGCGCCCATTCGACAGTCGCTCGGTCTATAGCGGCATCGCCGTGAACGGCACTACCGCGTATCTCGCCAGCAATGACCGCACGATCGATGTCATCAATCTCAAAACGATGACCAAGAGCAAAACGTTTACCAGGATTGCCGCTGAACATCTGGCATTCGACAATGGCAAACTGGTGGCGTGTGGCTTGCGCAATGATGCGCCGCTAGGCTACCCGCCGCCGCCGACCAATGGCATGTCCAATAACTATGTGATTGCGTTTATCGATCCGTCCACGGGTCGCGTCGACCAAGAAGTAATCCTCAAGTTAGAAGAATATCTGCTGACGTCGACCAACGATGCGTTCATTGATTTGCCCAACATGAGCTGCGATGTGAGCAACGGCCGTATTTCCGTCTCGTTTGCACAGCGCAAGCTGCAACACGAAATTGTGAGCTTTGCGGTGCCAAGCACCAACAAGATCTATGATTTCCGTTCGATCACCGGCGCTACACGCATCAGCGTAGGTGCGCTCGGTCGCAATCGCACGATTTCCGGTTTTTCGTACAGCAGCCAGCGGGGCTATACGTTGGCGGCTGGCGGTTACGGCATTGATCGCCTTGATACCCAAACCGCGCCAGTGCGCGAATTGCGCGCTGCAGCCCAACGTGAGTGGTGGGTTGATATCGTCGACAACGGCGGTGCCACCATGCTCGCAGTTGACCTCGACGGGCTGGTGCTGAAACTCGACGCCAAAACCGGTGCTACCTTGGCAACGGCAGAAGTTCCCGATTGGCTAGAAGACATCACCGTGAGCAATGGCTACGCACTCGTGGCTGCGCGACACGGCATCTTTGTACAGAAGCAGTAGCGCTACAGGCTGGCGCCTGATTACGAAGTGGCTTGCGCGTCGCAGCCGTCGTGTGGCGCAAGTTGGTGCTGCCAAACGACGGTGGCTACTGACCGTTCCACAAAAATTTGCCAGCAACGAAGCTGATGGCACCCGCGACTTGCGCACGGCGTGATTCGCCGACTACAGCGCTAGTCATCGCAAAATCGGGCTTCACGATCGAGCCATTGTGATTGCCGCTGATTTCCACGTTCACGCTGGTGACGCGCATATGGTCCGTTGTTAGCCCGACGCGCACGCACGCAAACGGGCAGTTGCCTTGCGCGACACAGTTGCCGACAACATAACCTTGTCGTTGCAAGCAACGATCACGGTTAACTGTGGCGTTCTCCGACAAGCCACTGGAATCGAACAATGCAGCGCCGGTAGGATTCAGCGTCGTGATCTGCGTGATCGTTGCAATCGCACGCGCGCTTGTCGGTGCTGCGCCTGGTGCGCGACCTGGCAACGTGCAACGTTGGGTTTCATCGTCGATGTACGTGCAAGGCGTGATTTCAGCGCCCGTGCCGTCGACGAGTTTCAATTTCCATGGCAGCGGGTTTTGCGACGCGGCTGATTTAGGCGCTGGCAGTGCCGGATAGGCCTGTGGCAGCGGGGTATCGCAATACGTACCAGTGCAAGGAATGCTGCCAATCGCTGGCGGCAATGGCACGTTGAAAATTTCTTCGGCATCGCGCAACGGTTCGGCTCGGCTCGTCACGTTGATGGTCTCGTTGTTGGCGATCTTCACTTCGAACTCGACGGGCACCGCGGTGCCGTTGCGAAATGTGCGCTCGTACAACGTGACGGGGGCCGCGCCAGTGACGATGGTCGACAACTGGCCGGTGGACTGAGTGCCGTAACGCCAGGTTGGTAGGCTGCGCGCATCGGTGGTGTTGGCACGTGCGGAGATCTCTAGTGGTGGTGGTAAAAGTTGGATGTTCCAACAGGCTTGGGTTGTTGCGGTACGGCCAGCCCAGTCGACAAATTCATACTCAGCTACGTACGCACCGCTTTTGTCGCCGAACGCGGGTGACGTGCTGTTGGCGATCGCCAAGGTAGCAGCGGTTTCATCTTCAGCCGTGGTGGACGTGATGGGTGACCAATCGATCAGGGGAGCCGCGTCCTTCAGTACGCGAAACCGCGACGCCGTCGTAAATGGAAAGCGCGCTTTGGCACGCACGTCTAGCGCCATCGGGTTAGGCGCTGATTCGATTGCGTACGGCGTCCCGGTAGCGAACAAATGTTGGTAGCGCGGCAGGTCGGCGCAATGGCTGCCATCGATCACAATCGGAAATGGTTGATGGGCATGTTGCGGTGTGCCGTCCGTATTCCAAGTTACGACGTCTTTGGATTCATCATTTGATTGCGAGGGTTCTACCCGCGCGGTCGGTGCCGTGAGATCGCCAGCGAAGTTGCGCAGCAATTCAACGTGTGCGCCATGGTTGGTTTGCACGATGCGGAGTTGCTTCGTTTCACCATCTTTAAGTAGCGCTGGTGCATCAAGATGCCACGTGTTGTTGGTGACTGTTGCCGGACCGGCAACTTCGATGTCGCCATCGAATAGCTTAATCTCGGCGCCACCGTCGACGATATAGCCTTGCAACGCCGGCGCTGCGGTCGCGGACCACAACGTATCGCCTTCGGTATGAAAAGGCGCCGTGTCGAGCGTGAACCCATCAGTGCAATACTTTTCCGTCGAGCATTGCATGTCGGTTGGACACATATCGTTGGTTTCACAAAACGTCGGATTGTTTTTGGTGCACGCGACCGTGCACGCCAACGTTGTGATCCACCCACCCCACATTAAATTTTTCATGGCCGTCACGATAGCGCAAGCGTTGCGCAGCGCTCAAGCGCGTTTCGAAAATTTGCAGCGCGAATGCTTCGGGCTTTTTCTGACGAGATGAATCGGCATCGCTGGCGAATTGTAAGGAAGATCGTCGAATGTCAGCGTTCTTCCCCGTGATGCTAATTTGCCAAGGCTGCGAATTCGCTGAGATGCGCTGCGCGTCGTGCGAATTCGAGCGGAAAACGCGCTTCGGTGCCGGGCGATGGCGCTGGTTTCGGCGGTCGACGCACAATATCGATCTGGCCGCGTGTGCTCAGCGTGCTAGCCAATGCCGGGACCGACTTTGCAGCGACGCGCGCGCCCCACAGAATCGTGCCGGTGTTCCAATCTGCCAACACCGCAACGAACTCATTGGGTACCGTGAAGGACGGATACACCACATACGAAGCCGTGTCGCTGGCCACCGGCGGTGCCGCCACTTGTGGCCACATTGGCAGCGGCGGCATGACGGCATTCGGGTAGTTTTGGCCGGGCTCGCAATCCTGGGTTGCGAGTGCTGCGGCCGATTCCGTCGTGTCGAGCTGGCAACCAACGGCTGCGGTGGCCAAGGTGGCTGCAATGAACGGTATTATCTTATGCATCGGGTAATTTCCTTCAGGGTTGATCACGTATGCTGCAGGGCATCGGCCCGCGCGGCAGTTGTAGCCATGGTACGCAATAAGGCACCTGATATTCCCCAAGATTCGCTGGCGGCCGCACGCCAGCGTCGGCATGCGGAAACGTTGCTTGTCACGCAGCGCGATTTCATTCGCGGTATGGCGTTGAAACTATGTGGCAATCACGCCGATGCCGATGATCTTTTACAGGATGTAACGGTAAAAATACTACGCAATCACACCGTGTTGCCCACCCCAGGGCAGGAACGTCCGTGGCTTGCTGCCGTGGTGCACAACTCATTTATTGATCGAGTGCGGCGCGCAGCGGCACGCAAAGAGTCGGCGCGTGATGAGCTCGACACCGTAGCAGGGGCAGCTGCGGTCGTTACAGCACCCGCTGAACCATGGTGGCACGGGCTTTCGTCCGACGACGTGCATACGCAAGTGGCGCAACTGTCCGTCGAATTGCGGAGCGCGTTTGAACTGTTCACGTTTGAAGGCAAGTCATACATTGAAATCGCTGCGCAATTGCAGATTTCCAAAGCGACGGTGGGCACGCGCATTTTGCGGGCCAGGCAACGGTTGCGGGAGTTGTTAGAGGCGCGCAGGCCGTTGGAGGAACGTCATGAGTGAATGTCCGTGGCTGGTGAAATCATCAGCCCTCGCCGACGGTGAACTCGCAGCGGCAGAGCGTGCGAGTGTGCAGGAGCATTTGGCAACGTGTGCCCAGTGCCAGCAACTACTTGCCGACGCACTTACGTTACAAGCGCTGGCGCCGCCGATGCAAACCGTTGCCATACAGTCGACGCGGCGGTGGTTGTATCCGGCCATTGCCGCAGGCGCGGTGGCTGCTGCCAGCGTTGTGTGGTTGTTGGTGCGGCCAGGCACTGATGGCAGCGGGCCGGTTGCGCCGCCGGCCGTGGCATTGCAACTCAATCCGCAGCGCAGTGTGGATGTCATGTTCACGGGGCCAGCGTTTCGCGCGCATCGCCCGTATGAGCAATTGCGCGGTGATGTGCGCCGTGAAGAGATATCGCTCGCGACGATTGCCGAATTGCAAAAAGCAGCGCGCACGGCGGACTTGTTTGCAGCGCTGACGGTGTCAGGCGACGTGCAACGTGCGGCCGCGATGCCTGAGGTGGCCGCTAGTGATCGCGCAGCGTTGGCGATCGTGCAAGGCGATGCCGAGGCCGCACTCGAAGCCTTCGCGGGTGCGCACGCGCTGCAGGACTTACCGTCACAGTGGAACTACGCGATCGCAACGCAGCGCTTGGGTTTGTTGCGGAGCAGTCGCGCGATGTTTGCGCAGATCGCAGCAACGACAACAGATGCGTGGGGCCAAGAAGCCCGGCAACGAGCGGATGCGTTGGTGCCGCTGCTGGATCGTTTTGATGTTGCTTTCCTCGATTTGCAAGCACGCGGCGCGGGTTGGATCGCAGGCCAAGGTCCGCCGATTACCGCTGCCGACATTGCTCGGTTTCCGGCGTACAGCCGTATCTACTTCTACGATGCGGCGCGCACTGCAACAACGCCCGCTGAGCTTGAGCAACTCGTGAGCGTTGCGACGGTGCTTGATCAGCAATCAGGCAATACGGCGGCAAGCGCTGCAGTCGCGCGTGCGCAGGCTTCGGTCAAGGTGCGTGCCCCGTGGGTCGAAGCATATCGTGCTGTGGTCGCCCACACGGCGAGTGAAGCGCAATCGGCTGCGCTGTGGCAAGGTTTGCGCAAAGCCGGCGCTAGCGCCGACGATATGTTGGTTGGTGCCGCCGTGTTGCTTGGCAACGTTGCCGAAGTTGCGGCGCTGCAGCGCGCGTTTGCGCCTTGGCAAGATCCTTGGTTTGACTTGTTGCGTGCCAAAACAACAGCACAGACCCAGCCCGACGGTGGTGTAGCCAGCTTGACTGCATTGCTGACGGCTTGTCCGCGACCCGGACTGGAATTGCGTTGCGGCAGCATTGCCCAAGCGTTAGCAGAGGCCCTCGTTACTGCATCACGCGACGACGAAGCGGAGCCTGCGATTACCCGCGCAGTGGCGTGGTTCGATCAAGCTGGTGCACCGCGACATCTCACCAATGCGCGTGCGTTTCGAGCCGAAATCTATCGTCGTCGTGGCCGCTTGGCCCGTGCGCGCGCTGAGTTTAGTGATATCGCGCTGACGCCCAATGATTGTGGCTTGACCCACTACGCGGCGGTTGGCCAAGCCAATCTCGCACTGGTTGCGGGCGACTGGGCGGAAGTTCGGCGGATGCTGCCGGAGGCAACGTCGGTGTGTCCAGCGCAGCCCGACCTGCTCGGCGTAACAACCGCAGTTGACTTAGCACGGCGCACCCAAACGCCAGAAGATCAGACGCGCGCTGCAGCGTGGATAACGTTGGCACAACAAGCGCCAGACGCCGAGTTACATTTGGTTGCCGACGTTGCGCAAGCGCGACTGCAAGGTGCCGCCGGCGATGCAGGCTTGGTCCAGTGGCTCGCGCAACATCCGGTGACGCCCGATGCGCCGCCGTTGATCGCTGCTTTGCGCGCGTGGACGACGGCGACGTTGATTTCAAATGCGGGTGCCGCCGGCAATTGGTCGATGGCGATGCAGCATGCGAACGCCGAAGCCGGGGTAGCAGCGCCAAGCCGGTGTCATGTTACCGCGAGTCTCGACGACGACTTGTTGACGTTGACGGCGTTGGCGGGTGATGTGCAGCTGGGGCTACAAGAGCACTTGCCGCCGCAGGCCTTGCGGGACCAACTTAATGCGCGCGTGCCAGCAGCCTGGCAAACCGCATTGCGCGTGTGTGCAACCGTCGACGTAGTGGCACGGCCGCCGCTACACGGGCGCGCCGATCTGTTACCTACGGATTTGATTTGGCAGTTTATTGGTAGCAGTCGCGCCACTGCGAAGGCTGCAACGCCAGCGATCAGCCGTTTGCTGATTGCCGATGCAGTCCCACCACCTACGGCTGGCAATTTGCCGCACTTGGCGCCGATGCTCGACGCACCGGCTACGTTTGACGCAACGTTACGAGGGGCCGAAGCCTCGCCAAGCCGCGTGACAGCCGCGATGCGGGCTGCGACCTATATTGAGTTTCATGTTCATGGCGTTGCTGCTGCGCACGGCGACGATGCCGCGGAGTTGATCCTGTCACCGAACAGCGACGGCGCGTACACGCTGACGGCGCGGCAAATTTCGACCATGCATTTGCAAGGTGCGCCGGTGGTAGTGCTCGCCGCATGTCGGGCGGCGACATTGGCGCCGCACTTACGTGATCGGTGGGGGCTGCCTGATGCTTTTTTAGCGGCTGGTGCACGCGCGGTCATTGCGGTTGATGTCGCGATCCCGGATGGCGCCGCAATGCGCTACTTTACTGAATTGCGCAGCAAGTTGCTGGCCGGCACCGCGCCCGCAGAAGCGTTGGCGACGTTGCGTAAAGCTGCCGCGCCGGCTGACGTTGGGTGGATTTCGCATGTGATGGTCTTTGCGGCACCGTAACCGAGTTGCAAAAGATTTCGATCTTTCGTTGGAAGATCGCGCCAGCGCTGCGTTACCTCGTTATGCAGCTTGGGGCCAATCGCATGGCGAGGTCGTATGTTTGATGTCCGCGAGGCACCAACCGCACGCGATCTGCGTCGCGAAGACGCGCAGCGCCGGCTCGAAGCATTGGGCAAGCGCACGTTGCAGCAGGTTGAACCGGTGGGGCTGCAGCCAGGCGTGGGCCAAGTGTCGCGAGTCGAAGCGGAGCATGGCACACGCGGCAGCGAGATCGAACAACCTACGCAGCTGACGCTCCAAGCGCTGCGCGAGATGGCCGGCGCGCTGCAAGTTGTGCACGGTGCCGCGATGCGTAGCGGGGTGGCTCAGTCGCCCGAATTTCGAGCGCGGACCGGGGCGGTGCAGCAATCGTTGAGCCGCGCCACTCAGTTGCTGCGCAGCGGCGCGTTGCGCGATCACGCGCAGGCCGGCCAAACCGTTGCGGTGTTGCATCAGTTGTCGTCGGAGATTAGCCAATTGCCGGCCGTTGATGCAGCAGTGGCCAGTAGCGCGCCAGCTGCTCGGCCGGTGGTGCCTGCAACGACGTTGAGTCTTGGCTTGAGTGATGCCGAGGGTGGGGCGCTGCCGCCGGAACCCGATCGGGTTGGTGCTGTTCAGTTCGATCGCGACGGCGCTGAGCACGAAGATCCGGCCGAGGTTCGCCAGCTCGCCGTAGCGGGGACGAGCGGTGGCGGTGCGGAGCTGCCGCACCTTGCGCAGATTCAGAAGTCGTTTGGTCACCACGATGTCACTGGTGTGCGAGCGCATATCGGAGGCGCAGCGGCAGCGGCTACTAGTGCGCTCGGCGCGCGTGGCTACGCGTATGGCGATGCCGTCGCATTTGCGACCGAGCCGGATCTCCGACTTGCAGCTCACGAGGGTGCGCACGTTGTGCAGCAGCGCGGCGGAGTGCGGCTCGCTGGCGGCGTCGGCCGTGCCGGCGACGAATACGAACGACACGCCGATGCTGTCGCTGATCTCGTCGTACGCGGTGAATCTGCACAGCCGCTGCTCGATCAGCTTGCGCATCGCGGTGCTGCGGGCGGCCCTGCCGTGCAGCGTGACCTTGCAGAGGACCGTGTTTGGCTGGAATCGTTACGTCACGACGAGGCGTCTGGTGACTACACCCACGCTGACGGGACCGCATTGTCCACAGCTGAGCAACGGCGGCTGCGCGGTGTGCTGCGTCGGATTTCCGGTGGCGCTGCGCGGTCCGCCCCAACGGATCGACCGAGTGCGGTTGACGCGCATGAGCGGCTCGAGAGTGAGTACAGCGGGACCACGTTCGAGCCAACGGAGCTCGACGCGAGCCGTGAGGCGCGGCTTGGGACTGGTATGCACCGCTCCGACGAGGGCGCACCGACGGGGCGCGTGGGCGACTCGGCTTCAGGCGGTCGTCGGCGCCGATTGGGTCGGGCCGCCGACGGCACACGTGCTGTCATCGAAACGAGCGACGAGACTCGGCGTCGAGCGCTGCCTGACCATACAACGGTCGAACGCCACGAAGTGGGTCGGCGCGCACGTCGGATCGGTCCAGCCCGCGCTGCGGTCGATATTCACGACGAGTTGGTGCGTCGAGATGAAGCGCTTGCAGCGCAGTTGGCAGCAACCACGAATTCGGCCGAGCGTGCATCGATCGCTGCGGCTCGGCGCGGGCTCAGTCGCGATATCGAAGCCCTTGCAGTGCCCGATGTATCGGCAGCCGACGCCTCGCGGATCGCCGACGCCCACGGGCTCCGAGACGTTATCGAGGAGGACGTCACAGCTACCACGACGGCAACGGATCCCAATCCGTTGGATGGGACGGTTGGCACTGCCACGGAAACTCGGCGTGATATCCACGACACTGATGGTTCTGGAGCGCGCGAAATCGAACGACGGAGTACAACACTTGATCTAGGTGCTGGCAGCTACGAAGCCCACCACGACGAGGAGGTCGCTTCGTTAGAGGCAAATGGCACCACGCGGCGCGAGCTTTCGTCGAGCGGGGAACGCCTCGAGGTCGGCGATGGGCGCGTAGCGGGGTCGCGGGTGAGTCGCCGCGAAAGTGAAGATCGTTTCGCCGATGGCTCGACTGAACGGACCGCTACGGAGCGTACGACAAGTGGTGCTGCGATCATCACCGAAGACGAGACTGGGGCTCGCGTTGGTCGCACGGTGCGCCGCGAGCGCGAGGTTGGCGGGACCACGCTGACCGGTGAGGCTGCCGGAGCGCTCGAAGTCACCGATCGTCGGATAGGTGCATCCGGGTCTGCGACGGGATCCGTGCGCCGCGGTGCGTACACTGGCTCGGCTCGTGCGTCGACCGACGGCAGCTTCGCG
The DNA here is from genome assembly GCA_029565465.1 of Deltaproteobacteria bacterium. Lineage (GTDB taxonomy): Bacteria > Myxococcota_A > Polyangia > Haliangiales > Haliangiaceae > JABFXX01. Next base: position 9,810 of record JAKQOD010000358.1, read on the forward strand.
ATCGATATTACGCCGCTCGACGACGGCAGCGGTCAATTCCGGTTGACGTTTACGATTCACGTCGGCGTCTTGGGCGCGTTGACCGGCGGTGTGAGTGACTCTGAGGGCGGCAGTGCTTCGATTGCTGTGCGCGGCTCGGCGCGCGGCGATCTTGTCACGTCGCGCGTGATCGACGAGACCGAGGTCCAGCGATACACCGCTGCGGCGGACCGCGCCGATCGCGGCGAAACGGTTAGCGAGCCGCCCGAGTTCGGCCGGCTGGCGCGGCTGCGGGTTGCTGGCGAGAATGCCGATGCATTGCTCACGGCTGGCGCCGTATTTGGCAATGGCGACACTGCTGCTGCGATGGCGAACGGTGAGTCGGTCATGCTCGACGCCGAAGTTGGCGTTGGCGCGACGGCTTCGCTGAGCGCGAGTGGAACCGCGAGCACCATGGGCGGTGCGATGAGTCTTGGCGGATCTGGTGAAGTCAGCGGCGATGAGCGTTGGCGGCGCACCGTGCAAGTCGAGCGCATTACCGTCGGTGGAGCGCCGCGTATTCGGATTACGGTGAGCTATCGCAACGAGACCGAGCGTGCCGCGACAGGCTCCGTGACGGTTGGTGACGGTGCCGTACGTGGTCGTGTGGCAGACGAGGCGGGGGCTACCGACTCCACGCAGTTCGTGATCAATCCGACCGCGGCGGACTACGCGGCTCGCTACCAAGCGATCGTCGGCACCACAAATCGCGAGGACCTGCGCGCGCTCGAGCACCAGTATCGCGAGGACGTGCGGCTGTCGCGGCATATCGACGACGATGCGACGGAGACCGAAGGCGAAGTCGGGCCGACAAGCGCAGTGATGATCGGCTCACGCACACGCAGGCACCACAGGGATGACACAACCACTGTGATGGACGCAGCTGGTACCCCCGTGGCAATCGAAGGCGCTGTCGCGGGTGGCACCGAGGCGGACGTCCGGCTGCGCGCTGGTGGCCACGACATCGATCTCGGCGGATACAGCGAAGGCGTAAGCGGCCGGTACGATCGGGATGCTGGGCTTAGCGTCGACATTTCGGCGGCCGAGGAGTCGATCGACCCGCTCGCTGCGATTAGCGACGCCAGTCGTGCGCTATCCGAGGCTGACGCGCGCGGACGGGTGGCGCTGGTCGCGGCTCACACGCCGACCGAGCATCTGCTAAACGCGCTGCAGCAGTTCAGCCACACGTGGGGCTATCACCTTAGCGAGGCAGATGTTGAGGAAATTGGCCGGCGCGCCCACAACCGGCCCAATTGGTTTGCGTGCTGCATCGTCGCCGATGCGGATGTGCTCGATGCTTGGCGAACGCTGCGCGCGTCGCTCATGAACCCGCGGCCAGACGCCACCGAGGCGCGAATCGATCAGGTTGCAGCGATCAACCTGGCTCATCTTCGTGCGCTCGCGACATGGATGGAGCATGCGAATCGCCACGGCATGGAGTGCATTGAGCGCGTGCTGCGACGATGGGGGGAAACCACGTCGCACGAAGTCGACGCCGCGAACCTCGGTTCCGGTTTCGAGTGGCCAGTCTCGCTGCGCGACACGCACAGTCGCTACGACGAACTTGCGACGCAGGCCAGGGCGATCCGTGGGCGTTTCGAAACGGCGCTTGCGCGGCCGGATGGCACCACCGAAGCACAGGCACAATTTAACTCGGTGCGCGAAGGGCTTGAACGCGTGCTTTCCGAGGTTCGCGCATGCACCGACTTCAGATCTGAAGCGCGCCGGTCGGAGATGATCCGCGAGATCGAGCATATCCGTGCGGATCTGTACGTGCACCACCGAGACTTCGAGCGCCGTTGGGCCGAGCTGCACAACTCGTGTGGCGGCGAACCTGTGACCGCCGACGAAATCCGCGCGACTCGGGCTTCGGGCGCAGAGACCGCGGCGGAACGCGCGCGCGCCTACGTCCGCGCTGAGATTCGCGTGCTGCAAGGCAACCATCGGCGCGAGACGGAGATGCTGCAACAAGTACAGGCGCTCTCGCGGGATCGATCCGCGCGCCATGTAGCCGAGGCAGCGTCGATTTGCACCCAAGTCCACAACCTGCACCGCACATGGATCCAGCAGATCGTCGACCTTCGGCAAGCTTACGACCAAGCAGGCACGCCTCCCGCCGCGTGGCAGATTTCGATAGGCCCGGGCGAGCGGCGCAACCGCGAGCTTGAGCCTAACGTCGGTTGGCTGATTATCGAGTACAGCCGCGTTATGTCCGACAGTATCGACGCCAACTGGGGTGACCGAGTAAATCAATGGCGTCAGCAAGGCGCTGACTACTAGCGGCACGCGTTCGTGCGCGCAGCGTCGATTGGCACGCAAATGTTGTGGGAAGATCGTCGGCTGGTTGCGTTTACTGGTTATGCACGTACGGCATGAAGAGGGCAGCCTGGGACGCCGAACCGCTCGCAGGTATGCCGCGGAGCTTGCGCATGTTTGATCTGCGGCACCAGCCGATGCAAACTGATGCTGATCGCGACGATCCTCGCGAGCGGCAACGCGAAGCCGTGCAGCGGATCGTCGACGTGCAGCGCCAGGTTGATGATGTAACCGCTGAGCTGCAGCGAACGGCGGCCATCGGCCAATCCTTGCGCAGCGACGCCGAGCATGGCAATCCGACGCAGCATCGCCCCGGTGAACGTGGCCAAGCGCAGCGCAGTCCGGTTGACCAAGTCGTGATTCCCGGCTTGCTCGCGTTGCGCGAAATGGCCAACGCGCTCGAAACGATGCAGCGCGCTGCGGTGATGGGTGGCGCAACGGCTGATTTTGTACGCACCGCCAGCAGTGCAAATGCGCTGATTGAGCGCGCGACCGCATTGATGCGTGCGCCTGGGCTCGCCGCTCACCCACATGGTGCGCTGACCGCAGCGCGTTTGCGTTCGCTTACAACCCCGATTGATCGTGTTACGTTGTCAACGCCAAGCTCGAGTCTGAGCCTCGGTTCGACGGCTGCGGATGTTGGAATGGGCTCTGTGCGCGCCGAAGCTGAAACTGCGCAGCGATTGCCGCAGGCCGTGGCAACGTTGGCCTCGTCGGGACAACCTTTGCCACGGGTGCTGCGCTTGCAACTTGAACGGGTGCTGCGCACCGACCTTTCGGCAGTACAGGTGCATCATGGCCAAGCCGCGGCCGCCGCTGCAGCGCAGCAACGAGCGGACGCGTTTGCGGTTGGCGCACATATCTTTTTTGCTGCCGGCAAATTCGCGCCACAATCGCGTGCAGGTCGTTGGTTGGTTGCCCATGAAGTGGCGCATACCGTGCAGCAGCGCGGCAGTGCTGTGCGCGTGATGCACTTTCGGCCCGACGCTGCCCGTGACGCCGACGAAGCTGCTGCCGATTCAACCGCTGATGCGGTGACCGCCGACGCGGATCATCATAGCGCACTCGCCGAGCGCGCCAACGCGCGGTTTGGCCCTGACGCTGTCGCGCTATTGCGCACGACGGTAGGCCTGCCGCGTCGCGGCTCCCTCGATGCTGAATTCATGGCTGCGGTGGCAAGTCTGCGCAGCGGTGGCGCTGCCGCAACGACGCCTGAGTCGGCCGCCACAGCCCCGCACGAAATCACCGAGCTTGATTGGCCGACGCTGCGTGACCTCCCATTTTTTGCCTTGCCGCGGCACTACAATCCAGTCCGCAATTGGTACGCAGGTGCCGACGCCCCATGGGCCGACATGGAACCGGCACGCCGCGATGTTGCAATCCAAGCGTTGCGGTTAGCGCTTGAAGTTGCCGAGTCAGATATCGTTTGGTCTGCGATGGAGCGGCGAGCTCGCTTGGTGGTGACGCCTCACTTCGTGCAACGCGCGGTTGCGTGGCAAATTTGGCAGCGTGTTGGCTTAGAACTCGATGGTAAACTGGGCAACCAAGCGTTGTTGCTGCTAGGCGTACATGGCGCGGAAGCAGATCGTCGCGAGGCTCGAACCTCAATAGACGCAGCGGATGGCATTCACGCGACTGGCAGATCATTTGTTGAGCGGCTAACGGCCGTTGTCGAAAGGAGCCGGGTAACGGCGCTCACTGGCGAAGTAGCGCCGACGGTGGGGATCGGCCACGCGATGGGCGGGCTATCTCCGGCCGTCTTTGTGGAAGCGATGTTTGCCCAGTTTTCGACGCTCGTCACGAGTTTATTTTTGCCAGGCAGTGCCTCGGCCACGCTTGATGACATCCTTGCAACACTAAGACTGACCCGTGGCGCAATTGCACGTTTCTCAGAGGTCGCTTCAACGCCAGGCTGGGCGGCGTTGATTTCGTTAATTGCGACGCCGGAGTCAGCAACTTTGCAACATGCAAGGTTTCGAGAAGCCCGCGTTGATCCGATGCTAGCGATGCTAGCCCCCCTTGGCGCACAGGTTGGCTGCGGTATTGTGATGCTTTCGGTGCTGGTCGGCAATCTGACCGGAATCGATCTTTCCAGTGAAGCGGCCGCGCAAGCTGGCTTGTTACGTGCCTATCTCGACGACGAAGCGGAGCTTTGGGAGCCGTATTTTGCTGCGTTGCTACGCGGCGAATCGGTAGATGCACCCGCGCCAGCGTCGGCGCGCGTCCGCCAATTAGAACGTGCCATTCGCGCGTTTCGAAGTTTTTGGTCAACGCCATATCCCGGTGCGGATGTGGATCCCTCAACGGTGCCTGGTGCATCGTCGGTTGCGGTCGGCGCCAGAGCGGGATTTTCGCCCGACGTTTCGCCGTTGTCAGCTGCTGCATACGCAGATCAAATAGTTACGGGTGATGCTGCAGCGGGTGGTAACGCAATGGTCGCGCATAGCCGCGGCGATGAACGCTTGGCAGCAGCGTGGGCCGCCATTGGCTCGGAACTGCCAGCTGGTTTTGCACCGACGTGGGCCGAATATGCCGCCGAGTTTCAAACCATTCGGTTTCTTGGTGGTACGGCGACGGGACATCGCATCTTTCTCGAACGGCTTGCGCGCGCCGAAGCGTCATTACCGGTAGGTCACCACGGCAGGCGTGGTGTTGTGAATGGCGGAAATCATGCGAGTCAGCTGAGGCATTTTGAAAGTGTGCGTGCATTGAGCTATCACCATCTTGGCCTCGCAATCGACATTTCTGCGGATCACAATCCATGGATCAGTGTCGGGCGCAGGATGGACACTCACCGCGACCGCCCTCCGGTGGTTGCGATTGTGACTTGGTATGCCGCGTGGCTAATGGGTCGAGGCGAAGCGATGTCTGCACTTCAGGCAAGTCATATCGCGACCGCCGAACATGATACGGCCGCGATTTACGATCGCTTCGCTGCTTCAAGTGATGCTACGCACGATTATCTTGCGTTAGCGACGGATCGGGCTGCCCTTGCGGCCCGGCTTGCAGTGCTTGGACCTGCGCTTCCGGGGCCAGACGGCTATGAAACCGTACCAGGGTCGCTGGCAAATCTATGTTTGGATGAAACAACAGATTGGGCTGCGCTGGCTACACGCAGTCGCACTGCAACCGTGGACCAATGGCTGGTCATGATTGAAGCGCAACGCACTGCGTGGCATCGCGAAGTATCTCGCACAGAGGCTTTCATGACACAGGATCGCGAACTCGTGATCGCGTTGCGTGCAGCAGGATTGGCGTGGGGCGCGTGCGACTTTGGCGGAGAGTCGACGTCAGGCGGTGACTTCATGCATTTTGACGCACGACCCATTTTTGGGGATCGCGCGTATAGCGCATTTCGGCGGGCACTAACTACTAGCGAGCCTGCGCCTGCACCTGGTGAGCATAGCGAACGCCATAGCCGCGGCGAACCACGTGCGCCACGTGAGCATCCTGCCCGAGCACATCGTGGCAGCGATCCTCGTAGACGATAGTTCATTGTAATTTCAATATCTTATAAAATTGTATTTGACACTGTTATATGACAGTGTTAGATATAGGGCATGAGCTGGACACTTTCCGAACTGACTGCCGAAGTGGGGCGCCATATGGCGTCGCTGCCAGCGCCGTCAAACGGACAAGTTCGTGCAGTGCCGGATGAACGCAACATTCGTTACTACACAACGCTTGGCTTGCTCGATCGTCCGCTTGCGATGCGTGGTCGGACGGCTTTGTACGGGCCGCGGCATGCGGCCCAAGTCGTTGCCATCAAACGGCTGCAAGCGGCTGGCAAAAGTTTGTCGGAGATAACCGCGCTGTGGCCAACGCTAGATGTCGCAACGCTCGAACGGGTTTCGGGCATCGTGATTGCAGCGGTGGTGTCGACCGCGGCGGCGGTCGCGCCGACTGCGCCACCGCGTCGGCAATTTTGGAAACAAGCGGCAGCGGCCGACGTTGCGGCATCGGTGCCAGCGCCAGTGCCAGTGCTAAGCGCTGAGTCGGCCGCGCCGACACAGTTGCCGGCGAGCGTAACCACCGCGCCGAAGTCGACTGCCTCTGTTGTGGTGGAATCGACCACGACAATCGCGCTCACGGAATCGATCCGTTTGTTGCTGCCGTCGTCGCAGGCGCCGGCCGATTTTGATCTTGATCGTCTGATGGCCGCAGCCGCGCCGCTGCTGGCTGAACTTGCTAGGCAACGCGCGTCGTCGCGCGAGCCGTAACGCTCGAATCACCTGCAGGTCAGCATTTGCTGGCTCGCTTCTTGGATGTCTACACCGTTGCACTTTGGAGGTTTTATGTTGGTTGCTACGATCGCTTCGGTCCATGTGTTTTCAGACGCTGAACTTGTTGGTCTAGGCCGGCCGCCCCGTGACGGAGCGAACGAGCGAATGCTCGGCGCTAGCTGCCCGGTGATGATGGCAACGCACGTCGCACAACCAGGCCAGGCTGCGGTCGGCTTTCCTTTGCAAGCCATGGATGTCGAAGTGACGGCGGTTGGCATCACGGCGTCGATCGAGCTGATGCAACAGTTCGTCAATCGCAGCCCGTATCCGATGGAAGCAACGTATATCTTTCCGATGCCGGACCGCATGGCCGTGCGGCGCTTTCGCATGGAGTGCAATGGGCGCGTGATCGAAGGCAGCATCGACGAGCGCGGGGCGGCGCGGCAACAATACGACCACGCGATCGCGCAAGGCCAACGCGCTGCGATTGCCGAAGAAGAACGGCCAGGCGTCTTCACGATGCGGGTTGGTAACGTGATGCCAGGCGAAGCGCCAATTGTCAGGTTGACGTTGATTGGACCACTGAGCGTCGACGATGGTGAAGTGACGCTGCAGTTTCCACTGTTGGTGGCGCCGCGCTACACCAGTGGCGCTGCGCTCGGCGGTGAACAAGCTGGCGACGGTATAGCTGCGGATACCGACGCTGTGCCCGATGCTTCGCGCGTCGCACCACCCGTGCGGATCGCTGGCTATGGCCAGCAAGTGCGGCTGTCAGGCCGAGTCACGATTGATGGTGGTACGAGCGTGGTGTCGGCGGTGTCGACCAGCCTGCCGATGGCGGTCTCGCCCACGGATGGCACCCTGCGGTTGGATCTCGCGAGTGGCCAATTCCTCAATCGCGATTTGATCGTGCGATGGAAGCTCGCCAATGAAACGCTGACTACCACCTTGACCTGCGTCGACGATGCGGACGGCGCCGCTGGTACATTTAGCTTGTTGGTGGTGCCGCCAACTGCTGCAACCATGGCGCAGCGTTCGCGCGACGTGGTGTTTGTTTTGGATCGCTCGGGGTCAATGCAGGGTTGGCAGATGGTGGCGGCACGGCGTGCAGTGGCGCGGATGATCGACAGCCTCAATAGCAATGATCGCTTCGCAGTGATGGCATTTGATGATCGGATCGAGCAGCCGAACTTCGACGGTGGCCGGGCGCTGGTGACGGCGACCGACCGTAACCGTTTCGTTGCCGTCGAGTTTTTGGCCAAAGTAGATGCGCGCGGTGGTACCGAGATGGAGCAACCATTGGCCGTTGCAGCTGCAACGCTACAGCAGTCACCGATGGATCGCGAACGCGTGATCGTGTTAGCCACCGACGGCCAAGTCACCGGCGAGGATCAGATCTTGGGCCGGTTAACACCAATGCTGCAAGGCACCCGCGTGTTTACGATCGGCATCGACCAAGGCGTGAATGCTGCGTTTTTGCGCCGCTTGGCCAATGCAGGTGCTGGTTTGTTTGAATTGGTGGAATCCGAAGATCGGCTCGACCAAGTGATGTCGAAAATTCATGGCCGTATTGGCATGCCGGTGTTGAGCAACCTTGGCCTCGACGGCGAAGGCCTGGCAATCGATGCACGGACGTTGGCGCCGGCACGTTGTACCGATGTGTACGCAGGTGCACCTGTATTGATCACCGGACGCTATGTTGGCAAAGCTTCGCCAAGCGCGCGCGTGCGTTTACGTGGTGTGCAGTTTGGTGCTGAGTTTGCGCAGACGGTGGCTCAGCAGCCTGAACGCCAAACGTTCCTTGAACGATATGCCTTGTCGTCGGTGTGGGCGCGTGCGCGGTTGCGCGACCTCGAAGATCGTTACGCTGCCGGCGGTCAAAGTCATCCGGTGCGCGACGAGCTGGAACAAGAAATGGTGCGCATCTCGACCACGTTTTCAGTGTTGTGTCGGTTCACGGCGTTCGTTGCCGTGGATCGTAGCGAAGTGGCGAATCGCACGGGCTATCAGCAGCGGGTGATTCAAGCCGTGGAAGAGAAAGCGAAAGCCGATGCCGGCATGTTGCGCGGCCGCGCGCAGACGACGCCCCAGTTCAATCACGCTGTGCCTGCGCCGATGTCCGCGCCACTGCCAGCGCCGGGCTCTGCGCCGATGGCTGCAAGTCCACGCCACTCCGTTGCGTCGCCTCCACCGTCGGCATCGATGGCGAAACGCAGCGTGAGCTACGAAGCCGAAGAAGAATTTGATGTTTCGGATGTTGCAGCATTGCCTTTGATGTCACCAGCATTCGAAATGAAAGAATCGGCACCTGCACCAAGTGCTCCAATGCGAAAGTCAACGCGGCCAGCACCGGCCAAAGTTGCACCGCCATCAGCACCGCCGCGGCTTAGCAGTATTCCTGTAGTGCACTCAATGGCGGAACCAGCACTAGATCGAGGCCCTTCAAAAGGTGGCCAAGCGTCGCCAGCGCAGCTTGCACGGCTGCGTGAGCTTGCCACCGCGCTCAGCGTTGCACTGCCGCGCAAGCAGATCATGGCCTTGCGGGTTGAAGTGACTCGCTTGCGCGAATGGACCGAAGACGCGGCGTCGACTATGGTTGCCAGCCAACTCGTGCGCACGATTGAAGCGATCGTGGTTGAATTGGAGCGCCTGCTACGTGCGGCAAGCCTTGATGAGGCAGCATTTGGTGCGCTGATCGCAAGCATCGGCGATGCCGCCAACGCAGCAGGTGGCAATGCTGGGCCAGGCCCTACATCGGCGGCGCCTACCCGCAAGCCGTTTTGGAAGCGCAATCGCTAGATCAAATCAGCGTGCGGCAAACTCGCAGCCGCTCACAGTGCAGCCAAGCTCGAACCCGGCCACAAGTGGTTGTTTCGGCCTGGCCGCAACTCGCGCAAAGTGCAATGGTTGATCTCATGAGCGAAACCGCAATGGCACTTAGAGCCGAAGGGGCGCACGACGTGTTGACGTGGTGTGAACCTGCCGAGCGGAATGAGTTGATCAGGGCACACGTTGGGCCGCTGATATTTGTTCTTGTCGGTGTAGCAGCTGCAATTGATGCCGGGATTGCGGCTCTGGTGGTGGGCGTGGTTGCGGCCGTTTGGTTGAATCGCAAGATGTTGCCTTCTGTCAACGCAGCGCGAGAGCAGCTGCGCAAAATTGCAGCTGCGCGCGTGTTGCTCAACACGCCCGGCGCGCAAGCCAGCCTGACCAAAGCGAACCTTACGATCACCGCAGGCGGTGAACAACTCAGCATCACGTTGCGATTTGCCAATGCGGAAGCCCGCTTGGCATCGACGGTTCCAGCCGCTCGGATTCGCACTGACTAGCGCAACCACATCAGCGATCGTTGTTGGCTGGTGACGTCCAAAGGTTCGCAGCAAGGCTCAAGTTTTGGTTTCACCGACGCGGCTCGCCGCGATGAATTCCTCGGAGAACACGTCGTAGACCCGCACTTCGCCGTGGGCAAGATCGTAGACCCAGCCATGGAGTGAGAGGGTGTGCGCGGCGAGGCCGCGCGCAATCGGCGGGTAGGTGATGAGGTTGCTCATCGACTGTAGGACGTTTTCTTCGACGGCGGTCTTGAGAAGCTCGGCAGGTGGCGGCTCGAGGGCGCGGGCCGCGGTGGCGGCGGGCACGACGGCACCTAGCCACTCGTGCAAGCTGGTGAGGTGGGCGAGAACGTTGATGCCATCGAGCGCCGCTTTAACGCCGCCGCAGCCATCATGGCCGCAGACGATGACATGCGGGACCTTGAGGACTTCGACAGCGTAGTCGATGGCGGCGCCGACCGAGGAGTCTGCATCGGCAAGTGCCGGCACCACGTTGGCGATGTTGCGCACGACAAATAGCTCGCCGGGCGACGATGTGGTGAGCAGCTCGGGAATGACGCGCGAGTCCGCGCAGCCAATGAACAGCGTGCTGGGATTTTGGCCGTCGCGAGCGAGCGAGCGAAGGTAGTCGCCTTCGCCCGAGAAATACTCGGCGCGGAAGCGGGCATGGCCGGACAACAGATGTTTCGTCATCGCTTATTTTCGGGGGCTAGTAGGTTTTTCTGTAGATTGTCACAGATGCGATCGAGCGGGAGGTCGTTTTCGCGGCGGCCGAACGGGCCCTCGATCTCGGTCCCGATCTCTTCGATGCCGATGAGGATGTAGCCAATCAGGAGGCTGACCAAGACGGTCCACTCACCGAAGTGGGCGACGAGAGCGAACGGCAGCGTGCCGCAGTAAAGCACGAGGATGCGCCGAAGGTGAACGGCGTACGCGAAGGGCAGGGGCGTTTGCTCAATGCGCTCGCAGCCGCCAAGGCAGTCGACCATGGCCTGCACGTCAGCATCGAACATCTGTTGTTGGATATCCGAAAGCGCAATGCGCCGTCGCGCGTCGGCGATGATCGCGGTCAGCCTGGCGGCGCAGTAGACCGGGACATGCTGCGAAGCGATGGCGCGCGCCTGATCATCGGCGGACAGGCGCGAGGAAGGCCCGAGGGACTTTTCGTTGACTAGGTGCGCCCGCATTGCATACGTGAACGCAACGGTCCAATCGACGAGCGCCTGCGTAGTCGAAGGATCGTCGGGTAACAACGCCTCGGCTTTGCGCCGAAGATTGCGCGCGCTGTTGACTACGCCGCCCCACAGCCGGCGGCCTTCCCAGTAGCGATCGTTGGCCGTGTTGGTGCGAAAGACAAGTAAGAGCGAAAGCGCGCCGCCGATGAGCGCGTGTGGCGTGCCGTTGATCGCGACGTCCTCGTGATAGTGATACGCAATCGCGACAAACAGCGCGGTCAACGTAACCACGCCGACGCGATACGCGATCTCTTTGACCAGGGAACCCCGGAGGTCGAAGAAGTGGCTTCGCCAGCGGTGAGGCGAGTAGTCAATCAAGGGGCCGCAACGTAGCATCGAATCGGGGAACGCGTCATGTGATGCCAGCGCAAAGGCGAATCTGCACAGCGTTGAGGCACCGTTGCGTCATGAGGCGGGCTACGGGAAAACTCGGTAGTTGATTTCGAAATCGACTTCTTTGAGCTTCAAGATATCGAAGACCCGTACTGTTTTGCGAATGCGCAGATCGGAGGCAAGTTTCACGTTGGGGAAATCAAAAGCCGCTCGGATTCGCATCGACTGAGGACTGGCCCCGGCCAGTGCAAGATGCAAAGCACCGCGTCAAGCTGTGGCGCCGATGTCATGGTTTGAGGTGCCTGGCTAAACGTGCTCACCGCAAGTAACGGCAATCATACGAATCCCGGTTGGCGCAGTTCGTGATTACTACCGAGGCATGAAGTTCGTGATTTCTTTGTCACTGCTTGGTCTCGTGGTCAGTGCTCAAACGGCTGCCGCGAATGAGTGCGACCTCCGCGGTCGCAGCCAACTCAACCAAGTGAATCTTGGCTGTCCTATTGAAGCGATAACGCAGACCTGGGATGCGCGACCGTTTCTAGCGACCCGTGCTGACCGCAGCGGCACACCGGTAGATGTCACCGATCGCGTGATCATTGACCAAATCAACTACCCAGTGACCTACAATCATCTGTCACCAACTTGCGAATGGTACGACGTGATCGAGCCAACCGCGTTTCGCCACGTGAAGGTGATGCTCAAGGATGTTTTGGTAGGCGATTTGGTGACGCTCGACGGCGGCGTGCAATACACCATTATGCCGGCTGGTCCGTGTGGCACCGCGGACTTCGGCCAGTTGCAATGCACGGATCCGCTGCCGTACGACAATTGCCCGGCTGGCGGCTCGAACGACCCAGTGCCGCCACCACCGCTTGATTCGCAGATGGCGTGCAGCACCAGCAGCGCAACCGGTGGTGCACCGGTGCTGCTTGTCGCTTTGATGGTGGCCGGCATGCGCCGCCGCCGTCACGTGTAAATGTAATACGCGTCGCAGCGAGCCGACGCGAAAGCACCTACGCGCCTTCGAGCGACAACGCGGCAATCTTGTTGTCTTCTTTAGCTGCGTCGTCGGCGCCCGGCATGGCTGGCTTTTTGGCCGTGATGTTTGGCCAGGTGGTTACATCGCCTTGCAGGTTGGCTGGCCACTTGGCGGCGTCAACGTCGCCCTTCGATTTGGCGCCCGACACAACGGCGTTGATGTCTTTGTAGATTGCCCACTTACCGGGCAATTCGCTTTCTTCGAAGATCGCGGTGGTTGGGCATTCTGGTTCGCATGCGCCGCAGTCGATGCATTCATCGGGATTGATGGCGAGCGAGTTTTTGCCTTCGTAAAAACAATCGACGGGACAAACCGCGACGCAATCGGTGTATTTGCACTTAACGCATGGATCGGCAACGACAAAAGGCATTTGAAACTCCTGTAGGGGCGTTGGTAACGCCTTTTTTATCCTATCCACAAGAGGGACGGCGCGCAAAGCCGTGGACGCCAAGATTACGAACGGGCAAAGTCGCCTACATGGCTATTGCTACGAAGTTGGGTCATTGGGCCCTTGCGGCGGCTGGATTTGCGCTGCTCAGCGGCACTGGTTGCCAGCGCGGCGAAGTACCACGCGAATGGAAACAATCCGCGCTCGGGCGCGATGTGGACCGCATTTGCCATGTGATGAAGTACTCGGGCGCTGAGCAAGAAGGGCAAGAAAACCATGCGTACATGACTGCGCAGTGGCTTGGCGAAAATCTGGAATCGGGCGAAGGCCGCGATTTTCTCGTCGAGATTGCCCAGCTTGATGCCACCCGCAAAGTCCAGCGACTCGAAGCCAAAGCGCAACAGCTCGGCGTAACGGAGTGCCCGACTGTGGCCATGTGGCGAGCGCCTGCCGCGGCAACGCCGTGAAACCTAGCGACTCGTTGCGCGCGTGGTGGCTGCTGCCGCTGGGGCTCGCATTCCTGGTTCTCTTGCTACAACCGGCACAAGGTGCAGGCGCGGTCGGCGCAGTGGTGTGCGCGGCGGCGGCCGGGATCGCAATTGGCCGCTGGTGGCCGCACCTACCATGGCCCAATTTGTCGTCGCGCTGGTGGGCTGCGATAAGCGGTATAATGCTGATTGCGCTTGGTGCTTCGGTGTTTCGCGTCAACCTGACCGAATCGCCGGATTGGCGGATGGGCGATTGGGCAATCCAACGCGCCGTGCTGGAAAAAATGATGGCTCATGTGCCGGGCGCGCATTTCCCAACGTGGATGCACGCGGTGTCAACGGGCGATGCGCCGCTTGAGACGTATCCCGCGATGGCGTACGTGGTCACCGCGCATGCAGCATGGTTGATGGGCATGGCCAACGACGTGCCGCGTGCGATGATGATCGTTGCGGTCGCCGTGCACATTGGCTTGGCGGTGCAAACCATGCGCATTGCGGCCCGCGTTGCGCCGCTGCCTGCCGCACTTTTTATCGGCGTCGTGGCGCTGCTGGATCTCGGCGATTTGTCGGGCGGCGGCGTGACCAGCTTGTTTCGTTGGGGCTTATTTCACCATGCATTTGCGCAAGTGTTGGTGTTGTGGAGCGTGGTCGCCGTGCTCGATGCGCTGCGGACGCCACGCCGGAGTACTGCGGTGCGAATTTGGTTTGCGGTTGCGATTGCAACGGCCGCCCATCCGTCGGCGTTGTTGCAAGCCGGCTTGATGATGGCAGGGTTGGCTGCGGTGGCACTGCTGGCTACCGACGTGCCGCCACGGCGTGCGTTGATGGCATTGTTGCATGTCGGGGCGGGCGTCGCATTGGGCGCGGTGGTGTGGATGCCGATGGGCGCACGCTTATTGGCATACGGCCAGCATTTCTCGACGGCGTTTCGGTCGGCCAATCGGCTGATGGCCGATTTGCTAGCAGGGCCAATTCCGAGTTCAAGCTTTGCATCGGTGATGATGCTTGGTGTTGCCGGCCTGGTGATCGCGTTGTGGTCGCGCCGCAGCGCTGCGGTGTTCGTTGCGACCATTGGGCTCGGCGCCATCGTCTTGTTGTCGGACCGCGTCTATAATGCGTTTGAACTAGCACCGAGCCCGACGACGGTGCGGTTGGGCATTGAGCGCTTCACCTCGATTGCGCGGCCGTTTGTATTGGCGGGCGCAGCGTTTGCGCTGGCGGCTGGCGTTGGCTTGGTGCGGCGGCGTTGGCGCGGGGCTACTGGTTGGCGGCTCGCGGTTGCCCATGCGTTGCTTGCCGTGGTGGTGCTTGGCTTTGGGCGCCAAGCGTTGGCCACCCTAGGTGATCGCGCGTCGCGTGCAGCCGAAGAAGCGCGCGTGTTGGCGCCAGATGAAGCCAGCCGCAATGAATTGGTGGCGTGGGCGCGTAGCCAAATGGCGACGCTGCCGGCCGGCAAAATGGCGCGCGCGTTGTTCGATGCCGACGACCAGCACTATGAATTTAATCTAGTCGCCGACGCTGGTATGCCCGTGGTGCACTTGTGGGCAATTCCGAATCTTTTGTTGCGCAACCGCATTGGCGATAGCAGCGACGCAAGCTTGCAGCGCTTCAATATTCGTTGGGTCATTGCCCGTGGTAAGGCGCCGAGCGCTGGCGATCCAACGACCGAGCGCAAAATTGGCCGCTATCGGATTCGTGAAGTCGCCGGCTGGGACGGTGAGTTTGCACGGGTCAGCGCTGCGGATGCAGCGGCAGGCACGCAGGTTCATACGCTTGCGATCACCGACGACGGCGTCGATGTCATGGTGACAGGCAATGCAGCACCGGTCTTGGTCACGCTGGGCACTGGCTACTACCCGCGCTGGCGCGTGACCGATTCGTCCGGAAACCGGACCGCAACGATCGAGGCACCGGCGGTCGAGGGCGGGCGCGCGCGGGTGGTTGGCGCATGGTTGGCACCTGGCCAGTATCGCTTCATCGCCGATGGCCCATTGCCGTCTGACCGTGCTGGTTGGCCGCTGGCAGGCCTGGCGTTGCTGGGCATCGTCGCTGGGTTAGCCCTGTGGCGCAGCCGCTGGCGCTGGCATGTGTTGTTTCGCATGGTGCGGCTGCAACACCAGCTGCGCGCTCGGTCTGCATGGTTGCATATTGGTGGCGCGGTTGCGCTCACGCTGCTTGTCGCTGGCTGGAGCCTGCGCGATTGCACACGCGCGGAGCCTGCGTTGGTGCTCGGTGGCGGCGTGCGTGCTACGGCAACCGTTTCCGTGCGGATCGGCAACGGCGAGTGGGAAACGTGCGCCTACCGGCCGGCGCTTGGCGAATATGACTGCACCGGCCTTGTGACAGTCAACGATGGGACAGCCGCATTGCTCTACGACGACCCCGCGAGCTGGCGCTATCCGACGCCTGCGATTCATGTGATGCCACAACAATACGGCATCACCGTGCGCATCGAAATGCAGCGCCACATTGCTGGCCGCTACTGGGGCGCAGCGACGGGCGACCGAGGCTCCGTGCGCATTGGCGATGTGCCGATTGAACTCAATCAGCAATTCAATACCGAGTTTCCCGAGGCCGGCGCGATGCCCGTGATCATCGAAGTTACCGATCCGCCGCTCGATGGCTGGTACCTGACGCTGGTGCGTGAAGACGCGCTTGCTCCGGCGCCACCCGCGATGGCGCCGAATTAAACGACCCGAGCAGAAGGGAAATCGTCGGTTTTCATCGTCGGTAGCATCGCAACAATCAGTGCGGCCAGCCCAGCGCCCATTGCACCCGCAATGAGCGCGGTGCCGTACGTCGCGCCGAACTCGCTGCCATTCTGCAGGCCAAAGCCGGTGAACTCGCCACCGAGCCAACCGATGATGCCGAGCCAGCCCCATGACCGCGTGCGTTTTTTGGCTTCGGCCATCTTTGCCAGGACCTTGTAGAACCACATCAAAAACAGAATTTCCAACATCCGCAGCCTCCCTAAACTGGAGCCAGTGTCCGATTGATTCCCCGGCAACGCAAGGGCGATCATTGCGCATGCCAAAACGCGAGCGCGTAATGCGCAGCGTGGCGTTTCGTGTCAGTCTGCGATCCATGAAAAGAATCCAAGCTCGAAGTGCGTGGGTACGCGCGCTGCTAACGGCCAGTGTGGCGCTGGTGGCAGGGGCCAGCAGCGCATGCAGTGGCGGCAACGCTGCCAAATGCGGCACCTCAACGAAGTGTGTGGCTGCACCAAGCGGCAGCGATGTTCCAGCGGGGGCGAACACCCCGGGCGCCACGCTTCAAGGTGCCGGTGCGGGGCCAGCCTTGCCGCCAAGCTCGGCCGGCGCCGTCGATATTGCGAGCCTGCCGGACAATGTGCCGTTGCCCCTACGCAGCGACATCAAGAAGGGCAAATTGGCCAACGGCTTGACCTACTACATCTTGCCGCACGCTAAGCCCAAGAATCGCGCGTATCTGTGGCTCGCGGTTAACGCGGGCTCGGTGCAAGAAGA
>JAKQOD010000596.1 GCA_029565465.1 Deltaproteobacteria bacterium
GCAAGAACCCGCGGTGATACCCGCAGCGCTTGTCCCGAGCACCTAGCCTGCCGCCTCCGTGCCAACGTTCCTTGCTCGACCTTATTCATGCACGTAGTAGCGAAAAATACCGAGCTAAAGTCAAGCGAACGTTTACTCACCGACGACATTACCGCTACCCGATGAACGGTCGGGCGCGCCTAAAGCGCCGCGCCAGTTGTGCCCCTATGCATAAGCAACCGGAGAGTTGATCGCACGAGACCACCGCGTGCACCTGCAAAATCTGCATTGGTATTGATTCCAATTTTACAGTTATACCAATTTCTCCGTCGGCATCGATATGCTGCTTCGGCGGCGTAAAGCGGAACCAACCAAGCGAAAACGATCGGCTCCCCTTCCTAATTTTTGTATTGTTGGAATTCATCCGGCAACACCATTGGATTTGCTACATACAGCGCTTCCAATTTTTTGCCTTCAAACATTGGGCCCGCGGGGCCATAGAAGTTGCCTCGCAGCGGTGCGTTATGGCTGTGCACGATGCCGTTGGCAATTTGGTCCATCACGGAAGCCCAACGTTTGCCGCAGGCTTCGTCGGAAGCAGAAGCCGATAGTGCTAGCAGCTCCATGCGCATAGTTCGGCCGTCCGGCAGCGCAAACACATGGCGGCTTAGCCCGAGAGTGGCATACATCATCACACCATGAAGCACTGCACATCGAATGCGAACGATCGAAACGCCTTTGATATCGCTGTGCCAACCACTTTCGATTGGGCCAACCGTAGATTCGTAGTGATCGATGAGCGTCCTCATTGGTTGCGTCGAAGATTCGTCCACTAGTTATCAGCGTTACCAAGCGTGTCAAACCAGCGCAGGGTTGGCGCGTAGGCTGCCGCGGAGGTCGCCATGTGGTCAACCGGACCGACGTTGTGCGTTGTCACATGGCCGCCGTGGCTGGACGCGTAATCATAAAACGCCTGCGTGGCAGCTGCCGGCACGTCTTCATCAGCCGTGCCGAAATACAATTGCATCGGTGCTTTCGGCACCCACTGGTAGGTCTGATTTTCATCGAGCGCAGCGTCGAGCCACGTGGGTTGTTTGGTTGCGATCGCGTTGGCCAACGCCGGCGTAAAATACTTGCGCGCATCATCTGGCAACCCAGCAAATACCGTTTCGATTGGCAGCTTGCCGCTAAACAATGTTGGCAACGACTTTGCGTACTGGTCGGCAAAAACGTCAGCTAGCGCACGCTCGTAGTAGGTTGCATACGCCAACGCAGCAAACCCGATGTAGCCAATGTTTATCGGTTTCATGGCCTCGCTTGGGCTGAGTTTGGTTCGCAGCACCAGGCTTAGATCATAAGGCCCAGCGATCGCAACCGAACCTTTTAAGGTCACCCCAGCCATCGGGGCCCGCTCGAGTTCGCGATGCAGCGCAGCAACACTTTGCCCACCTTGCGAAAAGCCCATCAAAAACAGCTTCGGACTCCATGGCCATTTGCGTTCCTGCACAACTACTTGCGCGGCACGCAAAAGGTCAACGCTAGCGTCGACTTGCGGTTTTGCCACGACATACGCTTGGGCTTCGGTCGAGACACCAAGCCCAATGTAATCAGGCAACAACACGGTGTAGCCGTTGCCTGCAAAAACAGCGGTTTCTTGGTTGCCATCGGCGCGGTTCGGCGACGAAGGCGACAGCTCGCGTGAAAAGTTGGTGCCATGCATGTACATCACAACGCCACGACTGCTTGCAGCGTTGCTTGGCAAGGAAAGCAGGCCCGATGCCAGCGTCGCGTGCCCTTTGAGTTCCGTCCAATACTCGATGCGAAACAGTTCGGCATCGTTGGCCACGTTGATGTCGCCAGGAAATTCGGCGGCCAGCTTCTGCAATTCCGCTTGGCGCATTGAACCCAACGCCACCACACGTTCCACCGCGCCACGGGTGTGGACACTGTTTGCTGCTGTGCTCGAGTTCGGTGCATGCGGCGCGGCCCTGCATGCCGCAAGCGAACAAGCTACAACTGCAGCTTGCAGCAACGTTGTGCGGAACGTGGAAGATTCCATCGCGCGACAGTAACACGCGTGGTGGGCCGCGCATTGCGTAGCCGCCACGCCAGCAGTACATGCGTTACGCAGGCAACACAAAGGCCGCCCGTCCGGCTGGATATAGGACTTCGTAGTAACTGATTGCAATCGGATGCGTAGCGATCACCACGTATGGCAGAAAATCTGCGGGCAAAGCAGCAAGAATAAGGACCGTCGCCTGCTGCGGATCCATGGTCTTGATATGGAACCGTTGCTGCCGACCACCTACCATTGTGTGAATTCGCCCGACGTCGCCAAGCGCTGGCTCGATTAGGCTAGCATCAGGCACACCGTGTTCGACCGTGAGTCGCTCTACCAGCGACGGCGGCAGGCCTTCGAATGCAACGACCAACTCGTGCTCACCACCTGGCGGCGCAAGTTCGAACATTTGACCGAATGCGGCGAAAGCATCGTCCGTTGCGGTCATCCACTCCAGCCCCGTCGCCGAGATACGCATGATCGTCGTCGCGTCGCCACGTACCGGCTCGTCGTAAAAAGGATTACCTGGCCCCCGCAGCGCAGGGTACGCCGAGCGTAACTGCTGCAGCTGCTCGTCGCTGCAATCGTCGAGGTAACCACCGCGCACCGACGCGCCAAGCAAGCCAAGCGGCCCCTGCCGCCGCCCTCCCCATGCACCAACCAGGGTGTCGCTAACCAACATGCCAAGCAATGTCTGACTCAGCGGCGCATTTGGCGACGCGTAATCGGCATCGTCAATCGTGCAGAGCGGGTCAGCATCTCCGTTGAGTGCAGCGCAGATCGTCCACACGCCTTGGTTTTCGATCCAGATTGGCGTTTTGCCGTCGACGACTGCCAGCTGGGCCAGCAGGCGTGGCGAATCTTGCACCGCGCGCAGCCGACGACCAACCAGTTCGAACCACTCGGCCAACGCCGCAGGCAACGGCTGACCAAGGCGTTGTTCGGAGTCCGCTAGTTCAGCCGTGGTATGCCCATCATCGTCAGATATTGGCAAGTCGAACCAACCTTCGGCAAATGCTGCAAACGCACGCCAACGAAGCGAAGCCAGCAAGGATTGTCGCCGGTTCATGGTGTTACGTTACGAGATGAGGCACGCATGCACAAGCTCCCGAGGGGTACCTACTCCGGCGTGCTGCAGCGCATCGGTTCGCCGCTCATCGAGGCCCAGCTGCAAGTAGAGCGGCCTGGCATCGTGTCAAACACGCGTTGCATTAAGCCATCGATGTGAGGCCATTGCATCCAGGCGGCCATCCCATGATCGAGAACTTCGTCGAGGTGCGAAGCTTGCGCAACCAAGCGCTGGTGACGCTCGGCATCGTCGTCGGAGAATTCGGAATTTGCATCTTGTTCCAGCACCTGCGCCGTTACAAACGCCGGCGCTGCGATATGAGTGGATGCAGCAGTAGCCAACAAGGCATCGAGTTGGGCAGCACGGGCCGCCGACAAAAGTTGTGGCTTGGTGCACGTTGGCGCCAAGGTAACGCTTGCGTCGTCGGTCGCGTTGGATTTTTGCGCTCGCTTCCAACGCCGCTTGGCTTCGCGATAGAGCAGGCCATGCAGGTCTGCAAGTTGGCCACGCGCAGCGCTACGCCTCATCGATTTGGGCCAATCGCACGTTGAGCTTTGCCACGGCCCAGTGGCTGCTTCACCGTCGACCGGTTCGCCTGAGTGTTCCAGCCGGTTGCCGTCGCTGTCATAGAGCACGGTGACGGCTTCGCCAAACGTTACACGATAGCTATACAAGCGCAGGCCAGGCACCGCCATGGTTTCCAACCGCGAGTACGAACCTTCATCGAATGAACCGATCGTGCCTTGATGGATTGCATGTTCAAAACCGTTTGCCGTCTTCGCAAATGTCAACTGCAAGCCTTCGCCGCCGTCGGTGTACAAGGCTTTGTCACCCCACTGCGGCGGCGTTGCATAGCTTGTGGTCGCAACCACCGAGCCGGTGGCGTCGAAGTGTTTCCAGGTGCCGCCAACCATGCCGTCTTTGCGAAACGAGCCACTCGCCAGCACGCTTGGTGTTGCTGTATCCAGATAAAAGCGCCAGGCACCAACGCGCACGCCGCGGTGGAACTTGCCTTCGGCCGCCAGGTTGCCACTAGCGTGATAGATGCGCCACGCCCCGTCGGCGAGGTTATTCACAAACGGCCCTTCGGCGAGTTTGTGACCAGCTACATCAAAGCTGGTCCATTGGCCAGCGCCGTGCTTCATCATGCCGGTACCGATCTTGACCGGCTTGGTCGCTGCCCGTGCTGCACTGTCACTGCTGCGCGAACCTGCAAAGAATACGTTCCACTCGCCTTCCATCAATTTCTTGCGCATGTCGCCGCGCACGCGGCTCAGCTTGCCACCCGCGGTAAGCACTTCGAACGGACCATCTGGGACCTTGTCTTCTTTGGGATTCCAAATCCGCCAATCAATAATGGTCGGCTCGCCATAGGCCGGCTGAATCGACGCTAGTTCGTCGAGAGTAAACCCCGATTGCGCCACCCATGCAGCGACATCGGGCATGGCTGCAGCAATGGTTTCAAGAAAGTCATAACGATAGGTGCTTGCAATAAGCTCCGGCAACTGCCGGCCAACGCTGCGTTCAATCAGATATCCAACCGCGCAAATTGCACCTTCGTCGTCGATAAATACCGGCGACCGATGCAACACGTGATGATTTTTTGGCGTGATACCCAACGCGATATAGTCTTCGAGATACGCCAACAACTGCGCGCGCTGCGGCGCCAGCGCAGGCGACGTTGCGGGGCGCGCTGCGAGCCAATCGTGCACGTAACGCAGATGCACCCGCATGCGCAGCTTTTCGCCATCAGCGGCCGTCGGCAGCCGCCCAAATGTAGCCACAAAACTGTCGTCCCCCAGATGATGATTGGCGCCGGCGCGCACCACCA
>JAKQOD010000369.1 GCA_029565465.1 Deltaproteobacteria bacterium
AATCGCAACCAAAATCAACGACGCGTATCAAACCGGTTTTATCAATTGGATGATTTCGCAGTTTGGCCCATTTCCATACGGCAATGAACTGCGCATCCTTACCGGCCCAACGTATTGGGGCGGCTTCGAGCATCCCGGCAACATCGTGTTGTCCGATAGCTTAGCAACCAAGTTAAATCCGGCTTACTCCGACGAAACCCAACACACGCTCGATCACGAAATTGTGCACCAATGGGCCGGCGATCAGACCACGCTCAAAGACACCTACGATTTCGTTTGGAAAGAAGCCATGGCGGAATACCTCACGTTCGTGTGGGAAGACATGCAAACGCCGGTTGCCGCTGCGGTTACCAGCGGCGCATGGAAAAGCTTTGCTGGCCCAGCGAAATTCTTCCCCGTGCCAGGCGACAAGCCTAAGCTGTTTGACTACTACGGCGACGTGTATGGCGCGGGCCCGATGGTGTTGTTCCGCCAACTCGAAGCGCTGACTTCGCGCGATAAAGTACTGGCGGCAATCAAAACCGTATTGGGCAAACCGCGCGCACTATCCGTCGACGAACTGGTGGCAGCGCTTGCAACTAGCACCGGCTTGGATCTCACGGCGTATGCGAACGCGTGGATTAAAGGCACCGGCCGACCAGCATGGCCGACCTTCACCACCATGTTCACGCCTGGGGCCAATCCAGGTGCGATGGGGACGCTCGCCGTAACCCAAACCAATGCCGCTACAGCTGGCATGCGCACCTGCGCTTTCCATGTTGAACTCAAGGGCGCCAATGTTGGCGAGTCGGTGTTGGTTGCCGTGGATACCTTCCGCAACGGCACGACCCAAACCCTCAATGTTGCAACGCCAGCGTTTGCCGTGACCTCGACGGTGCTCGACCCGTTGCATGAATGCTTGGTCTACAATAACGGCCTCGTGCAGCTGCCGCCGTTGCATGCGCCGTGGGTTGCCGGCGAATAACACCGCCGTTGCGTAGGGAAACGTCGGGGCCGCACTTTTTCGGCACCCGCGCCCTTGCCGCCGCTGATCTTTGCTATGAAGCCAGCACCATTTAGGGAGGCTTCGTTATGATCTCTGTTCGTTATTTGTCGGTTGCTTGTCTCGGCGCGTTGGCGCTTACGGCCACGGGTTGCCCCAAGGGCTTTGGCCTACCAGGCACCGGATCTTCGAAAGTTGATCCAAACACGTGTGGCAATTACGCCGTGAGCGATGCGGGCCGCAAGCTCCACGCATTTTTGGACGCAACCGCGAAACTCGAAACCACGGTGAATGAAACCGCGGCGGTAATTCGCACCAGCTGCACCATGATGGGCAACAAGCTGCAAATGAATGCAGCCGAACTCAAAGGTGAAACTAACGACGTGTGCGCACGCGTGTTTACCCGCGTTCGCGACAATATGAAGGTGGCGCTCCGTGCCGACGCCAAACTAAACGTTGTCTACAAGCCAGCCGTTTGTACCGTCGACATTCAAGCCTCGGCGCATGCTGCGGCTGAGTGCGAAGGCAAAGCCGACGCCGACGTGAACGTGACCTGCGAAGGCACCTGCAGCGGCACGTGCAATGGCACGTGCGCAGGCACCTGCTCGGGTGGTAACGCTGGCGGCAAGTGCAACGGTCAATGCAGCGGCCAATGCAATGGCAGCTGCACCGGCGGCTGCGATGGCAATGCCAAGGTTGATGCTTCGGCTCAAGATCGGAAGAG
>JAKQOD010000381.1 GCA_029565465.1 Deltaproteobacteria bacterium
GGCGCCGTCACTTTGCTATCAATCGAGATACTCGCATCTGAGCCAGTGTTGCCGGCTGAACTGCTGCAGGCTGCCAAAAGCAGAAGCCAAATTTCTATCTTCATCGCTATCACACTCCAAGCCGCGCCCATCGCGGACCGCGATTGTACAGACTGGCCGTTCACTAGCCGGCGCATTTTTTTGCCAAAATTTCTGCCATTCGGAACTATCCAAACGTCGGACAATACACGGAGGATGAGTGATCAATTCTCCAGCAGCGGCGGCGGACTCACTGCCACCTTGCCCATGGCCCGATACTCGGCCTTGCCGCCGCGCACGAGGTGGGCGTGCTGAATGTCGCCGCCTTCACTCGCTGCCAAATACAACGCGCTTAGCACGGCGTTGCGAATGTTGGCGCCGCTCATATCGGGGAAGCGCCGAGCAAGGTCGGCCACGTCGATATCGGCAGCCAACGGCGCGCTCCCCGCTTGCAGCATGTGGTGCCATAACTCCGCGCGCTCGGCTTCGTTGGGCAACGGCAACACAATGTGCATCGCCAATCGTCGATG
This sequence comes from Deltaproteobacteria bacterium, assembly GCA_029565465.1. Classification (GTDB taxonomy): domain Bacteria; phylum Myxococcota_A; class Polyangia; order Haliangiales; family Haliangiaceae; genus JABFXX01. Next base: position 549 of record JAKQOD010000381.1, read on the forward strand.
CATGGCCGGATCGATCGCCTCGGGCTGGTTGGTGGTCAGAAACACCAAACCGTTGAAACGCTCGATGCGATTGAGCAGATAGTTCACTTCCATGTTGGCATAACGATCCGACGCGGTGCGCACGGCTGCACGCTGACCAAACAACGAGTCGGCCTCATCGAAAAGCAAGGCGCAACCGTCGGCTTCGGCGGCCGCAAATACCTTCCGGAGGTTCGCCTCGGTTTCGCCGATCCACTTCGACACCACGCGCGACAAGTCGACCGCAAACAACGTCCGCCCAAGCACGCGGCAGATCACGCCAGCGCTCAAGGTTTTGCCAACACCCGGCGCGCCTGACAGCAACACCACGGTGCCATTCGCGGGCGCGAGCTTCGCGCCGTAGCCCCATTCGTCACGCACGCGCATGGTAGCGCGACACCTTGCCAGCAACAGCAGCACCTGCTCACGCGCAGCCTCTGGCAGAACCAGATCGTCCCATGTCTGACGAGTCTCCACGCGCGTGCAAAACGCTTCCAGCTCAGACGCCTGCGCTTCCGTCGCCGACTGCAGCGCCGCAACAAGCACGGCCTCGTCGATACGTTCACCGTGCCACTCGGCCTCGCGCCTAGCTGCCAATTGCAACGCTCGCCAAATGGCACCCGTGCGCACCGCAAAGCGCTGCGCAAGCCGATCGCGCATATCCGGATCAAGCGGCGGCAATGGCAACCGCAGCGCCAACTCATCCCACAACATCGCGCGCGCGCCTGCATCAGGCACGGGCCAATCGGCGCAGATGCCCGGTTGCTGTGTGGGCACGCTGCCGCGCTGAGTCACCGTCGCAAACACTGCGAACGCATGTGCGTCGACAAATTCCGCGACGGCCGCCAGCGCGGCCGCATCATTGCGCTGCCACAGCGTCTCCACGTTTTCCAACAGCACGGCGCTAACATCCATGAGCGTGATGTGCGCGCGAAAATCCTGCAACAGCGCACGCACAGCGGCCGCATCCGTTGCGCCTTGCAGATCCGCCCGCCACAATGGAAATATATTTGCCCAAGCACACGCAAACGCGCGTCCGGAATGCGCGGGACCGTGCAACTGCAACAGCACTCCAGGCATAGTGCGGCAACTCCTCAGGCCATTGACGATGGGCTGCTGCGCATCGCCCGTAACCACTCGATCAAAACCGACAATCGAAAACCGCGCATCGTGCACCAGTGCGCCGGTAAAAAACGCGACCAGCGCCGCCGCGGCACGCCATTCGGTATGCATGCCATTGTCGTCGCCAACACGCTGCAGCAGACCGTGTGCGAATAGCTTGGAGGTGCGCAGCGCCAAGACAAACCCTCGCTCCTCTACGGTTGTGGCAAAGCGCCGCAGCCGCACGAACAATGCGGTTGAAACGCCACCGCGCGGCGCATCCAACGTCACCTCATCGAACAACGCAGGCTGCACTGCCCATGCCACGGCCAGCCAAGCGAATTCAATCTCATCAGCGGAGAGCCCCAGTAACGCGGCCAGGTGTTGCTCCGGCAGCGCCGTGACCAACGTTGGCAATCCACTCGACGAGTGCTGCTTGGGCATTTCTTCCGGCGGAGGCTCAATGCGCGCACGCAGGGCTTCAAGTTCGCTGCGCAGCAGCACTAACCGTTGGTCCGTTGTCGCTGGTCCGTGCCCGCCGTTGTGTGCGCCTGAGGGAATGCCAAGCTCACTGAGCGCATCTACATGCGCGGCAGGCACCGAGCTAACTGCGCCACAACCTGCCCCACCTTGCCGCAGCTCGCGCTGCAGCGCAATTTGCGCTTCGACGATTGCCATACGCAAACTAACATTCAACGCAACACAGGGTCGCGCATCCGGCGCTTCGCCCAGTGACGCATAGTCGTCATCGGCGGCAGTCATCTATGCCTGTTCCTGAATGGCGTCACTCTGTCCAGGCTACGTCGACATAGCTCGGTGGCCAGTCGGGAGTTTCGCAGTTGTAGCCTTTGGCGGCTTGATCTAGAGCGTCGTTGTAGAGCGGCACTGCTGCCGGGCCGAGCAGGTAGACAGAGTCGTTAATCGGCTTGATGAACAAGTGGCCGCGCACGTTGCTGTGCGCACCGGGATTATTGGTTACGTCAAGCCCAATGACGTTGGAGAGACTTGGGGCCGTTGCCAATGCTTGCATGCCTACTGCGGTAATCCGATCGCCCAGTGCGCCGCTTCTCAAATTCGTTAAGTATGGACACGCCGCCATCAATGCTGCTTCGTGGTCACCTGAGTCACCATCTAAAAACAACGTACGAATCTGCTGCAGCTGAGGCATTGCGAATACGTGTTCAAGGCAAAGCGGTTCGCATAGCCCAAGGTGAAGAATCGGCGCGAGCGCACAAAGCTCAGCACCGAACTTGAGGAATGTTTCGCCGGTAAGCGTTATCCCTGAGATCATGCCGAGGTGATATCGATAATCTTGTGCAATCTCCGCAATGCGACCGGCCCATTCGCGACCATGCTTTTCAGGCAATCGGCGCTCAAGTGAAAAGTAGCGGTCGTCCTCTTTCAGGGTCAGCTCGCCTGGATCCAGAAGCGCCAGAGAAACTTCAAGCAATTGCGCCTGCGGATGACCTTCAGCCTTCCATTCCAGCAGCAGTTGCCGTCGCGCAGTGATAGAAGCCGGATTTGCGATCACGTTGGCGAATGCGTTCATTGTGTTGGCTCCGTGTCATCGCTAGCGTTTGATTGGCGCGTCGCACGACCGACACCTTCCATAACATCAGCGTTCGGCGAATCGGCCGAAAGTTTTGCCGCGTTTCGGTCACGGCGATTCTTCAAATCCTCGGCTTCTTGCCTTTGCGCCTTGCTCTTGGGATCCATCACCACATTCACATTCTCCCCAGCCGCGATGCCGATCACGCGTACGCGGCCGGTGCCAGCATCCTCCAGCACTGGCGCCCTCGTCCCGCGTTGCGCTTGCATGCGCATATCACCAAGCACGCCCTTCACCGTCGGGCCGCCGCCGGCGGCGTTGCGGCCTGCGGCGGTGGTGTTCGTGCTGCCGAGCGCGGTCACCAGCACATCATAATGCACATTGTACAATTCGCCACCCTCGGCGCTGCCGTGTAAATAGGTCACCTTCGCGCCTTTGCCGTCGGGCACAATACGCACAATACGATCGGTCGCCACCTTGATGTCGTCGTACGACCGCAACGCATCTTGCACGCGGTCGAGGTTTTCGATCGTCGCATATTGATCCTCGGGACTGGTGCGCCGCTGTGGTTCCACTTGCCGCTTTCCAGGATGCGCCTTCGAGCCTGGCTCGCCAGGCCCAGGCAACTTTTCGCCACCGCTCGAACTCGCCAAATCTACACGCACCGCGCCTTGCTTCACGGCTTCCACCGCCGCCCATGCGCCCGTGGGGCCAATGCCCACCACCAACACGCGCTGGCCAGCCACTGCCTTGGCGTTGCCACGATCGCCGTCGGCACCGCGCAGCATCACTTCGCCATCAAACATACGGCCGTCGGCGAGCATCGTCTTGCGATCTTTGCCTGCCAACAAGCCTTCGCCGAGTTGTCGCGGCGCACCAGATCCTGTGGTGATGTCGGTGTGCGCGGCGTAAATAACGCGCGCTTGGCCATCAATGATCACCGTCGCGCGTACGGGATATTTAGCCTGGTCAACCGCCCACGGCGCCGCGTCAGGTGCCAAGTCTTTTATCGTTTCCACGTGCAATACCTCGCCGTCAACCGCCGCCATCCCGTGCCGCTGCCGCGAAATATCCATCGCGTCGCGCAGCTCGGCCGTCTCCATAAACTCACCTGCATCTTCAACCCGATTACGCAGCGTGCCATCGCCGCGACCTTCCGCATCGCTAAACGCCGGATGCGCATCTTGCGCGCGATCAAACACCGCCGCCCGCTGCCCCCATTTGCCCGCCAACCGCGCCAGCAAATCGCTACGGCCAAGAATCAGCACGTGCCGTGGGTCAAGCCACCCATCAGCGGCCGGTTTCACGCCCAGCGTGGCGACATCGGCGAGCGCCGCCATACCGTCGCCGGAAATGAGCCGATCGGTCGTGAAGACCTCGGTTGCCAGCACGGTTGCTTTGACACGGTCGGCAACTTCCGACCGTGCAGCGCGCGCGGCCTCCGCTTGGGCATGACTACGCGTTGCCTTCGCATTCGCTTCGATGCGCAAGCGCACCGCCGGCCCCACCACATTGCGCGCCCCTGGAAACACAGCTTCGAGCTCCCGCAACCGTGCTTCCACATAGCCATGGTCGCCACCGAGTTGCAGCTGCGCCATCAACTCACGCGCGCGTGTCACCAAGCCACGGCGTCGCAATGACTCGCCCTGCGCAATCTGCTCACTGCCTTTACCCGATGTGCCCGGCTGGTCGCGCAAGGCCATGCGCGCATCGAGTTCCGTGATCGCCGTGAGCTGTACTTCTAAGTCACGCACCACCACGACATCCTGCGGGCCGTACGGGCGCACGGCATCGGCAGCCGGCGCGTCTGGCAATACCGACGACGCGAGCTGCTTGCTTGCCGCAACCGCGTTCGGCTTAGCTACCTTCTCGGCAGCTAACACGTGTTGCGGATCAAAGTGTTGCCCATCTAGCACCGCCAAGCGTGCACGCACTTCTGCCGCCAAGCCTGCCGGCAGTGCCGCAAGCTTTGCCTCGCGCGCGGGCCCAGCCTCGGCCAACCCCATTTGCTCAAGTCGCAGATTAATCTCGGCATCCATCCGCGCGTGCCACTCGGCCTTGCTTTGCTCAGCGGCGCGCGCACGCACTTCGCTTGCCTTACCCCCGCCACCATCGGCCGCGGTCGGCATCACAGCAACGCCGGCAACCTTTCGGTGGCCCATCATAGCATCTAGCCCGCCAGCATCCGCCGACGTTCGCAAGCCATGCGCCTCCGCGACCTTCGCCACAATGCGCCCCAACGCTTCCGGCACTTGCTCATTCGTCAATCCATCAGATACCCACACCGTTTCCGCCTCGCCCTCGCGTCGATGCGCAGCCATAGCCCCCTCAGGTGTCGCCTGCGGATCAACCACAACAATTTTCAAGACTTTGCCGTCGGGCAATGGCACCTTGAGCGTGGCGCCTTCCACCGTTGCGCCAGTATAGCTGGTCGACGTTTGCGCCAGTTCATGTAGCGCTCGCTCGCAATTCGCTTTCGTCAATGGCGCTGCACCACGCGAACGCTCGCCGTGTGCACTGCTATTCGCAACGGCGCCGTCATGTGCAGCAACGTGGACATGCGCGCGCTCCCAAGCAACCGTGCGCGCCTGAGCTTCCGAGCGCACCGTCCGATGTTGTGCGTCTACATCAATGCCGTGCGCCCACAGGTGCTCGGCCCATGCCGCACGGCCCGCCGACGCACCTTGATACTGATCTTCCTTGAGTGCGTTGTAGCGGCGGTTGGCCTCTTCAAAAACTTTGACCTGTGCGGGCGTCGCATTCGCAGGCACTTCGCCTGGCCATACATCGTCGAAATGGCGCGGTGCCTGCCCGGCCGCTGGCGCCGAACTCGGCCGATCCACCGCACGCACTTCCACGCGTTGGCCGCCGAATTCCACAAACCACCGCGTCGGCGGCGCAGCATCGGCCGCGGCGCCAGGTGCGGCGCCCGACTTGCCAGCATTCGCGACGCCTGCATCGGCCGTTACCTGAAACCCGGCAGCCTTGACCCGGGCCAACACCGCCGGCGCATCATTGGCAGCGACGGTCCACAAGGTACCTGCCGTGTTGTCGGCTTCGAGGCCAGCCATGCGCAGCTTGGCTTGTCGCGCCACTGGTCCTTGCATCTCAGTGCGCGCCGCGGCATTGCTTGCTGCCAGCTTATTAACTTCCGCCGGGCTCAACTTGCTTTGCCCGCTGGCTGCCAGCGCGCCTTCCCGCATCAGCAACTCTTGCTCGTGGGCCAAGCGCGCTTCGTATTCAGCAAACCGCGCCAACGCTTGCTCGGGCTTCTTGCAGTCAGAGCCATCGCGCACCACGGCGCGCGCCTGCGCTGCACCCTTAGTAGCGGCGACGTGTTGCTCAAGCTTCGCAATGCGTGCTTCAAGTTCGCCCGAACGCGCACCAATGAACCGGCCCACTGCGAGCGACGCGCCTTGCAACAACCACTCGGTCGCCGTCGTCGTCGATAACGTGCGCGCCTTGTCGTGCAGCGCCCGCATCGTCACGTAGTTCACGGCAGCCGCGGCCACCGTCTCAAGGCTGATCTCCACCCCGGCCTTGAGCACCATCGCGCCACCGCGCATGCTCCACAGCGTCGCCGCCTTCTTCTCTAAATCAAGCAGCTTGCCGCCACGCGCAAACAACCCATGCAATGGCCGCAACGCCACCGACACTGCCAGGTTGCTCAGGAATGAATCGCTGATGCTGCTTTCGCCACCGCTCAACACGTAATCTGCCGCTGTATTGAGCCCAGCCTCCACCCCCAGGCCGGTCACGAAACCGGCGAACTTCCAGCCCAGCGACGCGGTCCGCACTGCGCCGACTAACGCTGGCAACTCGGGTAGGCCAAGTGCCACCACTGAGCGCCCCGCCGCCGAGGCTAAGCCGCCCGTGAGTACCGAGATTTCCAGCATCGCCGTGCTGTGCAAGATCATCGCGCTACAAGCTGCGCGTGCCGCGCCACGCGTAATCGTGTCTTGTGCTTGCTCAAACACCTGCATCAAATGCGTGCCGGCAATGAAGTCTTGAAATTTCTCGGCTGCGATAGCGACCGCGGCCATCCGCGCTGCGGTGTATTGCGCATGCGTACTCGACGCCGTCGGGTTAATCCGCTTATCGATATTCGCGCGCGCTTGATCGTAATAGCTGCCAAATGCCAACGCGACGCCGCGCAACCGTCGCAACTCGCCCGGCGTTTCATGCAACGTTTTGTTGAAGCGATTGCCAAAGAACGAGGCCACACCGGAATCAACGTCGGCGGCCATGTCAGCCAGCGATGCCAACTGCGCGGCAATCGCTTGGTTTTGAACATGGAATTTCAGTTCCTGGGCTTCGACCAACAAATCCAATGCATCTGATGATGCCGCGGCGGGATTGCCTTGACGATCGTACTGCATGTCACGCTGCGCGGCCTGCGCCCGGTCAGCAATGGCATCACCGCGGGACTCTAAGAAATCACCATTGGCATTGTTGATCTCCCCCGCCAACGCACGCGATTCGGTGGCCGATGCGGCGGCGATACGCAACAGCAACTTCTGCTGCAACGCGCGCGGCGCGGCCAATGGGGCTGGATCGGTATCGGCCTTCGCCATCGCTTCAACGTAGGCAACAATTGTCCCCACAAAGATATCGTGCTCGCTGCCTTGGCTTTGCTGATGCCCGGCCGCCATCGTTAGCACCATGTCGAGTTCGCCCGAAGCATCGCTCAACGTTTGAGTTTGCACCAACGCGCGCGCGCGGACGTGCGCATCCTTGATGGACGCTTTGCTTTGCAACTTCGCAACCTGGCCTGCGATGCGCGTCTGCGCGCTCACCAACCACGACACCGCCGCCCCTAACTGCCACCCAGTAAGACTCTCTTGCGCGTGAGCCAACAAGCGCGCACTCTGCTGCAACCGGGTCAGCAATTCAGCATCGCTCACCTTGCCGGCACCGGCGTCCGCAAGCGCAGTATCCCACAACACGTCAAGCGTCACGCGACGATCGCCCGCCGCTGAAACGATAGCCATCAATGCACTGTGTAATACCGCTTGCCCATGCGCACCGCACGTCTGCGCCAAATGTTGGGCGTGCCGCGTCAACGACATGAGCGCGGCACCGGTCGCGGCCGGCAAGGCGCCCTTATCCGCACGCAGGAGGCTTTCGATGTTGTGCAAGCCGGCTGCAGCGGCATCTGCCGCGCCGTCGGCGTTGCCGTGATGCGCTTGATTCGTGAGCGTTACATCCCAGGCTTTTACGAGATCGAGCAACTCGTGCGCACGCGTGGCGCGCGCGGTTTGCTCAGCCTGCAACCGTTGATTTTCCTCGGTGAACGAAGCCCCTTTCGCCTGCGGATGCGGTGTGCCATCAAACGCGACCGTTGGCGGGGCAAAGCCAACAGGCTGCTGCCGCGGCATCGTATCGAACCGTGGCAATGGTTGAAACTCCGATCGCCGTGGGGCCAACGACGCGGGGTCTGCGGCAAGTGCAGGTGCAGGCGCCGCCGCCGCGGCGCGTTGTGAGGCCGCAACAACTTGCGCACCAGGCGCGCGCGAAATCCCTCGCTGTGCATCGTCGCGCGCTTGCGCGATAGGCGCCCGCGAAATGCCGCGCTGTTCGTCATCGGAAAACCCTAGCGATAATGGCCGCGATGCCAACGATGTTGAACCGCTTACCGTGTGCGTTGCAGCGCTGGCGCCTTGCCGCTTCGCGAGTACATCCAGATGCTGCGCTACCGCGAAGTACATTTTGACGGCAGCCAGCGTATCCGGCGCACGGTTCGCGTTGCGCAGCCGCTGCAACCCGCCCGAGTCACCTGCGGCATTGACGCGTGCCGCAATGCTCGCCAACACATCGCGTAACAGTTGCCGTGCGCGCGGTAGATCTTTGGCGGCGCAAGCTGCATCGATCGCGGCGGCTTGCGCGGGTTCAATCACGGCACGCAACAGATTGACCGCAACCTTTGGATTGAACCGCTCGAAGTCGGCCGGCACCACCACGGGTTCCGCATGTACAGCACCAGGACTGTGCAGTGGCGCAACCGGCGGCTGCGCCTTCATCTGCGCGATCGACGGTTTGTATTGAGGTGGCGCAAAGTTGCCGAATAGACCGAGATTTACAGTCGGAGCGGCGCCTGCGCTTTGCGGGCCCGCGCCTTGGTGCTGTTGCTCCGCGGCGCGCCGTTTCGCTTCTGCTTCTTGCGCGGCCGCGCGGGTCTTCGCCTCTGCTTCGGCCTGTTTATCCTTGGGCTGCTGCTCGCTCATGAACAAACCGCCCGATAAGACAATGACCGCAACGCGCACGCGACACCCGCGCTAACCGGCGCCCAGTGATCCACGCTATGCACATGCTCGCTCACCACGTCGCGTCTACCAGCATACCGGCGCATATCGCCAGCCCGCGTGGGAAGTTGCGTTCTATTTGTATATTTCTGCGCGCACGACAAAACCGCCAACGCAAAGACGCGATTGCCGGCGCCATGGCTACCCTCGCCCCAGAGTCGCCGGAGTGGCGCCCTGCCCCATGCGCTGCCGACAGTGCTCGACCACCTTGCGCAAGCTCTCCACGGTGCAGCGCCATGCGTGATCATCGTGGCACGTGTGGCCCGGTGTATTGCGCAGCGCCACGGCAATATCTTCGGCTTCCATCGCAATCACGGTCACTTCACCGCCATGTTCCGCGTAGTCGGCGAGGTCTTCGACCTGCAACAACGCTTCGCGAACCAAGTCCACCAGCTCGACAAACACCACACGCGCAGACAATTCCACCAATGCAACCCGTGCACCTTCAAGCATGCTCAACAACGCAGCCTGCGGCGACACGTCCGGATCCACCGAACCTTGCCGCGGATGACCATCTTGGGGTTCCATAGCTCATCCCGCCTAGTTTAATTGTTCCTGTAACGCCGCTGAACAGTCAGATTCCCCCAAATTCAACAGCGCGCAACACGCAACCATGGCCATCACTCCAGCAGCGCGGCCAGGAATATTTACCAACAACACGCCACCTACTGAGCCTTAAGCCGCTGGCGCAGCAACTCGCTATAGCGCGTCATACTGGCGTTGAGGAATACGCCGTTGGCGATCGTCAGCCTTTCATCGTCAACCGTTACGATGCCTTGTGAAATATCCGGGAACACGAGCATTGTCGCAACACTAATCGCATCAAGCAACTTCAGCTTATTCGCCAGCCCCTCCTGCAGCGCAACCTTGAAGCGCTCACGTGACATGCTTAACAACTTGTCATCGGGACTCGGACGTTCAGCAACTTCGGGCCACGTCGCAACCGCCGCAACAACGTCAGCAAACATTGCATTACTCCGCGCCGCCTCCAACAGCTGCCGGTTCGCCTCGCATGCACGCAGGAAATCGAGCCCCGCAACCGACAGGGTTTTGCGCAAGCTAGCCACTTTATCATCGCGATCTGCCTTTGCTAAAAAGCAGGTCGGACGGGAAGCGATGCTGGGATCGCAATGAAATTCACCTCCAACATCCAGGCGTGACAGCAAAGTTGCTTGGCGAAGATGTTCAGCATCGACGGCGGAAACAGGCGGTCGCGGCTCCGTGCGAGGCATCCCGCAGGCACTTGCCGGGGCAGTCAAAAGCACCAATCTCAATAGGCACCAAGCCGCCAACGCGAATAGCCCTCGGCGTCTTGATTCACTGCACTGATATCGCATAGTCCACTCCAATGCCGTGCTATTCAAATCGCGTAACGAACGCCGCTGTGTAGTCGGATTCTTCTAAGTTTAACAGCGTGCCACTCAGCGTCGCCAATTCGGCATCGTCAAGAGTCGCAAGGCTTCCCGCAATTTGTGGGAAAACTTTAAACGCGGCCTCCTTTATCGCTTCCATCAGGCCCCCTTGCCGCAACAGGCTGGACCTGACCGCGGCCTCGAATTCGGCGCGAGCAGCGAGAAGCATTGGCCCCGTTGGCCCGGTCAACCCCACGGCAATCTCCGCAAGCATTGTGGCAAACTGCGGTTTTCGCGTGTAGGCCGCTTGCAGCAACGTTTGATTTGCTTGGCAAGCATTGAGGAAATCAAAACCTCGATCAGAAACCGTGATGCGCCCATTTGCCAACATCTCGTGGCGCTCCGCTGCCGACAAAAAGCAAGTTGCTGTCGGAGTTGTTGGGTCACAATGAAAAATTTTTTCCGTTTGCGTAGGTACGGCCAAATGGGTCGCGCGAATGTACCAACGTACATCGGCTTCGCTGACGAGTCGCTTTCTTTCAACTTCCTTTGCTTTGCACCCGAACATGCCCACCGCCGTCAACAGGCTGAGCCACATCCGTCTCATGGCAGCACTTCCACGTCACCGAACGTGCGCTTATGCCGCGCCAATGCAAACGGAATCATCTCCTCAGAAACCCAGCCCAGTATCTCGCGCCCACCGCGATCAGGCTGATCCGGAACAGTCAGCGCGCCTTTCATGTTTGAATGAAAGTCGCGCACTCTTGCTAAACGCTTCTTGCCACCTTGGTCGGGGTCCTTGGCCCATACGAGGCGCTCCGAGAAATCCGCCGAATACGGCGCATCATATTCGCCGATCGTTGCGACCTCTTTCATAAATTTTGGCAGATAGTTTTGCAGCATCGCTACATATCCAGCCTCGGAAGCGTTCAAAAAAGCGCTGTCGGCTAATGCCAGCTCTTCATCCGTAACAGCGCTGAGCCCATGCGTGATTTGATTAAACGAGTGCTGAGAGCCGGCCTTGATTGCAACCAAAAGCGCATCAGCGGAGCCAATGCCAGGCTTGAGGTGATCAAGTAAATTTTTCTTTGCTGGCGCAGCAAGTTTACCAACCACACCCATGGCATCCGCTGCGCCTTTCGCTGCCGCGGCCGTGGAGGCGGCATGCTCAGCGATGCCAGGCTCCGAAGGCAGCCCCTTCTTCCAAAGATCCATCTCTGTAGGAGCTTTGCCGGCAACAACTCTCCCTGCACCCTTAGCAGCAAAAGAGACGATCTGCCCCATGCCAAACCCAAACAACATCTCCACCAACGCCATGCCAAAAGCCTGGTCAGCATCGTAAGCAGCCTTCAATCGTGCACGCTCAGACTCGCATGCCGCCAAAAAGTTCGTCCGCGCCGTCGAAACCGCAAATCGCGTATTGATCAACATCTCCTCGCGCTCACTCGATGTGAGAAAGCATTTTTCATCAACAGTGGAGTTCGCATGGCAAGTAACCGGCCCACGCCCCTTCGCGTCACTGACGCTTGGCCCTAACGGGAGGGACGTTATATCGCGCGCCGCACCGTCGTTATTTACCTGAATGGCCGCTGCGTTCTTTGCCGTATACGAAAGCTTCCCAACGCAAACCACAACCTCGCGCGCATCCTCCCCATGCTCGCCGCTCACAAATATCCGCCATGTCACGTCGGCGACATAGGAACCGTCATCTCTTTGTACGGCGTTTTTGTATCCAATCTGAACATTGCCAACTGCACCACCTGCTGCGACGCTGCTAATGCGTTCACCCTTTTCAATGCGCGCCTTCCAACCGCGTGCCAACGCCACACGCTGGTCGACGGGTAATAAATCCGCAACTCGAACCAGCTCCTGGATCAAGGCGCCCTCGGAAAAATCGAGAATCTTTATACCCGTCGGCAGCAACTGAAATTCAGGGGGCGCGGCAGCAATACCCTTTGCGTCCTTCTGGTGCGCTATCGGCCGCGGGTTTACAGTGTCGCCATCTACGGCAGGCTTGGCGGCGACCGCCGAAGTCGTTGCACTAGCGGTAGAAGTTGGCGTCGAGGACGATGCGAGCTGCAACGCATTCTGAACAAAGCCATTGCCAAGCCGCGGATCGCGTTGCGCATCAAGCAATAATGGCGACCATGCGGACTGCGGGATCGTTTTCAGCAACGCCGCCAACTCCTCAATTGACGGAGCTCCTTGCGCCAAAAGGCGTCGCCATGCTTTTCCACCCGGGACCGCAAGCACGGCATCGGCGTGCGCACCAACGGCACCGGAAGCGGTGTTTGAATTTGCGCTTACGTGCCCGTTGCCATTCTGTTGATCATGCATAGAGACCTCCCCTGTTCTAACCGTCATTCCGCGCGCTGCTTTGGCCGTCCATTGTACGTCGATGTGCGAGCCCAGCTTCCTGCTACCAGGCCTTGCTGTAGCCAACGCCAATCGAATCCGGCGTTGCAAGCACAGAGTATTTCGGACTTTGTGCCACTCGCGCCGGGCTACGGGCCACGGCCCAATAATAAATGCCGGTGAGCAGCAACGAGCTGCCACTCGCGGCATAACCGACAAGCATTGCTGCTCGGTCGCCCTTGATGGCACCCACGGTGCCTACAACTGCGAAGTCGACGACGGACAAAACACCCAGTCCGATAATCAGCTTATTCTCCAACGTCAACCCCCGAGGGGTGCTGCTCAAAGAAGGCGCGCGCGCCACCGTTACTGGCGCTGGCGCTGCCTTGCTTGGCATTGACGCGACAACCGCTTCTGCACGCAGACTCGGCGCGCTCAAATCTTTCACGGTCGCATCATCGCGCCCGTCGAGAAATTTCACGAGCTTGCTCAGGCGTTCGTCTCCTCCTGCCAGTTCGGCAGCATTGAGCACAATGCGTCCACGCCGCTTCACCTTGCCTGCGCCTGCAACATCGTAAAGCGTCCCCGTAACGTAGACCTGCTTACCTTCCGAGGTAATCGTAAAGATTGCGGCTTGAACAATGTCGTGATGCCCCTGCGCTAACTTCACCGTAAGCGCAGCCTCTTGTTGCTGCGCTTCGCGCGTCACAAACGACCAGCCCACCCAATCCTGCACAACCAGCGACGTATCAACATCCCACTGAATCACGAGCTGCGTTGTCTGCTTTGCTTTTACAACGGCGGCGTACTCGCGGACAACGCCGCCAGGTGCAACCACCAGCACGCGATACGTGCCCGGTATCAACGACAGCGTCTTTCCTTGGATCAGGGGCGCGCCGTTAACGTACATGGTCAGCCCAGCTTCACTTGAACGCACTGCTAACGAACCCAGCCCATCGCGCTCCAACGCGCGCCGCGTCGTCTCATACAGCGTCACGGCTTCGCCGCTGAACTGCTGCTGTTTTCCGATTGGACGATCCGGAAAGGTGCAAATCTCTTCACTCATGAGCGCGTCGCGTCTCGCAGCGTATTCAGCAGCTTTGGAAGTCGCCTTTTCGCCTTCGCTAAGCCGCTTGTTTGCCAGCGCTGCGTATATCAACGCACGACGATACTGATCTTGTGTCGCGAGTTCCCGCACCAACAACAAAGGGCTCTTGCGCAACTTTGCCAACGTTGCATCGAAAGTCTTTTGCGCTTCCTCGAAGTTGCCATTTGACCACGCCGAGAATCCGTATTCGACATCTTTGTTCAACCCCTCGGCGGTGTAGGAATTCAGCGGCACCACATCCGTTGCCGCGTGATCAATAAACTCACTCGCCAAAACCGCAGGATCCCAAATGTAGCCTTGTGCCTGCAAAGCCTTGCGCAGATGCCCCATCACCGTTGCCGCCTCTGCCGGCCGCGGGCCAGCGTAGGACTCCAAGGCAATCCGATCAGCCCTTGCAGTGCTCGCCGTGGCAATCATGACCACTGCGGCAACACATAGTAACTTAAGTATTGCTGTGACCCGTGACCGTTTTATCATGGCTTAAACTCGTCTGCGCCTTGGTCTTTGCCTGCGCCCTGCGGACGCGTATTACCGTCGATATCGAACACAACACTCGACGTCGTTGTTGCAGCATCAATAGCTTTACTGCCAACCAGCAAATGATAGTCGAATGGCGCAATTGCCGCTGACTTAAAATTAAGCCCAACGAAGTCGCTTTGTATTGAAGAAGTCTGGGACTGACACTGCCCGCTCGTTTGCGCCGTCGTTGCATTTGCATCAGAGTTTGCGCGATTGCGTGCAATGATATTGTTCAACATCGAGAAGGCCGCGACATCGCAAAGCACGCCGCCGCCGCGCGTCTGCCCGGCGGCCGCATCATTGTCAACCACCGTATTGAACGCAAACATGCTCGCTGACGGCGCAACGTCGAGCTTCACACCACCGACATTGCTTGTGGAAGAGCCGTTGTGGTGAACGATTGAATTGGTGATTGTAAAATTGCCACCGCTCACCGCAATACCACCGTTAACATTGCTTGCAATGATCGAACGATCTAACTTTATTTCACCCCCGCCGACGGAAATGCCGACCCCTGCGCACTGACTCACGGTCACATGTGAAAGCGTCAATGATTGAGCTGAACCGCCAGCGGGAATCAGGATGCCAATGCCGTCCGTGCTTGCAACAGTATTGCTCGCGTTGGTAACTTCTAAATCATACAACTCAGCAGTGCCACCGTTGCCAATCTCCAAGATGGCACCACTGCTCCCACGCGTCCACTTAGTGCCCGCATTGGCGAACATCTTCACAGCGCGTCCTGTAATTGTCGTCTTTACGGCATCTGTGATAACGCCGTTGGCCTTAACGATTTTTTTAGCCGGCAACACCGCGAGTGCGAGCGTCATCGTTTTGCACGGCGCCCCCTTTGTGCAAGCGACACCAGCGCCAGCGCCACCATCAACATACGCCACGTCACCCTCCGCCGCGCAGCTTCCATCAGGTAGGCACACTTCCGAGGCGCACTCACTGTGCGCTTTACATGCGTGACATGTTTGATCAGCACCACAGACCGGCTCAACGCCAACGCAGGCGGCATGATCGGTCGCCGTGCATTCAACGCACGTCCTGCTGCCCGCGACATCGCAGACACCAAGCGGCGCCATGCAGCTCGCATTTGAACTACACGACGCTGCATCGATCGGCGCATCAACCAGATCTTTGCAGTTGTGATTCGGCGCTTCTTCGCAATAGTTTGAATGCACACGCTCGCAGCCGAGCATGCCAACAGTAGCCAAAATTAAAATCTGTTTACGATTCATAAGCCAGGCCTCTCTAAAAAGACTTTGCGAAGCCAACAACCCCGCCACCCGAGGTTGGCGCAAGCATGACGGTCGCGGGTTGTTTGTTTGATCCATGCCACAGCAGATAACTGCCCAAACCAATAGCCACCGCGCCGCCCAACAACAGCCCGCTCGCAGGCAGAATCGTAGACTGATATGTGCGCGGCTGTTCCTGCCCGGCAGGCGCACCATCGCCATCGGGCTCGTTCATCGCAAAGAGCACGCCAGCGCCAACCACGGCAACACCACCGCTGATGATCAGCGTATACGGCAGCAGCTTCGACGAGCGCGCGGCCTGAGGCGGACGAGCAACCGGTACGGTTGACGAGACTACCGGCGTTGACTTCACCGGCGCAGTGCCAACTTCGGCCGTCAGTTTCAGCGAAACATCAAGCGTTGCCGTCTTGCCTTCGGTGCCTTCGATAGTTTGCTCAACTGCCACACAGGCATCGTGCTCAACTCGAATGCGATGACGCCCCGGCGTTATACTTACGGCGAGCGTTGGGGAAGCCGCGCCGACCGAATGCCCATCCACATAAACAAACGCCCCACTTGGCGAAGCGGTAACCGATAGCACTGTACGACCGTTGGCTAATGAAACCTTATCGAGGAGTTCCTTTGTCACGTCAGTGACAGCGGACGTTAATGTGTCATCTGTGCAATGGTCGCAAAAGCGCTGCGCCGATACTGTCTCGACGGTGTTACCCGGAACAACAATGCGTGCGGTGACCGCCAATGTTATAACCCCTTCCGGTCCCTGCTGTCGCTCTAGCCCGATTGCCGCCAACCGGCTTACTTTCTGCTTTTCAGCCAGCACGCCTTTCACGCACGACGCCACTTCACGTGCTGCAAAACAAGCGTTTAGCGCCGTGCTCTCTTTCGTGCTGAACGGTTTTTCCGCCAGTACCCATCCAGCGGCAGTAAGCGATGCGCTTGCTGCTTTGGTGGCCACTTGTAAATCACGATCAGCCACTTTGCCGGTAACCACTACGGCGCCAACGCCAGAGTCTGCAAAGGCCGGCGCTGCCACAAAGCCTATCGCCACCGCCGCAAGTATCGCTATTTTCAGTCTCATCTTGTTACCTCCAGGCGCGCCGCATATTTCGTGATCTCGCTCTTGGTCTTCATATCCTCGCTACCATTTCCTTGCGATCGTAGTGGGCTTCGCCCCGTTGATGTTGACTACTACTGTTTCGGTTCGTTCATTGGGCCCAGCTAACGTGACCCGATGGACCCCGACAGTCAGCTTGTGCCGTAACGGCGTACTTCCAATCGCGACGCCATCGATCGCGACTTCGGCAAACGGGGTAACGTTGACGGCAAGCACGCCCATTGTAGCAACCGCTGGCTTTGGCGCCGGCTTGACGGATACAGGCGGCGCATCGGGCGTCGCAACCGCCGCCTTCGTTGGTGCATCGATGGCGCGCATGGGCGCTGGCGCATCGGGCGGTGAAGCATCAAGCACAGGTGCGTCAAGTACCGGTGCGTCGGGTACAGCTGGCTTCGTTGCTGCAATGACGTTGGGCTGTTGAGGACTGACTGCAACACTTGGCGCATCCACGATGAAAGCCCCGCTCGCCTGCGCCGGAGCGCTTGCTCGACGCATGCGCCCGATCAGCACGCCAACACTCAGGCAGCCGATTGCCGCAGCGAGCAACATAACCCACTGCATCTTGCGCGGCATGCGCGCCGTTGAAATCGCGCGCGCCGACGCCGCACGCGCGGAAGCATCCACCGCGGCGGACCATTGGATAGCTGCAGGGCCAAGCGCGCCAGAGATGGTTTTAGCGGTTGGCTCCGCCGTGCTACGCACCAAGCGCGGCGCGGCATAGGCCAACAGCGCTGTGCCGTTCGGAATGCCAGCGGCAAAGCGGGTCACTAACTCTTTGACCGTTTGCACGCGCACCTCGCGATCGTGCGCGAGGCCTTCCATGATCACTTCTTCGCATTCCTTCGGCAGGTCGCTGCGCAAGATGCGCGGCAACACAATCGGTTGATTCCGGGCGACCGCTTCAATCAGCTGGTAAACATTGCCCGCTGGATAAGGCCGTTGCCCCGTGACCATTTCATAGAGCATCGAGGCGAGCGCGTACACATCTGAGCGGTGGTCGACGTTGCCGGACCCACGCTTGGTATCGCCCTGTTCTGGTGAGAAGTAACCAGGACTGCCTAAAAGCTGCATGGTTTCCTTGTGGCCATGCAAGCGATCGAGATGCAACTTGGCAATACCAAAGTCGCCCAGTCGCGCCCGTAGTGGCCCACCGGGCTCTTGCACGAGGAGTACGTTGGCGGGCTTGATATCGCGATGGGTGATCTTCGCCTCGTGGTGCGCTTCGTCGAGCACGGACGCCACGGGCCCAATGAGATTCACAATCTCATCGAACGGTAATGCGCCTTTGCGCGCCAGTAATTCATCCAGCGAACCGCCCGCGCAATACTCCATCAACATGTACATGCGACCGTCCGGGAATCGCCCGGCGTCGAACACCTTCACGATGTTTGGATCTTGCAATTTGCCGGTTACGAACAGCTCCGCCAGAAAACGATTCATCGACGCTTCGTCTTCGGTGCATTCCGCGGACAACACCTTCACGGCGGCCAACTTGCCCGCCAACAGCGACGACGACGCAAGATAGACAGCGCCCATGCCGCCTTCGGCTAAAAACTTCGTGATGGTGTACGAGCCGCCCACGGATTTGCCGATCAGGCTCACCGGTGCGCCAGACTTGCTGCCACTGTTTTCCGCTGCCGCTACCATGCTGTTTCCTTGTTGCCTCGCGTTACGACCCACGCGGCGCTTATACAAACACGCCCCACCGACCGGCGGAATACTACCAGGCACCGCCGGTGGCGTATAGCTTTGCGTCGTCGTAGTCGTAGTGATGAACGGGGCATAGCTAGGCAACTTTCTTATTTAAGCAGCGCGCGCAGCGGCGCGGAGTTCGGGAGCGAGCTGTAGCGTTTTGCGGCGCAAGCGTTTGCGTGCGCGGGTGTAGCGCGCAGGCTTCAGGCCTGAGGCTTGCAACACGTCGGCTTTATCGACCGCACCCGCAGCGTAGGCATCGAGGATTTTCAACACTTCGCGATCGCCGCGCGCGGCATCACGCAGCGCGTGAAGTGCTTGCTGCGCAACAGCGGCGCGATCGTATTCGCGCTCACTTGGCGAGTCCACACTCATCCGCGCAAGTAAACTTTCGCTCCAGGCTTCGTGGCGAAACCGCATGGAGCGCGCGCGCTCGTGTCGGCTACGGCTTCGAATCACACCAATTAGATGCGTTGCCAAGCGATAGCGCGAAGGGTCCCAGCAGACGACGCCGGCAATCGTGTCACTCAGCGCATCTTGTACAAGTTCATCAGCGTAGGCAGCGTCACTACGGCCGCCCGCACGCGCCACACCGCGCCCGCGAAGCAATGCATAGCGACGCACTAACAACAACGTTGGCGCCGTGGCTTCAGCCTCAAACGCCGCAATCCACACCGCGTCGGGCACAAACGCTGATTGTTCCATGCACCATGCGTCGACCGCGCTTTGCAGAAGTTGCTAACAAAATGCGCGGCCTCAAATCAGGCCGGGATCAGGCCGGGGCCGGGCGCACAAAGCGCGTCAACCCCCACGCACGAGCCGCAATTGCCGCGGCATCGCCAACCACCGCGTCCGGCGGCGGCCCCTGCCCGGTTGCACGCCGGCGGCGGCGCAGCAGATCAGGAAACGGCACAACCTTGGACGCATCGGCCACACGCAACTCGCCGGGCGTAAACGAACGGCTTTCAAACATGCGCACGTACCACGCCGCGCGACCACCGGCAGTTGGTAGCGCGGGACCACTCTCAGCTGCCAAAACCAACCTCGTGCGCGGCACGCCGCGAGCGCCGTCGCTTAACACCTGCAACACGCCTTCCGGCACCGTGCGTTCCCCAACCACGCGAACGACTGCAGGCGGTTCCTCTTCCACAGGCTCCACTGCCTCGCCAGCCGCACGCAGCTGCGCCCAGGCAGCGCGCGGCACCGTTTCGACACGTGGCAACACCCCTGAACCAAGCTGGTACCAACACGCAAACAGCCGCCCTTGGCGACCCACGACGTAATTTTTGGCGAGCGTTAACACGCCAAGCCGCTCCAATTCTTCGACAGCGATCGTAGTGGCGCGGCGACGTTGCCCCTCCAGCACCACACGCCGATCACCGCACAACCGATGCAACAACCCACTCGCCAACTGCACCGGATCACCGATGTGTCCGCGCGCGTCAGCGCGCGCCGCCAACCAACTCAAGATCGTCGCAACCTCATCGCGCACTGTAGGCGCCACCGCATCGAGCACCACTGCATCGGCTGTGCTCAGCGTTGCTAAGCCACCACTTGCACCAGCGCCCCGAAAACGCCAGCGCGGCCCATACGACGCAAGATAGCTACTCGCCTCCCGCAGACACTCCGTTGCAAAATCCCGTGGCGCTAAGCGGGATCCTGCATGAGCATGTGCACCGCACCAGGCTCCCAGCCGCGCTAACACCTCCTCGGTTTCTAAGCCGCACGTTGCCCCCCAAAAAAAGCAAAGGGTCAGCACAGCATCGTGCCGAGTGTTGGGAAGGGTGATCCCTTCGGTGAGTAGCGTCTGCACTTTGACTTTGAAATCGAGACCGCGCACCAACGGCCCGGCCGCGGGTTCTGGCGGTGTATCCGCATCCTGAGCAGTGGCAACGTTAGCTTTTCGTTTTCGAGAAACCTTCGCCGCAGGCGATGCCGCAGCCACCACGGCCGGCGCAACCAGCGGCCCCCCCAAGCCCCCTGGGCTGCCTAGGACATCGTCTGATTGTTGGGATGGGACAGATTCACCCCTAATTTCCGAGCCCTGTTTTTTTTCGATTTCGGGCACGGCATCGCCTTCACGCCAGCCCAAAAAGCCCCACTTTTCGTCCCATTGCGCCGCTGGGCGCCCAAGCCAATCGGCCAAGCTGCGCCGTTGCGTGTCCCATTGCGCCACGAACACGCTGGCCATGGCTTCGATCTGCCGCACCGCTCGCATCCCTGCGGCGCCGCGTTGATACGCCACCGTGCCGGCCAGTTC
>JAKQOD010000386.1 GCA_029565465.1 Deltaproteobacteria bacterium
CTCTTCCGATCTTCCGCGATATTCTTGAGCACCACAGCAGCCACCCCACGGCTGAGTTTGCAGCCAATTTGTTGCTCGACATCTACAATCAAGCCGGGCGCGAAACTGAGCTCGTTGCGCTCAACCGCCAACTGTTGCGCAACGCTGCATTCTTGCAAGGCAAAGACGATCTCGCCAAACGTTTGCGCGACAACGACATCATCGCCCAGCGGCGTGAAGCAGAAGCACTCGAAAAACAAGGCAAACGCACCGGCGACTTGACAGCGTTTGTGCGTTGCGGCGAAGCCTATCTCACCATTTACAACGCTGGCCCCGAAGCGCCCGGCGCCAACGAGGTGCTCTTCAACGGTGCCATTTGCTTCGAGCAAGGCCGATCGCTCGCCGCCGCAATTACGACGTTCAACTTGCTGCGCAAGTACTATCCCGACGACGTGCGCAGTGGCCAAGCGTTGGCTCGCCTTGGCAACATGTACGCGGATTTTGCATTCTATCGCCAAGCCGCCGATGCGCTCGAAGAATATGCAGCCAAATATCCAGGCACGCCAGAAGCTAAGACCGCGCTAAGCGACGCGGTGCAATATCGCAAAGGCATCGGCGATGACAAGCGCGCTATCGTCGACACCGAAGCGTTTGTGGCCAAATATCAAAACGGCCGGGGCGTTGGCGAGGCGGCCGAAGCCCAGTGGTCGTTGACTGCCGTGATCGAAAAACAAGGCGATCACAACCTGCTGATCAAACACTTGCGTGACTACATCGACCGGTTTGGACGCGCTGGCAAACCCGAACACTTGATCGCTGCGCAAACCCGGCTAGGCCAAGAACTTTGGGCTCGGGCATGCCCAGTGCCGACGGTGGATGGCCAATGCGTGCGCGTGCAACGCGAACGGCCGTTGAGTGCAAGCGCTGCGCTGCGCGCACGTCGAGGTTCAACGCTACCAACCCAATGTGGCGCAGCTAGCAAAGCTAAGGTAACCGTTGTTGCCCGCGATGCGGCAGGCGTTAAGGCGGCGGTTGCAGCGCTACGTCAAGCCCAAGCAACGTTCGCAGCGGTATCGAACAAACTCAGCGGCAATGCACTGGCAACCGCGAACTACCAATATGCCGTTGCACAATTTCACCTCGCGGAAGTGGACTTTGAAGCTTATCAAGCCATCGGCTTTCCAACCGGCCTCAATTTCGACGCACGCCAACCGGCTGTTGCAGCAGCATCGCAAAAGCGATTCACGACCTGGCTCGAAGGCAAACAACGCGCGGGCACTGCAGCTCGGCAGAAATACGAAGCGGTGTACGGTGCGAAAGAAGCTTCTAATTCGATTGCCGCTGCGTCGCGCATCGGCCAAATCATGCAGAGCCTTTCGGATCAGCTGTACAGCGCCGAGATTCCGCCTGACTTGCGGGTCGGCGAGTTCGCCGAAGACAAAGTTGCGAACTATTGCGATGCACTTACCGACATTGCGCTACCGCTCGAAACCAAAGCCATCGCTGAATACGGTGCATGCCTGCGGCGTTCGACCGAGCTAGGTTGGTTTTCGAGCTGGAGTGCTTTGTGTGAACGCGAACTCGGCCAGCTGCGCCCGGCAGAATTTCCATCGGCGTTTGAGCTGCGCGCAACGCCTAGCCGTTCGGCGCCGGTGATTACGGCCGAAGCGCCGCTGACGCTAGCAGCGCAGTGATCCGCTGTTACGTTCGGTTAGGCCCCGCCTGCTGTGCGTGATGGCATTTGCGGACTTCGACATCCGAAATCCAGCGGAATCCATTTGCAATTCGCGATTCGCGAATATAGAATATTGATTAAAGTTATGGCTTTGAAACCGCAAGACCTACTCGTGGTGCTCAAAATCGCGCTTCATCCGGGGCAAGCCTCGACGTACGCGATTCTTGCGACTGAGCTAGGAATGGCGGCGTCAGAGGTCCATGCCGCTACGAAACGAGGCATAAAATCCGGGCTATTGTCACCCAGACTATGGGAGCGCAAGGGGCCGGCTGATGCGTCACGGCCTAAGCAACTCCTTTGGTATCGTGCCAACAACAGCGCATTGATTGAGTTTGTCGTTCACGGGGTTAAATACGTTTTCCCACCGGAACGAGGCGCCGAAGCCCGCGGCCTGCCGACCGCGCACGGCACCGCTCCACTCAACGCCCACATTGCGGCAGACCGCTCGCCGGTTTGGCCCACAGTTGATGGCGTAGTTCGCGGCGAATCCCTGGCGCCGCTCTACCCATCGGCGCCGACTGCCGCAAAAAATGATCCGTTGCTACACCAGGCATTAGCATTGGTTGATGCAATTCGCGGCGGCGCAGCTCGTGAGCGAAAACTCGGAGCCGAACTCTTCGTACAATTGTTGAATGCACAACTAGGACGCGCGCCATGAGAAGCCTCATCGACAGAGTTGCTGCGGTCGCCGAAGTGTTTGCCTCTATCCGCGAAGACATCGTTTACACCGGTGGGGCCGTCGTCCAGTTCTTAGTTTCAGACCCTGGTGCAGCGCCGCCACGACCAACCCGTGATATTGACGTATTTGTCACGAACTCAGATCGCCTGCGCTACTACCAGGCCGAAGCACAACTTCGAAACGCCAAATTCACCCAACGCCTTACCGACGAACCCATCTGTCGCTGGTTCCGCGATGACTTGATCGTGGATTTAATGGCGGACAGCGAGGACCTCTTAGGTTTTTCAAACCGGTGGTATTCACCGGGCGGTGCGTTGGCTGAACAGTCAATTGCAAGGGTCAACAACTCGCCGTGCTGTCGGCGCCATACTTTTTAGCAACCAAGCTTGAAGCCTTCGACAGCCGCGGCAATGGTGACTACCTTGCTAGTGCAGACCTAGAAGATATCGTCGCCGTGATAAATGGCCGTGCCAGCATCGCGGATGAGATCGCGCATTCAGCAGCTGACGTTCGTGACTTTCTGCGAACACGCACTTGCGAATTGCTGCGAACCGAAGAATTTACCGATAGCCTCGCGGGCCATCTCGGCGGAGCGCAAAGCGAAAGCGGACGACTGGAAATCCTACGTGAACGGCTCCAGGCGATTGCGGCGATTGCGTAGCCTTAGACCACGAACGTCACTGCATGAATCGGCGGCAAGTAGTTGGAAACGACGCTGAATGAATCGCCACGATCGGTGCTCAAAAACAAGTTGCCAGTGGTGGAACCAAAGGCGATGGCGCCGTCGAGGTAGGCCGCTGCGTGCCGGTAGACCAAGTCGTAGGCGGCCGACGGTAAGCCGTTGCGCAACACCTCAAAGGTAACGCCGCCATCGCGGGTGCGAGTGACGCAAAGCTCGCCATCGACGGGGATGCGCCATTCGTCTTTTTGCGATGGGATAAACCACGCAGTCTTGGGATCCAACGGATCGACCAACACTGGAAAGCCGAACACGGCCGGCCCCGCTTTGGTGATTTCTTGCCACGAGCCAAGATCATCGGTGGATACAAAGATGCCGTTGTGGTGCTGGCACCAAAACACGTGTGGCGCTGACGCGCATTGCACCACGCAGTGCGGGTCTTGTGCTTCAACATCAAACGCTTGCTCGGGTGGCATGTATTCGTTGCGCAAGCCTTTACCCGAAGGCTCCCACGTTGCGCCGCAATCACGCGTGCGCCAAACACCGCCGCTGCTGACCGCGATCACCACGGTGCGGGCGTCGCGCGGGTCGACGCAGATGGAATGAATGCCAGCAAAGTCGACGCCGCCGCCCATCCACTTTTGGCGCAACGGATGATTCCAAAGTGATTCGACGATGTGCCACGTTGCGCCGCGATCTTCGGACCGGAACAAACCGCCTGGCACCGTGCCACACCAAAGGGCGCCAGCTTGATCGAGCGCGGGGGCCATCACCCAAATCAACTGCGTCGCCCACGGCACGTCTTTGCCGAAGTAATTCTTTTCGACCAGGCCTTCGGGTTTCGGCGGATACGCTGGCGTGGTGATTTCGGTCCAGGTTGCGCCACGGTCATCCGAGCGATGCAACTTGACGCCAAAATGGCCGTGGTCCAACGCGGCATACCAAGCGCCGTCGCGTGGATCGACCATCGCGTACGACACGCGCGCACCACGAAAATGCGGCGCGCCGATGACATAGCGGCTGCCGTCGTGGTGAGCTTCAAACAGGCCTTTGCGGGTCGAAATGAGTAACGGTTTCACATCATCCTCCTGAGAGCGCTTGCATTACGTAGATCATGCTCGCTGGCGTTGTTACGTCGCTTTGGCTGCTTCGGTCGTTGATCGGCACACCGTCGAGAAACACGACCATGTGCTCACGCAACACGCCGCGCTCGTCGACCACGTAGCCACGCAAGCGGGGGAACTCGACAAAGACTGCATCAAGGGCGGCGCGTACAGTCTGGCCGTCGACGGTCCGCGTCGGACAATCCACCAACGCACGCAAATTCGCAGTAAACGCCACCGTCGGCATCCGGCAACATTAACCTGGCCGGTAGCCCCAACGCGACGGGCCATTGTGCAAATGCCTGCACAAAATAAACGTCCGCACACAGCCGGATCGCGCCGCATTTTGGCCAGGTCCAAGCGATCGGCGTGCAGGCAAACATGATACCAACTGCACGATCGAATTCACCGGAGACCAGCGATGAAAATCCACGAGTATCAAGGTAAAGAACTGTTCCGCAAATACGGCGTCCCAGTGCCAGTTGGCATTGCAGCGATGTCAGCGGCCGACGCAATTGCAGCGATTCCAAAGGTGCAGCAACAAGCTGGTACCGAGGTAGTTGTTGTTAAGGCACAAATCCACGCCGGTGGCCGTGGCAAAGGTGGCGGCGTCAAAGTCGCCAAAAATCAAGCGGACGCTGAAGCCGCTGTGAACAAGATTTTCGGCATGCAGTTGGTCACGCCGCAAACCGGCCCCGAAGGCAAAAAAGTTCAACGCTTGTTGGTTGAACAAGGCCTCGCGATCGAACACGAATACTACCTCGGCATGCTGCTCGACCGCGCCACTGGCCGCGTCACCGTGATGGCCTCGACCGAAGGCGGTATGGACATCGAAGAAGTGGCCCACAGCCACCCAGAAAAAATCTTAAAATACCCAATCAACCCAGCCGTAGGTTGGCAAGATTACCAATCGCGCGACTTGGCGAATGCCCTTGGCATCAAAGGCCCAGCCGCTCGCGAACTAGCCAAGATGATGGGCCCCTTGACGAAATGTTATTGGGACATGGACTGCTCGTTGATGGAAATCAACCCGCTGGTCACCACCAAAGACGGCAAAGTCCTCGCGCTCGATGCGAAGATTAACTTCGACGACAACGCGATGTTCCGCCACCCTGAATTGGCCGCGTATTTCGATCCAAGCGAAGAAGCTGAGTCGGAACTCGAAGCCAAAAAGTACGACCTGTCCTTCATTGCGCTCGATGGCAACATCGGCTGCATGGTGAACGGCGCAGGCTTGGCCATGGGCACCATGGACATCATTAAGTACTATGGCGGCGAGCCTGCGAACTTCCTCGATGTCGGTGGCGGCGCCACGGCGGAGAAAGTTACCGCAGCGTTTAAGATCATCACGGCTGACCCAGCTGTGAAAGCGATCTTCGTGAACATCTTTGGTGGCATCATGAAATGCGACACCATTGCCACGGGCGTGATCTCCGCCTGCAAGGCCGT
>JAKQOD010000391.1 GCA_029565465.1 Deltaproteobacteria bacterium
CGCTTCGCCTCGGCGACACCATGCTTGCGAGCGCTGGCAGCCGCGATGGGTTTTATGCTCGAGTAACCCCACAAGGCCGTGTGCTGTGGGCGTACCGGGTTGGCGGCAACGATGACGATCAATTGACTGCGGTCGCCACAGACGCACAGCGTAACGAGATCGCGTTAGCCGGCAGCTTTGTCGAACGCGCCGATTGGCGTGGCCAAACGCTGACCGCGCGTCATCCCAATTCAGGCAGCGCGAATACCGTGGTCGCCCGCATAACCAGCGATGGCAGCTTGAACTGGCACGCCGAATTTGGTGGGCGCCGACAACTGGTTACCGCGGGTGTTGCGCTGTTGCGCAACGGCCGTATTGCCGTCGCCGCAACCGGCCGCGATGAAGTGGAATGGCCAGGTAAAACGATTTACATCAGCGGGCCAAGCGATGGCGTGGTGGCCTGGTACGAAGCCAATGGCGATTTTTTAGGGGCGGATGCCTTGGGTGGCCTCGATTATGATGGGATTACCGGCATCGCGGCCTCGGCCGACGACCACGTGGTTGTCGCCGGCTGGTGCTCGGGCACTTGCGCGCTCGGCACTACCATCGTCAAAGGCGACGATGGCGACGCTGCGTATCTCGCTACCGTTGGGGTTAATCAGCCGGCACGCTTTGCGACGGTATTTGCAAGCGCAAGCCACGAATGGGTGGGCGGCTTCGCAGTTGACCCCATGACGCAGCAGTGGACGGCGCTGGCGCGCAGCCTTGCCCCGATCGCGGTTGATCAAAGGCAGACCGAACACCCCACGCTGTTGATCCACAGCGCGTTACCGTGAGCCGCGGTTGCGCGTGAAACCGCCGCCGAGTTCGCATCCGGCAACGTAACTAAGGTGCTGCTTTCCGACCAGGCGCGCATCCCAACGGTAGCCAGGCCGTGCGCCGCAACACGACGCAGTTTGCGTGAGCAACGACGACACGCCGCCGCATCGAAAAACGCTACGCTTCGAGCAACATGCGGTCGGGGCTTTCCAACCGATCTTTAACTGCAACCAGGAACGATACCGCTTCACGCCCATCGACCACGCGGTGATCGTAGGTCAGTGCAACGTACATCATTGGGCGAATCTTGATCTCTTCACCGACGACAACCGCGCGCTTAACGATGTTGTGCATGCCGAGGATGCCGGTCTGCGGGAAGTTGAGCAGCGGCGTCGACATCATCGAGCCATAGATGCCGCCGTTGGTGATCGAGAATGTGCCGCCGATCAAGTCTTCGATGGCAAGCTTGCCGGTGCGCGCTTTGTCAGCCAACGCATTGATGCCTTTTTCGATGCCTGCAAATGACAACGAATCAACATCGCGCAGCACTGGCACTACCAGGCCCTTTGGCGTCGAAACCGCAATGCCAAAATCGTAGTGTTTTTTGTAGACGACCGACGAGCCTACCACTTCGGCGTTGATGCCGGGGTACGCTTTGGCCGCAGCCACGCACGCTTTAGCAAAGAACGACATGAAGCCGAGCTTGACGCCGTTGCTCTTTTCGAACGTGTCTTTGTAGCGCGCGCGTAAGTCCATCACTGCGGTCATGTCGACTTCGTTAAACGTGGTCAACGAAGCGGTTTCTTGTTGCGCTTGGACTAAGCGCTCAGCAATGCGTTTGCGCAATGGTGACATCGCGATCACTTCGTCGCGTGGGTCGATGACCACGGGCGCCGACGGCGCTGCTGCACGTGCAGCTGTCGCAGCACTAGGTAACGCGCCATTTTCACGCGCAACCATGCGTTGCGATGGCGTGAGCTTGAGCAGCGCGTCTTTGTTGAGATCGTTGGCAGCAGGCGCCGGAGCAGGCGCTGGAGCAGCTGCCACGGCCTTGGCTGCAACCGGTGCCGCAGCCACAGGTGCTGGGGCCACTGGCGCGGCTGCCACCGGTGTGGCTTTCGCAGTGCCGGCGGCACCAGCCGTTACGGCACCAACAACTTGGCCCACTTTTACCGTCGAGCCAATCGCGACGCGTTGCTCAGTCAACGCGCCAGCCACCGGTGACGGCAGCTGCACGGTAATTTTGTCGGTTTCCAAATCCAGCAATGGTTCATCGATGGCGACAGTTTCGCCCACTTGCTTGAGCCATTTGGCCACCACGGCCTCGGTGATCGATTCACCCAATTGCGGTACGACGAGATCAGCCATTTGAATCATGCTCCTAAGGTTTAACGAGCAGCGAATGCCGCTTTAAGAATCTGTTGTTGTTCAAGTACGTGGGCCTTATGCGACCCGGTTGCCGGGCTGGCGCTTTCGAGCCGCGAAATTGCTTCAAACCCTGCGTTGTACTGGGCCGCCAGTTTTTGCAAGCGCGGCGCCACAAAGAATTGTGGTCCCATGTTGCCTGGTTCGTCCTGCACCCAGAACAT
>JAKQOD010000394.1 GCA_029565465.1 Deltaproteobacteria bacterium
ACTTCGACAACGCGATCGGCGGCCGCGTCCAGCTTTGACATATCAATTGCAAAATGTTGCAGCTTATCGGCACGGGCTGCTTGAAAGATGTTTTCGCACCGCGCGCGAATAGCCAACGGCGTGCGCAAATATTCGATCGCCGTTGCGGTTTCGCTGCGTGCACTGGATGAACTCATGCGCACATGATGCCGCAGACCTCACGTGATGTCGCGGCCCTGCGACGATTTATCGTCGACAAAGCTACAAAGTGCAATCCTGCGGACACAGCACTTTGCTTTCGAGATCCTGATTACACGTGCCATCACCGCAATGCGGAGCGCCTGGATAGACAACGTCGCACGCGGCTGGCCACGCTAACGATGTTTGGGTCGCCGCGTCGGCCGCAGTAGTCCATGGCGGGCAAAACGGTGTGCATCGGCCCCAGCAATCAGGATCGCCATTGGTTCCGCACGCACGCCGCCCGTCGCCGTCGTCGTCGGGTGCAGCGTCCGTTGCACTGCAGCTGTCGATGGATGCCTCAGTTTGGTCAAAGCCAAACAACCACGTATCGTTGCTGGCACCGTCGTCGCGTAGGCCGCTAAACAAGATCGATCCGCGCGCGCTAGGCAGATATGCAAACACGTGGCCGTAACGCGCCATGGCTGACAGGCTCGTGCTACGCGCTCGCCAGCTGGTGCCGTCAAACTCCCAGGTATCACTGAGTTTGATACCGCTATCGCTTTCGCCACCGACGAGCTGCAGCTTGCGGCTGGTCGCATCGTAGCTCAAGCCATGGCCGTTGCGCGCTGGCGGCCGCATGACCGCTGCACGCTCAACCCAGGTTTGCCCTTGCAGCTCCCATAGATCAGCGCGTCGCACGCCTTCGCTATCGATGCCGCCGAACAATTGAACCGTGCCACGTTCAAGATCAAACGCCATGGCGTGCCCAACGCGCGCATTAGGCGCTTGTGGCGCCATGATTTGCGTCCACGTTGTGCCATCAAACGTCCAGGTGTCACCAACGATCGCGCCCGACTGCAACTGGCCACCAAACAACACCACGCGTTGCATTTTGGCGTCATAAGCCATCGCAAGTGAGTAGCGGCTGCTGGGCTTAGCAGCCGTCGTTATCCTGCGCCAAGCAACGCCATCGTATTCCCAGGTGTCGTCAAAAACGCCGATTGCTGGGTTGCGCCCACCAAATAGCACCAACCTGCGCCGCTTTGCGTCGTACGCGATAGCACCACTGTGACGAGACGGCGGCTTCATGGCCGGCGTCTGCTCGTTCCAATTGGTGCCATCGTATTCCCAGGTATCGCCGAGGGTTTGGTTGTTGGTCCCAAGACCATTCAACCCTTGGCCGCCGAAAACAACCAGGCGACCACGCACAAGGTCGATAGCGCTCGCTGCAAAGTTACGTGGTGGTACGCTGCGTACTGGCTCGACGTATTCGTTCCAGGTACCGCCATCGAACAACCAGGTGTCACCTTTTGGCAGCGAGGCCCGCTGGCCACCAAACAACACACCGTAGCCGCGCTGGACATCAAACGCTGCGCCATAGTCGGCACGGCCCGAGGGCGCAAGGTTGGTGTTTACCTGCACCCAATTTGAACCGTTGTACGCCCAGGTGTCGGCAGGAAAACCACTGTCGGTAGCGCCACCAAAAACCACTATCTTATTGCGAACACTGTCAAAAAACATGCCGTGGTCGCCGCGGCCCGGCGGCTTCGTTGTTGGGTTTGCTACGTGCCATCCAACAGCATCCAACAGCCACGTATCGTCTTGCACACCGCCCGAGTGATAGCCGCCAAACATGACAATGTTGTTCCGCTTGCTGTCATACGCCATGGCGTGATCACCACGCGCTGTTGGTAGCGTCAAACTTGGGCGCGTCTGCCAATTGGTACCGTCATACTCCCATGTGTCATTTGTTGGACCATCGGCAGTGTAGCCGCCAAACAATACGACCTTGTTACGTACGACATCATAGGCCATCGCGTGCTGGTAACGTGCGCTTGGTGCATTGGTTGGAAACACGCGCGCCCATTGCCGTCCATCAAACTCCCACGTATCGCTGCGCGGGTTACCGTCCTCACCGTGGCCGCCGAATAACACGACGCGTTGGCGAACCGCATCGTAGGCCATCGCATGGCGCACCCGCGCGGGCGGTTGATTCACGCTTGCGCTTTTGATCCATTGCACGCCGTTAAACAACCATGTTTCGTTGCTTCTAACCCCGGCGTTAAAACCGCCGAACAACACGGTCTGTTGGCGCTCCGCGTCGTACACAAGGACATGATGGCTGCGCTGCGACAACGAATTTGCTGTCACTTCGCGCCATTGCTGCACTTCAATGCCACAACGCGAATTGCAACCGTCACTCGATAAGCCGCGCACGCCCTCGTCGCATTGTTCACCTAAGCGAAAATCGACGAGGCCGTTGCCACAGGTTTCATCCGATACACAGTTCGAAGAACAACCGTCACGATCAAACGCATTGCCATCATCACATTGCTCACCGACTTCGCGCACGCTGTTGCCACACACGGGAAACCGGCACGCAGCGCCGTCGCAAAGGCCGTTTTTACCGTCGACGTTACAAGGTGTTTCGGGCGCCTGTTGCTTTACCACGCCGTTGTCGGTGATTTCGCAACCAGCAACGGCTTGCGGCTGCGCACAGCCGGTGGCAACGCACACGCTGTTGGGGCCACACACCAAATCGCCGCAGTTGCTACTGTCAGGCTGCACACAACCACTAGCGGCGAGTGCTGCTGCAAACCAGGCCGCTACGCACCAGCGAGATGTTGGCATTACAACCATCGTTACATGTTGCCACATGTTTTAGTAGCGAAACGTGCAATATCAGCGCGCGAATGACGCACTACCAGCAGACCGGGCCACCGGCGAGCTGCTTCCACATCAACCACCGCTTCAGCTCCCGCCGGGTCCGATAGCCTTGCCCGCGCCCTGGCAATTCGTCTTGGTATGGATCAAACACGTGGACAAATCCGGAGTACGACGCCACCACCAAGCGGCGGCTCTCAGGGCAAAAGTCCATGCTTGATGCCGACGAGCCAAAGGTTTGCGCGAACAAGATGCCACCACCAGCAGCAACGCCACGCAGCACGCCGCTGCCCGCAAGTGCAAATATGCCTTCGGGCTTACGCTTCGGCTTTTCGCCCGCAGCACGCCGAGCTTCGTTGATCGCACCCCACACGCCGGGCTCAAGCCATGTCGACGCGTAGACGCGCAACGTCGTATCGATGACCGGCGCACGCTTGTTGTTGGTGTAAGCCGCCAACCTGGCGCCAGGTTTGCCAGGCCAAATGAACGCACGCGTCGCGCCGCTGTAGAAGTGACACGAGTTGAGCGCAACCACATTGCCGTCGGCAGAAAAACAAGCGTCGTGCGGATACTCGGAAGCTTGGCCTACAGTCGCGTACAGCGTTGGCTTTTTGCCGTCGGTGACATCAAGCAAAAAGTGTTCTGAGTCTTGGCAGCCAAACGCGAGGCGATTGCCATCGCCCGACAAGGCGACATGCAACATGTCGGCAGCAAACGAAAGTTTCTCGTCGGCGTCTTCGGGTGTAAAATCAGCGCCGAACTTCCACGGCGCTTTGGTCGACGGAAAGATCAATTGCCACGTTGGCTCGCCGCGGCGCAATGAGCCGAGCAAGATGCCTTGGCGATAACAACTGATCGCAACCCGTTTGCCATCGTTCGAAACCACCAACTGCTCGACTGCAAGGTCCTTGCTGTCGTCGGGCACCCAGCGTTTTTCCAGTGCGGCCGAAAGGCCGGTTGGCTTAAGCAGCGCCATGCTTGGCCACGGCAACGAGTGCAAGACGTTGCTAACCAAGCCAGCGCGTGCGTTGCGCATTTCAATGCCGACACCCGGCTTGGCCAACGCCAAGATCGCTCGGTTCGACGAGCGCGCCGCAGCGCTGACGCCACGTAACACCTTTGCCGTGCCGCCTTTCAGATGAAACACCTGCGAATTTTTGACCCATGCATCGCCGCGCCGGACCAAGAATTCATCGGGGCCGAGAATCGTCACAAACGGCAACGTTGCGTCGCTCTTTTTGATTTCGCTGAACAGCGGCGCGTAGGCAGGGTCAAACAAGTCGCGTGCTTGTTGCCATTTGCCTGCACGATTGAGCCGGACAACTTCCTTAAGTACGGCGCGGCCTTGTGCTTCGCTGCGCGGGTCATCGCCGTCGAGATCGACGTCGGTATCGCCGCCGTAGAATTTGGTCAAACGCGCACTAATGTCAGCCGCGTAAGCGCGCCCTGCGGTGTTCCAAGCTGCGCTGAGTTTCGCGATCGGTGGCAGCGCAGGCTTGGCTTTGCCTTTGGCTCGCTGCTTCGCAGGTAATTTGTTGTTCGTTGTTCTTACGGTACGGCGAGTGGCCATGCCGTATTTTACATCGAACCCACGAAGTGTACGTCGGTCGGCGTATCGAGAAACGTTTCATTTGAACGCGCCGCGTCGGCGATCGTTACCACGGGGCCGGCGCCATTCCATGTGACGTCGAGCCAATACACTCGATGATTGACGATAACCTGGAGGTTGTCCTCGGGTACCACGCCAGGATTTGTTGCAAGCAACACATAACCTGCAGCGATCACGAGGTGATGATGCGACCGACCACGGCCTTGGAAACAACCCGGAGCCACGGCGGTAAGCAAGCCGTCAAACCTCGGCTCGACGGCACGCACTGCAAATGCGAGTTCCGAGAATTGGGTGACGCCAGCGTCGAATACCAATACTTTTTGCGGCGTGTACACACGCACACCCCGCACGCGCGCTTGACCATCCTGCTGTAGCCAAAGCGGTGGTCCTGCAACGCCCAACGCAGCGCTGCCATAGTGCGGTTGCCCAGTTACGATCATCACAAGGCTTGCCTATCAGACCTTGCTGCGGACATAAACCGACACCATCTGTCGTCGCGTTGTCGCAATCTGCCAGCCTGCTTCGATTCGGCATTTTTTCCCAGCAACACCGCGTGATCGTTGCCAGAAATTCGTGCCGGCAATATCGGTTCGGTTTTTGATTTGGGTGGTGGTTGTTCTGCTCGGAACTATTCTCACTCAGCAAGCGGTGTTAGCGTCATCACATGAACCAGCAATTTCCTCCCGGCGGACAACCGCCACCGTACATGGCGCCTGGCCCCGGTCAGCAACCGCCAGCAATGGGCCCTGGCATGAATGCTGGCAATGCACCCAAAGCACCAATCCCTGGCCAAGGTCCAGCGATCGGCGTGCTCGTCGCAGCGGCGGCGATTTTGTTCGCGGTGTTTTCGAAAAGTTGGGTTACCTGGGCCGAAGGCGGCGGCGAAGGTGGCGGCCTCGGTCCGCTCGGCGGGGAGTTCTGTGGGCGCCGTGGTGTCTGCCAAGAAATTTCGTGGGCCATGTTGGAATCGCCACGCGTGAAACTAGCTGGCGACATC
Organism: Deltaproteobacteria bacterium; assembly: GCA_029565465.1. Classification (GTDB taxonomy): domain Bacteria; phylum Myxococcota_A; class Polyangia; order Haliangiales; family Haliangiaceae; genus JABFXX01. The sequence goes on from JAKQOD010000394.1 coordinate 5,430, forward strand.
TCGTTGCTGGGCACGTTGGCCTTGATTGCTGGCTTGGCTTCGGCCGCAGCGGCGATCTGGATGGGCGTCAGTGTGCTCACGCGTAAGCCGTTCAAGCTGCAAGAAAAACTCGTTCGCATCGTATTCGGGGTGGCGTCGTTCGGTATGTCGTTCTTCTTGATGCGTCTGCTGACCGTCGAAGTAAAGATCAAACTCGGCATCAGCTACGGCGGCATCATCGGCATCGGCGGTTTGGTTGCGGCCTGGGTGCTGTACCAAAAGCATTTGATGCCGTTCCTCAACGCACTGACGCCAGCAGGCCCGGCAGGTGCAATGCCACCAGGTTTTGCGCCGCCGCCGTATTATCCACCGCAAGGGGCGCCGCCGCCGGCTGGTTTTGCACCGCCGCCAGGGGCACCACCGGGGGCGTTCGCACCACAAGGTCAACCAACCGGCCCGTCGCCGTTTGTGCCACCAGGGGCACCACCACCGGGCGCATTCGCACCACAAGGCGGTCCTCCACCGGGCGCATTCGCACCGCAAGGCCAACCGACCGGCCCGTCGCCGTTTGCACCGCCGGGTGCTGCGCCGTTAGCTCCACAAGCGGCTGCACCGTCGGGCCCAGGCGCCTACGCGCCACCGTCGCAATCGCAACGCCCGTGTCCGCGCTGCCAACGCTTGTTAACGTTTGTGCCACAGTACCAACGCGAATTTTGCGATTCGTGTCAGCAGTACATGTAGCGTGCCGGCCAACGCCGATATTGCCGTTGGCTTCGATGCCCTAGCTGCTGTGTTGCGCAGCAATGGCTGGCGCTACCTTGCAGCAGCAAACACTGGCGCGGCGGCCTTCCCTGCCCACGTGACGTCGTCGGTTCGAGCGTTTAGTTCATCGTTCGACCAGCTTAGCAACACTGACGAGACGTGCTGGTTTCTCAGCCATTTGGACTACGCTAGTCAGTCCGATTCCGCGTTTGCGTGGAATGAATTCGAACTGAACGAGACAACGTGGGCCATAACACCCGAGCAACGCCAAGCCGTTCACGCGTTTTGGCAACGCTTTTTGCCGTTGGCGATCAGCGTGAAAGACGATCATCAATTTATCGCGATGGGAATTGCAGCAGACAACGCGGGCCAGTTTTTCCTCGGTGAAACCGCCGAACCCGATGAGCTAGTGCAACTCGCCGACAACCTGGACGAATTTGTCGCTTGTGTTACGCAGGCGCTTCGCGACCAGCATCCACGTGCGTTGGCGCGGTTCCTCTCCGGCACGTAACCCAAGCGGCAATTCACCACGAAATTTGCTGGCCGTGATCAACCGGCTCGACGTAGCCGGCGCCGATGACGGTACTCGTTCGACTCAACGGAGTATCGCACGCTGCTCAAGGACATCGTGACGCTGTTTGCGCGGCCAGAGAACTCGGTTGCGCTGCGCGTTGGCTACGTGGTGGATCCCACGGACCCGCTCGATACGACGCGCGAATTCGAGTATCGCGAAAACTACACGCAAGGCGGCTTCTTGCTAGCGCCGCGCGACCTCGCTCGGGATGTGCATCCGTGCGTCGCGCAACAACCGTTCTTCGCCGACCTCCTGACGCAGCGCTGGCAAGCGAGTACGCACGATTTGATCTTTGACTACAAGTGGCCGTCGGCCATCGCCAATCAAACCGAAATCTCCGCCGCGTGTGGCTTGCCGGCAAGTACCCCGGCGCCTGCTCCGATGGCCTGTGCGTGGCCCCGCCGAGCACTGCGACGAACCTGGCAGAAGAGATGTTGATCAAGTAGTTGGCCGCGAAGTCTAGTTGTCCGAAAACCGGACAAACTGAATCAAATGCAAGGCTGCGGACGCCCGCCCCGTGGCACGTCTTCACAGCGCGGCGGAGTTGCCGCTTTTTTGCCCCGCACGTAACCAGACTCGCATGCCAAGGACACAACCTTGTTCACTGCCAGCTTGCCGAGTGCGGAAGTTGCCGCCTGCCCGACGCCAATTACGCAACCAAAAGCCGCGGTTTCCGGGCCGAAGATCACGCCGATGGCGCCGCCAAGATAACAACGACCAGCAGCCTCTAATGCAAACCGTTTATAGGTAACGTTGAACACCTTACCATCGTTCGTCCATTTGCAGATTTGGGAGGCTGCATCGGCTTTGCCATCGTCAAGCGCTACCCCCGAATCGTCGTACAAGTCGGCATCAACCGTGGAATCGGAATCTGCATCGGAAGCACATCCGCCTGCCGCGCCACTAAGAGCGACTGACAACACAACTGCACTTACACTAACAATTTTTTGCGTGAGCATATTCAATTCTCCGTTGAGGTTGAGTGCGAACACAGCAACCTAGAGCAACGGATGTGCCAGCGCGCAAGGCGCTAACAGCGCGCAGAATCGCGGTTGGGTTGCGAAAAACTGATGCCGGGATGTTTTCCCCAGGCAAGCTGTGCCGCCACCCTTTCCGCGGTCGCCCCAGCACTGGGTTGGCGACCCACTTACCTGGTAAGCATGGCAGCCAGGGAGTGCGCTACTCACGCCACTGCAACCGGCGGTTTGCAATCGGATAGTAGTTGCCGCTACAGATTCAACGGGCGAGCGGTTGGTCCAACCGTTGGTGGCACAGCTTCGCTGGCGTGGCAAATATCCGTTGCTTTGCTGTTTTCGAAAATCGCGGTGACTTCTTTGCGTTGCTCTTTGGTATCGGTGTGAACCGAAATCAAAATGTTGCCGCCTTTGATCTTGCCTTCGTAGCGCTTGGCTTCAATTTCAGGAATGCCCATGCCGATGAGCGCGCCACCGATGCCGCCAACTGCCGCGCCTGCGGCTACACCGCTGAGCGTCGCAAGTAATGGACCGGCCGCCAGCAGCGGACCAAACCCAGGAATGGCCAACGCGCCAATGCCAACCAACAGGCCTAACGTGCCGCCGACGAAGCCGCCAGCGGTCACCCCAGCGACGGTGCCTTCGGGCGCCTTGGTGTGATGCTCGTGAGCAAAATCTTTGGTGCCGGTGGTGTCGGGGAACAAAACCGAGATTGCATCATTGGTAATGCGCGCAGCTTTGAGCTTCGCCATGATGGTTTCAACTTTGCTGTGATTGTCGACGATACACATGATTGCAGTTTTCATAACGTTTCTTTCGTGACGAACTATTTGGTGACTTCGAGCAGACAATCCACTGCCATGACGCCAGCGGTTTTCTTCGCTAAGGATTCGATCCAGGTTTTTTCGGCTGCCGTAGCAACCGAACCTCGCAACGTTACCGTCGAGCCCACGGTGATAACCGTTGCGTTTTGCGCCGCAAACGACAGTGACCGATTGGCCAGCAGCGCTTTGCGTATCGTCGCGGTGATCTTTATCTCGGCAGCGCTGCTGCCTTGATCGGCGGCGGTTACCGGCGCCGGCTTCGCTGGCACGTCTTTGACGCCAGCATAAACGTGTGGCGCTGCCGCAATGATTGTTGCAAATGCAGCGCTGCTGAGCACAGCACGAAATGTCGAAGGAAAACGCATGTTGACTCCGTCCGGTTACACGATGGACAAAGTCAACTAGTGCAGCTATCGAGCCAGCGGCCAAAGCATTGCACAAGCGCGCACAGCGCATCACACAGTGCATATCAGCGCGGCACGACGCGACACTGCGCGGTATCGCACGGTACTGCTGCGCAAGGCCAGGCACCGCATCCGCGACGCACCGGCCCGGCAGCGGTCAACTACTCCAGGTTGCGGCCTTTGGCTTTCGCCAACTCGGTACTATCAGGCACCACGTCGGGCGTGAAATAACCTGCGGCTTTTTTCGCGTCCATTTCGACGCGCGCGTCGGCCGGAATCAAGTAATCCGGGATGTTGACGCGCTCGCCAACTTCGATGCCGTTGCGCACGATGGCGTCGTATTTCATATTCGACATCGAGACCAAGCGATGGATCTTTTTGATGCCAAGCCAGTGCAACACGTCGGGCATGAGCTCTTGGAAGCGCATGTCTTGCACGCCAGCAACGCACTCGGTGCGAGCAAAGTACTGGGCTGCGCTATCGCCGCCTTCTTGCCGTTTGCGCGCGTTATAGACGAGGAACTTGGTGACTTCGCCAAGCGCGCGGCCTTCTTTGCGGAAGTACACCACCACGCCAACGCCGCCGTTTTGGGCGCCACGAATGCACTCTTCGATCGCGTGCGCCAAGTACGGCCGACACGTACAAATGTCGGAGCCGAACACGTCTGAGCCATTGCACTCATCGTGCACACGCGCTGTCAGTGGAATGTCAGGATTCGAGAGATCTTTAGGATCGCCGAAGATGTAGACGGTTTGGCCGCCGATCGGTGGCAAAAACACGTCGAGATCACCGCGGGTCACCAACTCAGGGAACATGCCGCCGGTTTGTTCAAACAGCGTGCGCCGCAATTCGCTTTCGGTGCAGTCAAAACGCTTGGCCACGCCTGGCAAATACCAAACTGGCTCAACCGCAGCTTTGGTAACTGGGATTTCGCGCTTGTTCTTAACGATCTTGCCGTCGACCGGAATCCGGCCAGCTTCGATCGCGTCGACGATTTCCGGCATATCGATGCTGGCTTTGGTCACCGCGATCGTCGGCCGCACGTCGACGCCTTTATCGAGATAGTCTTTGAAGACGTCTGCGACCATTGCGCCATACGGATCAATCGACACCATTTTTTCTGGATCATGCCAGGCTGGAAATGGGCCAATCACGTCGGTTGGCGACGTGTTGGTCAAGTCAGGCTTGTGCATTGGATCGAGCGCACGCGCAGCGATTGCGAGTGCGCGATACACAGCATACGAACCGGAGTGCGTGCCGATGACGTTGCGCGCTTCGGGGTCGGTCAGCGTTGCGATGATTGGGCCACGGGTTTTCGGATCCGATGCGCCCCAATTGATCGGCGTAGCTTTCACGCCGCCGGCACCGGTGTGCGAGGTCAGCTTGATGTGCTTCGAACGATGTTTTTCTTTTTCTTCAGCCATATTTCCCCTTACGACATCCAAGTGGCGTCGCTGTGTTGCGCCCACTTGGCAGTAATCTTTTTGAGTTGCGTCCAATGCTCAACGCCGCCGGCACCCGTGAGGTCGCCCGCGCCAAAACGCGAAGTTTTAGTGCCACCGAACGAGAATGGTTCCCGCGGCACCGGCACCCCGATATTGATGCCGATCATCCCGCTGGTGGCGCGATCGGCAACCATGCGAGCTACACCGCCGCGCGTTGTAAAGATGCTGGTTGCGTTGCCATACGGATTCGCCGCTTCGAGGCTCAGCGCTTCTTCGAGGGTTTTGACGCGAACGATCGTGATCACCGGCCCAAACAATTCATCTTTGGCACATGCCCACTCTGGCGCGGCGTGATCCAAAATCGTTGGCCCTAACCAGGTGCCACCGCCGTATTGCTCCGGCGCTTTGGCTTGCCGTCCGTCGAGGCGCAGCTTGGCACCGTCGGCAACCCCGCGCTCAATCGCGCGATGCAAACGGTCAAGCGAAGCTTTATCAATGATCGCGCCCATGTCGCGGCCCAACACGATGCCGCGCGCACGTTCCACGATCGCGTCGATTAACCCATCAACCTCACCAACGGCAACCAGCAAGCTCGCTGCCATACAACGTTGGCCAGCGCAGCCGGTGAAGGAATCGACCACGCCTTGAATCGTCAGCGTCGGATCGGCATCTGGCACTACAATCAAATGATTTTTCGCGCCGCCGAGGCACAACGCGCGTTTGCCTGCGAGTGCAGCGCGGGAATATACCGAACGCGCCGCAGCTGAACTGCCGACGAAGCCCAACGCAGCAACGCTTGGGTGATCAACCAACGCATCAACCGTATCGCGGCCACCGTGGATGATCGAAAACACACCCGGCGGCAAGCCCGCGTCGAGGATGAGCTGACCCAGCTTGCACGCGGTGATCGGTACTTTTTCCGACGGCTTGAGAATGAACGCATTGCCAACGGCGAGCGCGATGGGAATCATCCACATCGGCACCATCGCTGGAAAATTGAACGGCGCAATGCCGGCAACGACGCCAAGCGGCTCGCGCTTCACTTCGCAAGTCACGCCGCGGCTCACTTCGAGCTGCGCGCCATCGTCGAGGTTTTGCAACGACAAGGCATATTCTAAAACTTCAACGCCTTTGAGCACACCAGCTTTGCCTTCAGCCACGGTTTTGCCCGATTCCAACGCAGCGCTTTGGCCAAGCTCGTCGGCGTTGGCGAGCAACAACTCGCGAAACTTGAACAACAGCTGCGCTCGCTCTTTAGCCGGCGTGGTGCGCCACGTGATGGCAGCCGCAGCAGCGGCTTTGACCACGCGGTCAATCTCGGCAGCGTTCGACATCGGCACCGAGCCAATGCGTTGTCCGGTGTACGGACTGTGCAAATCGCGGCGCTCAAGATCGATGCCGGTTTGCCAGGTGCCGCCAATAAGGTTTTGGCATTCAAAGGCGGTAGTTGGTAGCGTGAGTTGCATAACGGAAGTCGACGAGCCTGACACGAACCCGGCCGTTGGTAAAGCAATCGCGAAGCGTTAGCGAGCATGCTGACGAGCGCTCCCGGCCAATGCCGCAGTGCGCCAAGATGCTGCAATTGTTGTTTTTTCTTGAATTTTCGGCGCTTCATGCCAAGCGCTTTTGTGAGCTTCGAAATCACCCGCTGATAATGTGATCCGGCTCGATATCGTGGAACTTGCGCAAATCAACCACCATGTCGCCGCTCGGTGCTTCGGTAATTGTGTCGACCAAGCGCATGCCAACCCGAATGTCTTGCCAGGCATACGTGTGACGTGCATGCACCGTTTGCATCGACGTGTCATCGGTGCCAACCACGCTCACCATCAATTCCAATTCTTGCTGCTCCATCGATTCGACGGTTGCGCCAAACAACATGCTTTTGTCGTCGAGAACGTGCATGATCGTCCAGCCGCGTGACACCGCTTGTGAACGTTCGCGCACCAGCGGTAGATCGTACAAGCGATAAAACGGATTGCCATTGGCGTGGCGCTCGGTGCGCGACAACGCCACCCGCGCCCCGGCTTCGAGAATCAAGTTGCTGCGTTGATTGCCAACGCGAAACATCAACGTCGGCTTACCATCATGTTGGCAAATTACGGCGTGCTTCGAAAACGCAACGCGTGCAGTCGTGCGCGCGAACTTGGCGAAAACTAGGCCAGTTGCCAACGCGGTAACAATGATGCCAACCACCGACTCGGCCATTACTGCGACGTGGGCAGCGGTTGAAACCGGATGCATGACGCCGTAGCCGATTGTGCCCATGGTTTGAACCGAGAAGAACAGCGAATCAGCAAACGAACCGGAGTGCGCGCCTTCGATGCCGCCGACCAACGTATAGACCATCGCAAAGCAGACATTGAGCGCCAAGAACGCAGCCACCAGCAACAGCAGCGACAACGCCCACGACGTGCGCAAGAAGAAGTGGTAGCCGTCGCGAAAATACGCGCGCTCGGCACCGATGATATAGGTCTTGTAGCCTGCCGACGGCAGCACGATTGTGCCACGCGGAAATTCCGATGCCATCGCGAGATGCTGCAGCACATCGCAGGCAGGGGCCAGTTTCTGCAAAATCCCTCACCAATCGGAGGTTCGGTTCACATTGCACTAATAAGCATTTGTTTTTACTACGCAAAATTAACATCAAAGAAAGGCAGGTTCGGCTTTGGAAAGCGTACTATGGAGACGGTGGCGCAATGAGCACGGCAGACAAACAGGTAAAAGAACCCGAGCTTCCCAAAAAACAGGTCTCTGGCAAAGCGCTAGGACGGCTCGCCAAAGCACGCGATGCGATCGCTGCAACCAAACGCGTATTGAACTTTGGTGCGGGCAATCAAATGGAAGCGATCGGGGCGACCAAAATGAACTCGAACTTTCGCTTGAAAGCGATGCGCGAACCTTCGTATTGGACGCTTGCGCCCGACGTCCAGCAGCTCGCACAGGAAAATCCAGAAGCGTTGGTCGCAGCCCAAGCCGACTTGGTGCATGGTGGCAACTGCGGCGAGCATGCGTACATCGCATACGACTATCTTCGTCGCCATGCCAAAGGCGAGCACATCGCCTATGTGTATTCGACAATCGACCACTGTTTTGTCCACATCGGCGACAAAGACCGAGAGTCAGCAGCTGAAGTCGCAGTTTCGGATCCATGGCCAACCCAAGCAACCGCGTGCTTATGGGAAGACCACTTCTGTTTCACCACGGATGTCCAAATCGACGCGTCGATGAAAGCCGACGGCAAGAGCCTTAAAGGCGCCATTGCCCATGGCCTGCGCCTTAGCGAAGAAGGCAAAGCAGCAGCAGCAGCTAAAGCGACCGATGCCGAAACCCACGAAGCGTTGCTCAACCGCAAAGAAAACCATTTCTGGCAGCAACCCGACACGGCTGATGAAGGCAAGAAGTTTCACTACACAAAGTAGACCAGCCGCATGAATAAGACAGCTATTCCAAAGCCTACACTGACGACAGCAGCGCAAGGGCTGACGCCAAGCACGGACGCCCTAGCATGGTTGGCGAAGGCCCAGGCCGACAATATAGAGTTTCGAATTCCCGTCGAAGTTTCGATCACGGTGCTGGGCGTCACCGGCGGCGCGCTCGGATTTGGCCACGATCGCGTGAACATCAAGCTCAACGATGCAGCGCTGGGCAGTGGCCTCAAAAATCGCGCACGCAGTTGGTTTGGCCCAAAGGTAACATCCTGTGGCATGTGGTTGTGGGCGCGCTGGCACGACGGCACGTTGATCGTCAGCAAGGCCGAAGGGCCTATCATGCCCGACGAGTATTCATCTGCAACGCACATTCATGTCGCCGCGTAGACTTATTTCCAACTTCGCGTTCGAACCCGGTATTGCATGATGCTCGACAATTCGCTTCTGCCGCAGCCGTTAGCGCCGCGTAATCCGATGCCGCGCGCGACGCCCCGCGACGCGCAACTACTGCTCGAACGCTACCGCGTGTTGGCAATGGCAATGGCCACCCGCACGATCGCGGTAGCTTGGGACACCGGACAATTCGGCAAGCCGAGCGCGTTGCCGTTTGAGCAAGAAATACTCGGGCTCATCGGTGTCGGCCACGGCCACGCACTTGAACAAGTGCAAGAAGCCGAACGTGGAGTCGTGCAAGCGCTGCAAGATGTAACTTCATTCGAAGCTAACTTTGCCGATCAATTGTTGCCACTAGATGAGCTCGCGATTGACTTCGGGCTCAGCCCGATGACCAAGATGTTGCTGTTTTTGATTGCTGCACCGCAACTGTGGGGCGCAGTAAATCAATTATTCCGCATCGCTGCGAATGACCCAGCACGTGGTGCCGTCGACGAGCATCTGCTTGGTCAGCTGCTAGGACCGCAAGTGAATCCCCACTTGATCGCGCAAGAACTCATGGGCGGCGCCACGCTGATCAACAGTGGCTTGGTCGCGTACGACAATTCCGACATGCGTCGGCCGCTTGCGCCACTGCACGCATCACCGTTGGTGTTGGCGCGGTTGCGTGGCGATCAATTGCACGACGATCCTGAACATCATCACATTGCACGCGCGCCGGCTCCGCCGCTTGCGCAATTTGTGCTGGCAGCCGAAGCGGCGGCGGCGATTACAGCATGGGCCAACGAACCGTTGTACACGCGACTCGTTTTGCGAGGCCGTACCGCCAGCGGCCGCACCGCGCTTGCGGAGGCGCTCGCCGCAGCGGCGCACCGCCGTATGGAATATATCGATCTGCCGACGCTGGCGAGCGCGCCAGACACGTTGTTAACGGAAACCGCCAGAGCGTTGCAACGATGTCGCTTGGCGGGCTGGGTGCCTTGCATTACCGGATTCGAAGGCTTAGCCAGTACCGACCGTGAGCGCCGTCATTTATTGGGCAATCTGCTCAATGACTACGATGGGCCACTGATCCTGCGGTTAGAACCCGAAGAACAACCATTGTTGGCACCTGGCTATCGCTTAGTAGATCTGTTGCCTTTGACTGCAACCCAACGCCAAACCATGTGGCGCGATGAGCTGGCATCGGTCGGATTACCAACAACGGGCTATGCCGAATTTGCGGCGCGTTGGCGGATTGGGCCTGGCACAATTCATCGCGTGGTTGCCAGTTGTGCAGGCGCCCCACCGTTTGGTCGCGATGTAGCGGCACTGGTCGACCGTAGCGTCAATCAACACTTGCAAAATCGGCTTGGCGATGTCGCCGAACGCATCGTGCACTTGCCACGCTTGAGCGACATGGTGTTGCCATCGGATGTGCTCGATAGCCTCAAAGAATTTATCGCGCGCAATCGACTCGGCCAAAAAGTGTATGAGCAGTGGGGCATGGACCAAGTCGCCACTACGGGTCGCGGCTTAACCGCCTTGTTTCAAGGCGCACCAGGCACCGGCAAAACCATGGTGGCAGGTGCGCTTGCGCGGGAACTTGGCTTGGATTTGTATCGCGTCGATTTATCGCGAATTTTGTCGAAGTGGATCGGTGAAACCGAACGCAACTTGGCCAACGTTTTCGCGGCCGCCGAAGATGGCCATGCGATCATCTTGTTCGACGAAGCCGATTCGTTGTTCACCAAACGCACCGAAGTAAAAACCTCCAACGATCGCCACGCCAACCTCGAAGTCAACTATCTGCTGCAACGTTTGGATAGCTTCATTGGCATCGCCATTCTGACCACGAACTTCGGAACATCGATCGACCCAGCATTCAAACGGCGGTTGTCGTTTCGCTTAACGTTTCCGGTGCCAGACGAAGAAATTCGCGAACAGCTGTGGCGCAAACACTTGCCACCGTCGCTGCCAACCGGCCGCTTGGACCTTGGCGATTTGGCGCGCAAGTACCATTTTGCCGGCGGCGCCGTGCGCAATTGTGTGCTCCGAGCAGCATTTCTGGCGGCAGCCGAAGACGCCGTGCTGAGCCAAGAGCACTTACTCCGGGCAATTCGCTTGGAGTACCGCTCAGTTGGCAAGATTTCCGAAGGTGGTCCGCTCGAATAATGGCTGGGTGCGCTACAATGGCGAACCATGGCGCGGCCGCGCGAATTCGACGAAACCAAAGCCCTTGACCAAGCACTAACCGTGTTTTGGTCCAAAGGCTTTGATGGCGCGTCGATCACCGATTTGACCGAAGCTACAGGCCTAGCGCGGGCAAGTTTGTACGCTGCGTTTGGCGATAAAGAAGGTTTGTTTCGCGCTGCAGTGCAAAGGTATTTAACCAAGATCGCAGCGATGGTACCTGCGCCGAGCGCCGCGCCATCGGGGGCAGCGTGGCTGCGCACCTTTTTCATCGGTATCGCTTCGGTGCGCAAAAGTGCCGAAGCACCGCGTGGATGTTTTTTGCAAGCGGCGGCAAGCCAATGTGATCGCAAGCGGCGCGAAACCCACGAATTGCTGACGGCAGCGTTGGCGCAAACCGAAGCCTTGTTGCGCGACGCGGTGCAACGCGCGCAAGCCGAAGGCGACCTGCCGGCCGACCGCAATATCGACGACGTGGTGAACTTTCTCATGGTGCTGCTCAATGGCATCAACGCGTCGGCGCGGGTTGGACGCGATGCAGATGCGTTGCGCAAAGCGGCTCAAGCCGGCCTGGCGGCTGCAGGCTTGCGCGACGTGACGTGACGCTACAACGGCGCAGATAGCGACAGCATCCATTGCCGCGCTTGTGGCGTAGCATTCGACGCTGGCGCGTCGTCATATGAAATGACCGCGTAATCGACGACGAGCGCTGCACCTGCGCCAAACAGTCCGCCTAACAGACTGCTACCCAGCGCATCAAAAGCGTCCGCGACGCGACCTTGTTTGCCGTTGCGAAACAAGGCCCCCAACGCGAGGCCGCCGATGGGCAACAGCACTCGGCTGCCCAAGCTCAAACCAGCGTTGCCCCAGTTGCCGTGTGCCGCATGCAAGATCGGCGCGCCCAGCAGCAACCCGCCAGCGCCCGCCAACGCCGCTGGATTTGAATGCAGATTGATGCCCAAGGCAAAGGTGCCGACGGACACCGTGTCAACCGCCATGGTTTGCCAGCCGTACCAATCGCCATCACGCTTGTCGGCCCATGCAGCCTGCGGCGTCACACTGATCACGACGAGGGCCGCAGCCATTCTAGCGAGGGGTAGCTTACTTCGCATGGACGATATGAGCTCCGCCGGCGCCGCGGCTGACTGTGTTGACGGGTTCGTTCGGAGCAGGATACGCAGCAACCGTACCACCGAGCGCACGCAGTGCGGTATCGAGTTCCGTCCGCGTGATCACCGTAGCCGGACAAAACATGTTGGCACTGCAAGCCTGCAAGGCACCTCGCTCGACGAGCGCCGTTATGATTGCAAAATTAGGATGGCTGGTTGGCACGTCGGTGAATGGCGCCGCCGCATTGGGTGTTTCGCCAATGCCAAACACCTTGCCCAAAAACACCGCTGCGGCTGCACGTGTTAGTCCGGTGTCCGGACAGAACTGCCGTGGCAATGCAGCGCAGCCACTAATGCCAAGCCCGCCCAAGCGTTGCAATTCACTGTAGTACGGCGAGGTTGGCGCAACGTCCCAAAACAAACGTGCAAATAGTTCGCTTGGCCGGCCTTCCCAGTTGTGCAACGCCGTCCGCCAAGCGTCATAGCCCGACGACGGCCCCGCCGCCGAGCGCAGCGAATATTGCGCAGCGTTGAACCAAATCACACCTGCAAACACCGGGTCAGCAGCGAGCGCAGTGTGCAACTGCTCGACGAACGCGGGCCGCGACGCGGTATCGCGTGCACCGGTTTGCAAAACGATAAATCGCTCACGCCGCCACGCTTCGGGAATCTGCAGTGCATCCAACAATTGATGCGCCGGCGTTAGCACAGCGTCCGCCACCGATTGTTCACCCGAGCGATACGCCGACATGCCGAGATAATCGCTTTGCGCGTGGCCAGGATAATATGCCGAGGTCGACGGATTGCAGGTTGAGCCGGGAATGTCATTGCCACGGCCATCTTGCCGCTTGGTCGAGCCGCGCGAATCCGGTGCGTAGACCCAGCGCACCCGCTGCGCTGCAACACCACGCCGTTGCATTTCGACGCTCAACACCATGTGCATTTTGCTATGCAACGCAACGAACGTCGACGGGGTTAGACAGCCCCATGGCGTCCAACCGCCATTCATTTCAGCGCCAAAGCTGAACAACAATTGCCGTTGGGCGTTGATCACAAGCGCATCGACCACTGCGGTCGCAACCTTGCCAAGATCGGCTGCGATTTCTGGGTCAACCGAGGCGTTTTCGTATTGCGTTCGCGTGTAGTTCGCGGGCCAACCCGCCGACAAGTCTTTGGCTGGTTCGATGTACAAATGTGGGATCGCGCCAAGCGCGTAGAGGGCATTAAGATCGGTCGCGATCTTGGCAATCCCGGCTGCGGCAGTGCTGCGATATGTTTGCAGCACCGGGATCGAGTGCCCAATGTCGGCTTGCACTGCAGCTGCAATACCATCACTATCGAAGCCCCCACCATTTAGGTAAGCGCCTGCCCAAAACGTTGGCCCCAACGCGCCCTGCCGTGCGTCACCGACAGCAGCATCATTTGGCGCCGCATCGCTCCGCGCATCGACGGTGTTCCCATTCGCGCCGCACTGCGCGAACACCAGCAACGCCGCAACCGGCAACAACGAGCGAGCAGCGCAGATGGGGTGCAGCAACTTGGCCATCGTTGGTAGCTTATGCTCAGCGCGCAATTTCCGCTACAGACCAATCCCACAGGCGTTTGCCATCGTCGGTTTGCAACGCGGCCTTGCTCGGCATTTTGATTTTGCCTTTGTCGAAGTACTTGCCCGTCACGTTGGCCACTTCCGACGAACTTGCAAGATAGATCGACGTTTGTGCACCTTTTTCAGGCGTCAGCATCACCATGCCAGCAACGGTGCGCAGAAACTCTGGAAATTCGCGCGCAAGCTGCGTCTTGACCACGCCAGGATGCAACGAGTTGGCAGTAACGCCATGCGCCGCTTCGCGCCGCGCCAATTCGTTGGCGAATAGAATGTTGGCTAACTTGGACTGCGCATACGCGCGTTGGCCGGAAAAGCCACCACGTTCGCTCATCAAATCGTCCCAGTCCATTTTGCCGCGCGCATGCAAGCCCGACGACAACACCACTACGCGGCCGCGCGCTTTGCGCAGCAACGGCAACAGTTGCGTTGTTAACGCGAAGTGGCCAAGGTGGTTGATGCCCATCGTTTGCTCACGGCCGTCGGCGGTTAGCCTGCGCTGCCGCGGCCAAACGCCGGCATTGTTGACCAGCACATCCAATCGATCGAGCTTGGCAAGCAACCCTTCACTGCAGCGTTGCACCGAGGCTAAGCTGCCGAGATCCAATGCTACAACTTCGATGTTTGCGGTTGGCACGCTGCGCTTGAGTTCCGAACGTGCATGCGCAGCCCTGGCGGCATCGCGACAAGCGATCATCACGTGCGCCCCAAGCTTCGCGAGCCCGCGTGCAGTTTCAAGTCCGATGCCAACGTTGCCGCCAGTGATCAGGACATGTTTTTCGTTCATTGCTTGCGCTGACACCGACGCAGGGTGCCACGAAAACAGCGAGGCGGCCATAGTCGAGCCAGATTCGAATGCTGTTACAATCGCATGTATGGGGAGCGACGCAGACCAGGACACAGAAGCGGACAGCGCTGCGCTCTCCCAGAGTCCGACCGCCTTGCCAGCCCCACGCAATCGCGCGCGCCCTGTTGCGTTTGATGCCACAGCGCCCGCAGATGGCGACGCGAAGCTTGGCCTTGGCGCCACGCTTGCATCTGAGCCAAAGATTCGCGGTACGGGCGCCCAACTCCAACCCGGCCAGTCGCTCGGCCGCTATCGCTTAGTTGAGCTCGTTGGCGCAGGCGCCATGGGCGTGGTGTGGAGCGCCAAAGATCCGCATCTTGACCGCCGAGTAGCAATCAAGGTTGTGCACTCGCGCCACGTCGAAAGCGACGACGCAGCCGCACGTTTTTTGCGTGAAGCGCGCGCAATGGCAAAAGTTTCAGATCGTTCAGTGGTGGCAGTCTTTGATGCCGATCAAGCCAATGACCGTTTGTTTATTGCGATGGAGTTCATCGACGGCAAGACCCTCGGCGGCCTGATCCGTGAACGCGCACCGGCAGAGCTGCGCGACTGGCGGCGTTGGCTGCGCATCATGCTGGTTGCTGGCAACGGGCTTGCCGCAGCGCATCGCGCTGGCGTGCTACATCGCGATTTTAAACCCGACAACATTTTGGTCGAACGCAACGGTCGTGTCTGCGTCAGCGATTTCGGCTTGGCCGATGTTGGCGATGCACCAGCGAGCCGGGCCAGCATGTCCAACCTCATGCTAGCGCAACTCGCCGACGCCGAGCTCACTACAACAGGTGCGTTGCTCGGCACCCCGCTGTACATGAGCCCGGAGCAATTGCGCGGCGGTGCAGTCGACGCGCGCGCTGACCAGTTCAGCTTTTGTGTTGCGGCGTATGAAGTGCTGTACGGTGAACGCCCGTTTGTCGCGGAACTTGATCGACAACAACCACTTGCTGCGCAATTGATCAAGGTCATCGATGAGCACCAGATACGACCAGCGCCCAAAGGCTCACAGGTGCCCGCCAAAGTTCGACAAGCGATTCTCCGTGGGCTCGCCGCTAAGCCCGACGATCGCTGGCCCGATATGAATGCGTTGATCGACGAATTGCGTGCCGCACTACCTAGCCAACGTCCGAAGCTTGCGTTTGCCGCTGCTGCGCTTGCCGTTGCCACTGCAGCAGCGCTGCTCTGGGCGACACGCCACCCCACCCAGCCTGCACCGCTTAGCGCTAGGCCAGCGCCCAGTATCCTGGCCAACGCCGACGGCCGCTACGTCGACGGGCAATTCTTGTTAGAGTTGCCGCACCCAACCAAGCTCGCCATTTCTCCCAATGGCAAGCGCATTGCAATCACGGCTATCGATACCGTCATGGTGTTTGATGTCGACACCAAGGTGCTCAAGCAAATTCATCTGCCGAGTCGCGGTTGGTTTACCTTCCTCGATTTCTTCGACAACGATACGCTTGACGTCGCGCCAACCATGCCGCTCCGTGTGCAGCGGTGGAGCCTAGCGCTCGATACGTTGGTTGACCGTGGCCCCAAACAAGGCGCCATCATGTGGTACGGCGCGCTCGAAGCAGGCGCATTGGTAAACGTCAGCGACCAAAGTGCCCGCGCAGTGCTGCAGGTTGAAGGCCACCCCGAATTGCGGTGGACCGTCGAAGAGCCGGTCGAATACGTTGCGATCTCACCGGATCGCCGGCAGTTCGCATACATGATTTCGCAACTTTTGGTGGTTGTCGATGTGGCGCGCAACAGCGTCAACTCGCTGCCGGTACAAGAGGGTTCCGCCGTCGCATGGCATAACAACTCTGACCTTTGGTATGCGTCAGGCATTGGCACCAAGCCAACGATCTATCAAGTCAGCGTCGGGAAACAGGGATTTGGCATCCCGCAACCGGTGTACCAACGACCAACCGGTTGGATTGGCCAGTTATTGATCGCAAACGGTCACAACTACATGGCGTTCAACGATCCGCAGTTCAGTGGCCACACCGCAAGCGTTGCACCAGCACTTAAGCCAAACGGCAAGGTCGCCATACCTGGGCCAGGCGGACTCTTGGGATGGCTCGACAATGGCAATCCGTTGACGTGGGATAGCAAATCCTTACACGTGTTCGAACTCCAAGGCGAACGCCGCGTTGATACCGGCATCGTCTTGGATGGTGATGCAGCCAATGCAACCCGCGACGGAGACACGCTGATCGTCACCACGCGCAAACCAGGTGGTCGCAAGATCGCAGCGTTCTCGCTCACCACCAAAAAGCAACTCTGGTCGCGCAACAGCAGAGAAGCTTCGTTGGTGCGCTGCGCTGGCGATCGGACCGCACCATGCTTTGCGCTTGCGGCTGCCGATCCAGACAAACGCTTCCCGATCTCGCGGCTCGATTCCGCTACGGGCAACATTGTGCGCGGCGATTTCAGGCTACCAGCCGTCGAAGATTTTGCGATTTCGGCCGATGGTGAACGCATCGCTATTGCTGCGATGACCGCATCAATCGAGGAGTAAGATCGGAAGAG
>JAKQOD010000399.1 GCA_029565465.1 Deltaproteobacteria bacterium
GCTTCTTCGTATGGCCGGCCCATGAGATGCACGCTGACCGGCAAGCCGTTGCGATCGATGCCGCATGGCACGGCTAAGCCGGGAAAGCCCGTGAGGTTGCCGACGCGGATGAAGCGCATCAACGAGTCGACCACGGGCAGATTGCTTTCACCGTCGGGCAATGCGTATTCTGGAATGGCGGGCGCCGTTGTCGCTGTGGTTGGCGTGACGATGATGTCGACGGTTTTCATGATGTCGAGCTGGGCCTTGGTGATGGCTTGGCGATGCCGCATCGCGTGCACCAAGTCGGTAGCAAGCAATTGTCGCCCGATCGCCAAGTTGGTGCGCGAGTCGAGTGCGAACCGCGAGCTGTCGGCACTGACTTCCGGCAACATCGCCGTCGCCATCTCTGACAAGATGATGACAGCATGGCTCCACTTGAGCGTGTTGAGATCCGGTGGCGGCAATTCAACGATCGTGGCGCCGCGATCGACCATGGCTTGCACGGCGGCTTTGCAACGCGCGACCACATCGTCTTCGGCGTCTTCGAAGTATGCCCAGCAAATGCCAAGGCGCACATCGCGCAGATCTTGATTGCCGAGTTCGTTAAGATGATGCGGCGGTTGTGCTAACGAAACCGTGTCGCCTGGGCAAGGCCCAGCGATCAGCGCGTAAGCCGCTGCAACGTCGGCGACGGTAAGCCCGATCGGCCCAACGTGCCCAACGTTCCAGCACAGCGGCGGCACGCCAGTTTCCGGAATGCGACCAAAGGTGGCCTTGAGGCCAACGACACCACACAAGCCGGCAGGAATACGAATCGAGCCACCGCCGTCGGCGCCGATGCTGATGGGGCACAAGCCAGCAGCAACGGTTGCAGCCGAAGCGCTCGACGAGCCACCGGTGATGTGGCCACGATTCCAAGGATTGCGTGCCGGGCCATAGTGCGGGTTGAGGCCAATCGGATTGATGCCGATTTCATTCATGTTGGCTTTGCCCAAAATTACTGCGCCGGCAGCTTTGAGCCGTTTGACCACGGTGGCGTCTACCATCGCGTCGGCGGTGCGGTACTTGGTGCCCAACGTGGTTGGATAGCCTGCTTGGTCAACTTCATCTTTGAGCACCACCGGCACACCGTCGAGGATTGACAGCGGCCGACCTTTGGCAAACCGTTCCGCCGAGGCGGCGGCCGCCAAGCGCACGTCGTCGGGCCGATGGGTAATGAACCAACCCATGCGGCCTTCGCCGGTGTCCATCGCTGCGATGGCGTTGATCGCTCGTTCGGCAACGGCGATCGGCATTTTGGCGTCGCTGCGAAACGCAGCAGCGAATTCGGCAGCACTGCCACGCGGGCCTTGAGCTGGCAGCGCGCATGCCTCGGCGGCCCAGCTTTCGTTGGCTTGCGCTGTTACTGATTCGCGTGGGTGCGGCAGTGGCATTTGAATCGGCGACGAATGCGGCGCCGGAGTGTCGCGCCAGCGCTGCATGCCGCTGTCATTGGTAATTTTGCTGATCAAACGCGGCCCGAGCGACGAAGTTTCGAGCGCTTTAACAAACGTGCGCAGTTTCCAACCCGAAAGCACGGGGGCTTTGATCGAGTCTTTTTGATATTCGGCCATAGCCAGAGGTAACGCGGCCAGCGTCGAAAAGCTACAGGGCTGGCGTCTGAGCCGCGGCTAAAGCAGCGCAGGCCGCCTACCGTTCGGCGGCGGCGGTCGCAAGCGATAAATCTTGCGCCAACGGCTTCGCAACGAACGGCCCGCGACGATGTTGCAATCGCACGACAATGTCAGTCACGCGGTGTGCACTCGCATTCAACTACATAGAACGGCAGGCCGTCGTAGGTCGCCGTGGGGACCGTATCGCACGTGGCAAGCATCCGGAACGATTGGCTACCGCCTAGGCGATAGAATGCGCGACGATCGGTGTCGCCAGCAAAGCAGTCCATGTCTTTTTGTGAACAAGCAGCTTTGCATGACACCCGCTGTTCAAGACCGGCGCCGCAGATTGACGCGCAGTTGCCGTCGCATGCATACCGGTCATTGCAGCTAAGTTCGATGCTGATGAGCCGCTCTGCACTATGGCCGGCGGCGTCGAAGAACTCGGCGCGAAACTCACGACGCTCCTTGGTGGCGAACGTGATGTCCTCGACCTGGTTGATGGCGTCCCAGGTAAGCCTGATGGAATAAGAGCCTTCCTGGCCAGGACTCGCGAACGCACCATACTGAATCGTGCCGTCGGGACTCGTGAGCGAACCACCAATGAGGTCGTCAATGCCGTCGGGGTCCGTGAGCACCGCAGTAAATGAAATTGTTTCATATTCGGTGAGTCGAGTGACATTGGTGCCAAAACTCAGGAACCGTGGCGCGCTTGGATTTGTGACACCACCTGCGTCGGGGGTGCCACCGCCGGGCGTCGCAGCTTCTCCACAGGAAACTGCAAGCAGCATGCTGGACGCCAGGCCCAGTACCAGCAGGCGTGACGAGTAGGGGATTCCGCGCGTGAGAGGCTTCATGCTCGTCCGGACGTGCCAGGACGCGCCACCGTCGCACGCAAATGCAACGTTTTTGCGAAAATCACTGGGTGTGCGTCAAACAGCAAACCTTTGCTAATTCGTCAAAACTGAGCTCAGACGCACCTACAACTACTCAGCCAACCGGCGCATTTGCTTGGCTCTAACAAGCTTGGCGCCGGCAAAAGGCTCTGTGCGAATCAGTGTTCGAGACGAATGGAGTGCAGCGGCCTAGTGTGCGCCGTGCTCACCACCTTGGTGCTTGTGTTCGCCTTCTTTGTGTTCTTTCATGGCGCCCGAGGCTTCCATGAAGCCGTGGAAAGCCGTGTGCATCGCTGCAAACGAAGCTTCAAAGTTGGCAGCGTCTTTGGCATCGCACTTGGCTTTGAGGTCGGCGAGGGCCGCCGTTAACGTTGGGCCAGCTGCCGCCCATTTGTCTTTGTCGCCGCCAGCAGGCACAGGCGAAGCAACCAACGCCGCGGTGGATTCTTCGAACTTCGGCACGGCGCCACAGGTGTTGGCCATGCGTTCCGGGTTTTTGTCATCGTGCCAGACTGGAGCGAGCACATCGTGGAACTTGGTGATTTCCACTGGCATGTTGCCGTGGTCGTCGTGCATCACTGGTTTTGCTGCAGTCGAGGTGGCTGGTGCCTTCGAACCGCAAGCTGCCAAACCAAGACCTAACATCAACGCAACTACTGAAAAGTTCTTCATGAGGCGGCTTTGCCACGTGCTGCGGGTACCCGTCAATGCGTCGACGCCAGGCAGAATGTATCGATGACAACTGGCCCGGTCATTCAATTGGCCGCTGGCCGCAACATCCCGGTAATTTCGGCCACTTAACCTGCCATAAACAATCCTGGGGCAGTTTGCCCGCGACCAATTACCACACGCCAAGTAGTCGAAACTGCAACGTTCTTTGCCGGTCGCCGAAGCTGACCTGCGGCAACGTGGCGCT
Source organism: Deltaproteobacteria bacterium (assembly GCA_029565465.1). GTDB lineage: Bacteria > Myxococcota_A > Polyangia > Haliangiales > Haliangiaceae > JABFXX01. The sequence goes on from JAKQOD010000399.1 coordinate 3,447, forward strand.
TGCAAGCAAGCGCTGCACGCACTTGGCCCAGCAGCTGCAAAACGTCTGGTCATGCGCCATTCAAACCTACTCGCTGCTGCTCTGGTCTCGCTGCTTTCGGTTTCCGCATGTGCGATTGACGAGGCTTACGAAGAAGACGGCATCGATGATCCGTTTTTGACTGATGGCAAAACCGATGATGCGATCAGCGAAGGCAGCCCGGCGGCACTTGCGGTGTTGAAACTCGCAAGCGAAACGACTGAAGCCAAGTTGCGCTCCGACATCGGGCTCACAACCCGCGTCGCCAAAGAGATTGTCAAAGCGCGCGTTGCAGGGCCGTTTGCAACGCTGAAAAAACTCGACGACGTGCCGTACGTCGGGCCAGCGGCGTTTCGTGCGCTGCTCAAATACGCACAAGCGCATGGCTTGATCGCGAACAACAATCCACTGAGTGCAACCGCAACTCGCACGCCTTGGTCCGGCTACTGGTGGTCGATGCTCAATGGCGAACTGGCGTTGGGCTGGGACGACCGCAGCGCTGGTGGTGCCCGTGCAACCTTTAGCGAAAGCGAAGCGCGCGCGTTTGATGCTTGCATCGCGTCGTACACACCTGCGTGTAAACAAACGATCGCAACGATGGCTGGTGATCGTGGCCGTCGCTTGTCGCCACTGATGAAGTTTGACTACATGGTTCGCAAACAACTCGAAGCGCAGTACGGCGCGGGTGGCGCAGTCGCTTCGTTGTATTCGCATGCAACCAAATGGGAGCTCGATAACCACTACATCGGCGCCAATACCGCGCATCGTTACTGGGATTCGCGTGGCTACGCTGGCAAATGCATCGGCTGGGCGTTGGCCACCATGGCCTACGACGAGCCAACCAAAATCGTCGAGCTCGACGGTGTTGAGTTCCGGCCAGCCGATATCAAAGGCTTGTTGGCATCGATCTACAACGGCGCGCAGTTCTTCATTCCAACGGAGCAAAGCATTGGCAATGCATTCCACAACGTCGAAGGCAGCGACTCGCAAGAGTTCTACGACGACGTACACCCACATGAATTTGTCCAAGCGCTGTACGCAACGATTGGCAAAGGCAACATCCTCGAAGCCGACATGGATCCAGGCGATGGCGTGTGGAACTACCCAATCTACAAATACGATCTCAAAGTGACCCGCCGCAGCGGCAATACTGCGCAAGTACAAGCTACGGTTTACTTTGCCAACGACGAAGTGGCGATTGACTTAGTCTCGGCCAACGATCCGCAGCGGCGTGACATGAAATCGCGCGTTTTGAATTTTGAGTTGACGCTCGCATCTGGCACCGAGGATTTGTCGAAAGCAACCGGGGGCCGGTGGTTGGGTGCGAGCGTCGACGAACATCCTGACGCGTTGATCTTGGGCGTCGAAGCGAACTGGCGCACCGCGATCTATGAGTACCGCAACACGGCGATGAACACCGAAGTGAACTTCAATCTCATCAAGCGCGCGCAAGGCGCTAACGGTCAATGGACGCCGATCGTCGACGGTGTGCTGCAGCGGTATTACGCAGCTCGCTAGCAAGCTGGCGTCGACAACGGAAATAATCGGCCTTGGTGCAACGTTGCACCCGGGCCGTTAGCTTTTTTGTGTAGTATCCGCGCAATGTCGTCCTCCGACAATCGTAACCGCCCTGGCTCGCAACCGTCGTCTGCGCCGTCTGCTGCGTCCGGCGGTGCAGCGCCTTCGGAGGTGTTTGAAACGCTGCACGGGGTCGCCGTTGTGCCGACCACGACAGCGACTGGCCCATCAGGCGCAGTGCCGCGGCCGGTCGAAGTCACGCCGTCGGTGCCACATAGCGGGCCGGTTCCGCATCCGCCGCCGCCTGGTTACAGTGGGCCACAAGGCACACCGTATGTAACGCTGCCGCAAGCGTATGGCGGGCCACATTCCGGGCCACAAGCCGCGCCGTATGCCACGCCGCCGCAGCCATATAGTGGGCCGCATCCTGGCTACGCGCCAACGCCGTCGCAGCTGCCGTTGCATCAAGTTGCTGCGCTGATCGAAGAAGTGCCCGGCCGTGCATTTACATCATTTCTCAAGCTGTCGTTGCGCCGCGCGTTTCGTTTGCGCATTGACCCAAGCGAAGTGTTGCCAGCGGAACGCTTGTCGTTGCAGGCTGCTAATCCGCCGATCACCGACCCCAACTTGGCAGCATTTTTGGCGTGGCGTCGCTCGGTGTTGTTCTTGGTCGCGGTTGCGTTGGTGCCGCTCACGCTGATCGGCTTGATGAACTCGTTGCCTGGCGATTCGATTCCATTGCCGATTCGGATGGTGCGTTTAGGCCCAACCCTGGCCGAAGGTTTGTTCTGCATCATTTGTTGGCGCCAACTCAAGCGGTGGGCACACTGGCGCATTCAACGGCGCCGGCTGTTCTATGGCTGGCTATTGTTCATGGTTTCGCCGTTCGTCGTCTTTGTATATCCGCTGCGTTCGATCTTCGAAGAAATGTGGCAACACAAACAATCGATCGTGCCGTCGCTGTTGGTGCTCGGTTTTCAAAATGGCTACAAGCGCTCGGTGTTGCCGTACTTCTTTCCGATGTTGGCGATTCTGCAGCTTGCACCGAAGGCCATTTCGCTGATGCCTGGGTTGGTGCGCTCGTCGATGGTGATCAAGCTGTTGTTCCCTGGCTCGTCAGCACCGGGCTGGCTGATTGCCATTGCTGCGCCAATGTATGCGATTTTCGCCTTCACGATTCTCATCATTCCGTATCAACTAACCGGCAGCATCTGGTTCATCATCGGCATTCTTGGTGTGGTGTTTGGCCAAGCCCTTTTGGCTCGCGCTGGTTATGCGTTGGCGCGCCCACTCAATGAAGAGCAAACGATCGCGCAGATCAAGCGCGTGCGCACTTGGTATGTCACGGTGATGTTCACATCCGGCGTGCTGATCGTGATCGCGATGGGCACGGTGGTGAACTTGTTGGGCCTACGCTTCACCGACGTGTTTTTGGCGGTTCTAAAGTTCGAAACCAACGTGTTGATCCTCACCATGATCGGTGCCGACCTGGTGGTGACCAACCTCGATCGCGCTCGCAACTACACTGAAGGCGGCGAACCTCTCGAAGAAGTTGCCGAAGAGAAAATCGCAGCGTTCGTTGGGTTAGACAAAGAATAGCGCTGGCGCTTACTCGCCGGTCATTCAACGATTACGCGGTAGCCGGCCGAACGGCCGAAGGTTTCCGGTGCATACATTTCTTCGGCGCGCGCTGGCGCTGTGAAGAACGTGCCCGGTGTGGTCGCACGTACGGAGTAGGCAAAGTGATGCTTACCAGCGCGCAGCTGTTCGGCAAATGCTTCGCTGCGTTCGTCACGGAAGTTGGTGGCGCGCCATTCCCAGCTCTTTGTCGCGGGCGCTGCAGCTTCGGCCGTGGCCAGCGCTGTGTTGATCGTCTCGAAGCCGGCAGGCAACGGATCGGCTAAGGCCACGCCGAACCGCGGCGTCGAGTTGATCACTTCAAGCTGGACCAACACTTTGGCGCCGAGCTTAATGTGCCAGTCGCCATTGGCGTCGCGGCGTACATCGCTTGGTTTGTCGACGGCAACATAGCTGCGATTGACAACAAAGCCCGCATCTAGTGCCGTGGTCAACGTTTGCGTCGGCGCATACGTAATGCCAACGCGGTAGTACAAACGCCCGGTGCCATTTTTCACCAACGCGACGTCAGTGTTTCCGGCTGGCAGCTGTGGCCACGCGACGTGCGCCTGGGCGGTGGTGGTGGTGCGGCCGGCAAAGGTGGCTTCGGTGTAAGCCGTGCTGCCAAGCCACGCTTGGGCCGTGAATTGTGGTGTCACCTTTTCATACACATCGAAGTAGCGACGCATCGCACGCAGGGCTGCGACGTTCTCTTGGGTTGTCATCCACCGGCCGCCACGACGCAAGCCGAGTTCGCCCCGTGCAAGCTTGGGGATCATCGTGTGGTCTGGAACTTCCGCCAACAAGGCCGTCAACGCAAGCCCGGTTGATTTGGCGTCGGAAGGCAATAACAGGCGTTCACCTTCGAGCGCCGCCGAGGCCACCGTGGCATTGCCAGCGGTTTCGTGGCTCGCTGACAACAGTCGCGCAAGCAACTCAGTACGCATCGCGGCTGCGTTTGGCTGCTTGGCTACCAGCGTCAACAAGCGTGCTTGGGCGTCGACGGGGTAGGCGTTGAGCGTGCTGGCAAGTGCATGCAACGTTGCGGCGGCGTTACGCTGGTTGTTGCCTGCAGCGCTCAGTACTTGCATTTGATACGCAGCTGCTCCGACGAGGAAACGCGCTGTCGCTTGGTCGCGAATCGGCAGCGGTACCGGCAGCTTCTGTAACTTGCGCATCGTGGTGTTGAGTTCGGCAGCGACAAACCGTTTCGCCCGATCAAGCACCGCGCCGGTTGCTTGATTGGCAACCAATGCGTCGAGTACTTGTGTAGTGACAAAAATATCGGTGTCATAGCCAGGGAAGTAACCCCAGCCACCATCGGTGCGTTGCGATCTGCTGAGCGTTTCGATGTCGCGCTTAAGCGTTGCCGAGATTTCGTCGCGGGTCGGCCGGTCGGTGACGTTGAAGCTGTCGAGGATGTCATACAGCGCCGCGGTTGCAAGCATGCGAGCGGAGCGCTGCTCGGCGCATTCAAACGGATAGCGATACAGATAGTAGAAGCCGTCCACGAGTGATTGCATTTCAGTTGCAGCCATCGACACATCAAGGCCACCAACGTCTTGGAAAATATCTTTCGGCACTGCGAGCCGTTCGAACTGTGGGGCTGCGTCGGTGGTGCCATACACTGCGAATGCCTCCGTCGTGGCCGGAGCGTAAACTGGCAGCGTTACCGTGACTGCATCGGCATCGGTGCCAGCTTGCGCAATCGCTGAAATCGTTGCATTGCCTTGCGCTGCCGTTGCAAAATCGAGCCGCACTTCAGCGCGTTCACCCGCTGCAATGGTGATGCGTTTGCCGCGCGCGCCGCTGTTCTTGAGGTTCGCTGCGTGGGCGGCGACGTTGATCGTTGCGGCGTTGTCCGTAAGGTTTTGCACGACGAAAGGCACGGCGACGCGATCACCTTGCACCAAGAAGCGTGGCGCCACCGCTCGGATATTGAGGGGGCGTTGGACCGTGATCGCGTTTTCGCCTTTGCCGAAATAGCCGGTTTCCGACGACGCCAAGGCTACGATGCGAAAGCGAGTGAGATTCTCTGGCATTTTAACAGTCGTGCGGACCACGCCGTTGGCATCGGTCTTGAGAGTCGGCGCAAACAGCGCGTTGGCACGGAAGTCGCTGCGGGCAGCCACTATCCCGCCGCCGATGCCGAAGCCTCCGCCAGCGCCCGAGCCGGTCGAGCCCAAGGACCCCGCGCCGAATCCGTAACCGGTATTTTCGTCAGGCTCAAGCTTGCGACGTGACACGCCTGGTTCGCCTTGCAGCGCGAGATCGTCATAGGCCAGCAACCCAATCGTCGAAGCGCTTTCAATGCGATCACTTGCATCCGGATAAAACGGTGCGAGCGGATCTTCAAATGCTGCGCCGGCCGCCGCCAAGATCGCTTCATCGACGACAATTAACGCAACTTCGGCATTGGCAACCGGCTTGCCACCACGCTTCACGACCGCCTCAAAAGTTGCATCCGCTCCTGGCGCGACACGCGCGGTGAGCGCACGTGTGCGGACATCGAGCCGTGCGCTTTCGATGTCAACGCGCAACTCAAGTGATTCCGTGAAGCGCTGAATATGCGGAGGCAGATTTGCATTCGGCGCTGCTACGGGCACTCGTTGCAAGCATTCGATATCCACATGCACGTTTGGCAAGTAACGGCTTTCGATTGGGATTTCGATTGTGGTCTGTTGCTGCTGCAACGTGATCTGACGCTCAGAAACGATGCCGTCTTTGGAAATCGTCAGTGTTGCGTTGGCTGGCACGTCCTTGGCAAACACTGCAAGCTTGGCTTTGTCGCCAGCACGATAAAGGTCTTTGTCGACGCGGGCCGAAAACTGAACGACTTGTGATTGAGGCGTCCACCACGGCATTTCGAAATCGGCGGAGTTCGGACGGCCCAGGGCATCGGTGATCGTGGCGGACACAAGGTAGCGCGTTTTGTCGTCGATCGGTTTTATGTTGCAGCTTACCGGTGTGGCTTTGCTGACCACGTTACAATGCTGGGTGTCGACGATGCGAATGCCCGCGCGGTCCCATGAGTAGCCAACACGCCCTTCGATGGTAAGCGCCACTGGTTGATTGGGGACAGGCGTGCCGTCTAGGTCGGTAACGATAACTTCAACCGTGTCATCGACGTCGCGTTTGGCCCGCAAACCAACGTAGAGCGCAGCCGGATGCACCAAAATCGAGCGCGCGCTGGCGCGGATGGTCATGCGATCGACGTCGGTTACGCTCGCGGTGACGCGCAGGAGTGCGGGCCGGTTGTCGTGTAGTGATGTGATGCCGAATTGCGCGGTGTTTGCGGAGTCCGCCCCCAATGCTGTATTGGTATTAACGGCGTTCGTGGAGCGCTGGGCCCCTTGGCGATGTGAGCTTTGAAACGAAAACTCACTCCAGCCGGGTGGCGTGAAACTGCTGCCGGTCAGCGTTGCGTCCCACAACAAGGCAGCGCCAGCAAGTTTGCCACCGCCATAGTAGCTAGCTTCGGTTCGCATTTCGACTTGATCACCGACGAAGACTGGCTGGCTGCCAGCAAAGGCAAGGTCGGCTTCGAGCGCAACTGAGTACGCTGGTGTGCGGAATTCTTCGATGCGAAACCAATGGCTGTGAGTCGCGTGGTTGGTGGTCAACGTCACCGTCGCGCCGCCGAGATTGGCATTCTTAGGCAGCTTGGCACTTAGATCGAAGCCACCCTGCGGCGACAACGTTGCCGTGCCTTTTGCCAATGGTGCACCACGGCTGTCGGTGATGGTGTAAGCCACGGGTTGCCCAAGCGTTGGGATTTGTGGTGCTGCGGCGGGCGCGTGCAACAGATTACGCACCCAACCCTTGAGGTAGAATGTCTCGCCGGGTTTGTACAATTTGCGATCATCGGTCACATACCAAAGCGTGTCTTGCGCGCGGATCGCACGTTCCACCGTCGCAACATTGACAAAAACGCTATCGGCGCCAGCGGTGGCTACCAGCACGGCGCTGAGATCGGCTTTGCGTGGCTTGACGTTGGCAGGTGGCGCTGGTGGCAACGGCAGACTGGCCGTTCCAGTTGCATCAGTTGCGTTACCCACAAACCCCGTGGCGTCGCTGCGAAGCAGTTGGGTACTGGCGTTGGCCACCGGTGCCAACGCGTGCGCCGTATCGACAGCGTAGACTTGCAGGTGCGCGTCATCGCCGTCGATTCGCGCCGACGCACCGAGTTTGGTAACTTGAATCCACGCTCGCGCCGGCCATAGGCGTTGGTTGGGGGTTTTGTTTTTCGCCAAGCCGGTTTCAATCGGCTCGGCAATCGCAACCAGGTGGCCAACCCCTTCGGGTGGGAGCCCTTTGCGTAGGTCGATGCGGATCACCGCTTCGCTTTCGGCCCCCACGTTGACGGTGGTTGCGTACACTTTTTTGCCGACTGGCACGGCGCGTTGCACGCCATCACGTGCTGTGCTGCCGTCGAAGTCGTCGGCATCTTGGTAGCCGTTGCTTTCGGTTTTCGCGAACGCAAAATAGTCCTTCGGCTCGACGCGATACAAGCTTACTTTGACGGCTTGCAGCGCGCGACCACGGATGACCCACTGCGGCGTTTCAAACCGTGGATCCAATACATGCAAGCCCATCGGGGCTTCGAACTCGGGCGTAAAGTGCGGTGGGTGGACGGCGCGAAACAGGGTAAATGTCGATGGCGCATCAGGAAGCAGCGGTTGGCCATACATATCGATCAGCGAAGCCGCCGCTTCAACCTTCAGCGGTGTTCCTATCGTGTTAGGTGGTGCCAACCAAACGCGGGTATCGTTGAGGGTTTGATGTTTGCGAATCGCAAAGGTGACGCTTTGATCATTATAGGAAGCCGGATCGATTGGATTGCTGAATTCGAGCGAGATTGCCCCATCGTTGGCGCAACGTGCGTTGGTGCGTTTGGCCTTCTTATCGCCACACGCGATGCCTTCGACCCGGAATTTCGGTGCAATGCGAAACGTTGCCGCGCTGGGCTTGGTCGTGACCCGCGGACCTTCCGTCGATGGCGCACCAACCTTGAGGACGATTCTACCTTGGGTGCCGGATGGCCACGGTTGGTCCGGCGCAACGAGCAGCACTCGGCGTTGCCAGGCTGCAACATCGAGAGGAGATTTTATTGCGTGGTTGAGTTGCCAACTTGCTTGGGCTTGGTCCAGCGAAACTTGATGTACTGCGATTGGCTTATTTTTTCCGTCGAAGAACGTGACGAACGGGGCGATCTTCGTGGCATCAATTTCTTGATCGAAGACCACGGCGATAGCAGAGCTCGGAAGCAATTGGGTATTGGGATACGAACTCCAAATGGCTACCGGCGCCGTGCGAAATGTGCCAATGGTGTCTTTGGCAAGCGCTCCACCATTCTGACTGCGCGTGCCGGCTGGCACGGTAACGGTAAATTCGGTCGCTTGTGGCAAGCGTGAGGCGGCCGACGTAAATGAAAGCACACGAGTGTCAATCCAGCGCCATGTGCCAGGCACGGCTGGCGAAATCGTCACGGCCGGCTTGGCGTCGTTGAGGCGGCCAACTGGCACCATGGGTTCGGTGAAGCGAATGCGCACTTCAAGCTCGCGCGTGATCTCGCCTTTGGGGAGAATCTCGGGCGGTGTCATCACGGTGGCTGGGGCCTGCACTGGAGGCGCCATCGGGCCAGTTGCTGGCGCGGCCGATGCGCCGGTATCGTTGCGCGCTTTGCCGCTGCCGTTAATCGGCGTGAATGCAACGGTGTTGATGTTGCTCGTCGCTGGCGGCGCAGCGCTTGGTGCACGCAACGGTGGCAACGGTGAGTTGGTGGTTGGCAACGGCGGTAGTCGTGCAATTAACGCATTAGCTTCGGCGTCGGTCAGCACAGTCGTCGCGGGTGATGCCGTTGTGCCAGAGGGGGTGACATCGATCGTGACTTGATTTCGATTGGCCGCTGGATCTCGTTTGACATGTTTGCGCTGTGGCGCACCTTTGGGCGCAGCGCTTGCCGTTGCCGACGGTGTGGGCGCCGCATTTGCCGGCGGAGCGGTACCGGCCGCAGCGATTGGAACGATGGGGCCCAACCCCGAACTCAAAATTGCCCAAACACAGATGATCGAACGTCCGTTGAAACTACGCATCGGGCATTACGACACCGGTTATCCGTATTGGTTTCAGAGATTTGCTGGCTTTTTGGAGAGGGAAACCACCGACGGCCTCGGGCAGCAGGCACGGACACAGTCACAGAACGAGCCCCAGAAATCGGGCGAAGCGCCGAAAGGCTGCGTGGTAGAACGGCAGCCTCCCAGATGCTTTAGAAGGAGCGAGGTGGCGCTTCGAACGAGCGCTCTGCGGTTGGCAGCGCAGCCGCGGGCGCACTGCGGAGCAACCAGTTGCGCTGCGCCGCCCGACGTGAGCGTCGAACTGCAGCGGCGGCGCGCTCACTCTCGCCTCGGGCGTTTCGAGCGAGCGCTACGATCGAGATTCAGCGTGGTAACCTGTTTCGACCGTTCATTGCCTCCGATGGCGCGCTGCGAAACGTTCCGCTAGCGCGGCGGCTTGCTCTGACAACAACCAACTGATGCCGGTTGGCCATGCGATACCTTTACGCCGCAAGCCTGCCGACGAATACGGATCGATCCAGGTTGGTTCGGCCAAAATTTGCCGCGCGATATCGAGATGTTTTGGCGTCACGCAAATGTGCGCCGCTTGCGGTTGCGTGCGTTCCGTCGCAAATCGCTGGGCCAGATGCTTGCGGAAATTGTTCAGAATGTAGCGCCGCGACAGCATGACCTCCGTTGGCGACCGCAACACCCGCGCATGGTAGCGGTCGTTGAATACGCGGCCTTTGCGCCCGGTTAGCTTGTTGATCTGTTTGGCAACGCGAATCGCGACGCTGCTGACTACGCTCGTCAGCGCCTTATTGCTCTCAGCGTCGACGATAAAATGCAAATGATCACCTAGCACTGAGAAGTCGCAAACTTTGCCATCGTCGCGCTGCGTACCAGCTTGCAGCGCTGCTTTGATCTTGCTGAATAAGTCGTGCCGCCGAAGATTCACCACATCGGGCCGCACTTTTAACGTGATTTGAACCGGGAACCGCGTCGTAAAATGCTCGCGTTTGTTATGTGGATCTTTGGCGCCATCCGGCCGCTTCTTACGACCCGCGCCTTTGCGCGCCCCACCGTGACCGCACTTTGGTGCGGGTAATGCCAACCCCAACTGAACCATTTTCCGTGCCCTCTTTAGCCCGCCCATAATGATTCGGCAATAATATCATTATCGACGAGGAATTCAATAAAAATTTGCTTTGAAACACACTGCAAAAACAAAAAGCAAACATTAGCCTAATCAAGTGTTAGGCTCGAACCGTCTTCGCACAGTCGCCGCAATCAAGGAGCGCGCCGCCGTTGCATTTCGGCGTAGACCACGGGCGCCGCAGTAGACTGCTAGCCTGCAGTGTGCTCGCGGCTGTGCTGCCATCCGCAGAGCGCTCGTTCGAAGCGCTACCTCGCGCCATCTAAAGCATCTGGGAGGTGCTCATGGTCACGCCTTACCGCCACCAGCACGGAAACAAAGCGCGAACGCGTTCTCCCCTTATCTCCACGCTCCGGACTCCGCGCGACGCGCGGCGGGTTGAATTTCGCGGCTGCGCCGCGAAAGAAGGGGCGGGCAGGCCCCTTGGTAGATCACCGCGACGCGCGGCGGGTTGAATTTCGCAACTGCGCCGCGAAAGAAGGGGCGCGAACGCGGTCTTCACAATGTCCGCATTCCGCGTTCCGGACTCCGCGCGACGCGACGCGCGGCGGGTTGAATTTCGCGGCTGCGCCGCGAAAGAAGGGGCGGGCAGGCCCCTTGGTAGATCACCGCGACGCGCGGCGGGTTGAATTTCGCGGCTGCGCCGCGAAAGAAGGGGCGGGCAGGCCCCTTGGTAGATCACCGCGGGCAGGCCCCTCGCGTTCGCTCCTAATGTCCGCGTTCCGGACTCCGCGCGACGCGACGCGCGGCGGGTTGAATTTCGCGGCTGCGCCGCGAAAGAAGGGGCGGGCAGGCCCCTTGGTATTAGTTACATGGAATCGGCGAGCACGTGCCCCACAGGCCGCGGCCTTGTTGTTTGGCTGCCTTCTCAAGCGCTTTGAATTCATCGGCGCGCGCATCACCGTCGGGCGGAATGTGCAACACGCAGGCGTAGCCACGCTCGACGAGCGTGGTGTTGACTTCGGTACCATCGACCGACACATAGGCCAACAGCCGGCCGAAGCGATCGGTGCACACATCGTCGTAACGCAATTGCACAGTTTTACCCATCACCAAATCGGTGTTGAACTGCGCTGCATTAGTGCCGTAACAATCGTTATGGCCGTTGGTGGTCTCCGGTGCGTTGACCAATAAGTAGCGAATTTTTTCGCCAGTCTCCAACTCAATCGTATCGCCGTCAACGACGCGTTTCACCACGCCGGTGCTTGGCCCACAGGTTGCGCCATCGCTGCAGCCCGTGAGCAACGTTGGCGCCGTTGCGCCACTGATGATCGTTGCCAAGGCAAGCAATGGCACCGCGATGCAGCCCAGCGTGGTACGCGCTACGGACATTGTGCGTTGGCTGCCTTCGGTGTGCCTTTGTTCGTCGAGGTGCCATAGGCCGCCGTACCGGGGCAGAAGTTTGCTGCAGTGTCGTTACCAACTGCGTCGGTGAAGTCTGGATCCAACGCGCTTGATGCGTTGTTCACCGCGGTTGTCCACGTGATCGCGTCAAGCATGGTAGCGCCGTCCATCACGCGGATGTCACCGGCGCCCGGCATCGCAAACGTAAACGTTGCATCAACTGCGGGCAGCATGTCGTTTACGGCTGGGTCGGTCTTGTGTGCGAACAGTGCATACGCTCCACCCGCGACGCTTTTGCAATCCGCTGACGTGATCACCGTCGGCAGCGCGGTGTCGCCCATGCGATCGAGGCCCAAGCCGTTCAAATCGAAAGCCGCAGCGCCCGTATTTTTGATTTCAAACCATTCTTGGTCGCCGTCGGCGCCAGCTGGGCTGGCCATGAATTCGGTGATGACCAGTTGGCCGGCGGCGGGCTTCACGATATTCCGTGGCACGCCTGCATCGTTGCACATGCCAACTGGCACCACGTTGCATGCTGTGTTGACGGCGCCTGGCGTGCCGAAGTCACCCAAGCCGTAGGTCGCGGAGCCGTTACAGAAATTCGATTCGTCGTCATTCGCTGATGCATCTGTTGCGGCTGGATCCAACGCCAAGGATTTACCTGCGACGGATTTGGTCCATTTGATCGAATCGATGACGGTCGCACCGGCCAGCACTTGCACATCGCCAGGCGCTGCGACCGAGCCTGCAACCATCGAGAATTTAAACGTGCCTAACACCGTCGGCAAGCCGCCGTTCATCAGGTTGTCGGTCGACTTCGCAAACAACGCACGGCTGCCTTTGGCCAAGTGCACGCAATTAGGTGACGTAAGCACATCCGGCATCGACGAATCGCCAGCACGATCGAGTGCGATACCATTCAGATCAACGTCGGCTTTGGCTTCGATTTCAACCCATTCCCCGACGGTATCGCTGACCTTGGCAGGCCCTGGCATTACTTCGGTGATCACCAACTCGCCAGGCAGCGGCGCTACGGTTGGGCGCATGTTCCCAGCATCGTTGCATACGCCGGCGAGCACTGGAATGCAGTCGGACTTCTCGCCTGGGCTGCCAAAGTTGCCTTGCGAAAATTCGTTGCCGCTGGCTTCGCACCAACGAGCCAGGTCGTCGTTGGCGCGGTATTCAGGTGCTACGCCGCCGTCGAACTCGCGGGCACGTCCCGATTTCACCATGTCGTACTGCGCAACATCGACTTCGGTGGAGCCGCAGCTCAGCGAAATCTTGCCGCCACCGGTGTTGAACATTTCGCCCAACTCCGCGCCGTAGCCATAATTGACCCACGCTGGCGCCAGGTCAGGATCGACGTTGCCAAAGACAAAGTAGGTATTGCTGCCGACGACGCCGGAGCCAACGATGTGCTGTTCTTCCTTGCTGCCGTCTGGGCGAGCGTGCAGCAACGTCAAGCCTTTGAGGTCAATGTCGCGACCGCTGGCATTGTAGACTTCAAACCACTCTTGCCCTGCGTCCGCGCCGCTTTGCCCAGCTGGTGCTGCGTAATCTGCGAACACTTCGGAAATCACCAGGTCGCCTGGTAAGATGCCTTTGCATGTTTCGGCAGGCGCGTCGGGGCCACAGCCGCCTACGCTCAGCGCGGTAACGGTTGCAACGAGTGACGTGCCGAGGGTGTAACGTGCGGCGAAAAGGTTTAAGCGATTGCGCATACAGCTCCCATAGTCGGTTGGGTCAGTGACATTTGTCAGCGAGATCGGTCACATTTAGAACGTTAGTCTTCACCTGCGTCGACGCCCTCTTCGAGCGTTGGCACGGTCGGTTTGACCAGGCCCGGAATCGGCGAAAGCTCAATTTGCGAGGCTTGATCGATTTGAATCTGCACTTGTTTTTTGCCGGTGTGCTTATTCACGTAAATCGACGGCGTGCCGCGCACGATGACAAACTCACCGCGCCACTGCGATAGCCCTGAACTGCCGAGCGTGTCGCGGTCAAAAAAGATCAACGGAAAGTCGCCGCCCAGTCGGCGTGATAGCGTCACCCGCGCTGGCCCTTTGTCGCCGATCTTAACGTCACCAACGGTGCCGAGCACCGCCACTGGCTTGCCGACCAGTGCTTCGAGTTTTTCCATCGCATCCCAATGCGTGATGTCGATGTAGTCTGGTTTGCCTTCGCCTTGCAGCCGGAATTTGTCGACAAAATCACCACGCGCTTTCCACCACGCTTCGCGCTCGGGATAGTCGGGATAGGCTTGCACGTTGGGCGCCCAGATGCCGCGCTGCGCTGTTTTGGCTTCGATTTCGGCTTCCAAAAATTGCTGATGATAACGGCGCGAGTTGCCGTATTTCGGAAAATACGGGCTCATGCCGGCACGCACGGCTTCAACGTTGTAGTTGAGCCACGTGCCATTTTTTTGCACCAGCACATATGCGAGATAGCGGTTGTAGCGATCGCGAATTTCCGCTGGATGGTCCCGTACAAGCTTCACGGTTTCGATGCCATCGAAGAAGTTCTTGGCAAAGACTTTGGCGTCTTCGCCAAGCGGCGTTGCCATCTTGACCGGACGCTTCGACGAGCCGCGTTTGGTGGAGAGGTACTGCAACCAGCCAGCTTCAAACAAGCGCCGCTCGGGGTCGGTTTTGAACGTTTCTTCGGTGTCCATGCCCAACAAACGCAGCGATGCGTCGAGGCCGTCTACTTTCACCGTGTCACCGTCGACGACTTTGGTCAGTTTGAACGAACCGATTTCGGTCCCTGGTTTTTCCAGGGACGACAGCGACTTCTCAGCTTGTTTGCGCGTATAGCGGGCGCCTTCAACCGGGCCGCACGCACTGGCTCCAAATGAAAACAGGGCGAACGCCGCCACCAGGCCGGCATTACGCATAACGGAAATTATGGACATGGATTGTTGGCTCCTTTGGGCGTACCGGCAGCATTTCCCGATGGATCAGTGCACCACGATGTGGCTTGGTCGTTGGCGGTTGCGGAGGGGGCGCCACCGGCCGGTGATAAATTATAGGTGCCGGTACGCGGCAGCGAGTCATAAATGACGCGGTCGATCAGCGTATCGCACGACAACAAACTGATCGCACCAGCCGTGTAGAGGCCAGCGGTGACTTGCGAATCGTAGCCGTAATCGATGTGGGCCGGACGCGTTTCATCGTCGGCAAACCGACCCAAGGTCACATAACCTTGGGCGGCAATTGGCAAGGTACGTGTGATCAAGATCGTCGCAGCAGCGCCGCCGTCTTTGCGTTTAAGCTCCACCGTGAGCCCTGCAAGGTCGATGCTGCTGGTCGATGCGTTGTAGATTTCGATCCACTGCCCAAGCGTGTCGGTGCTTGCAGTTTGATCACCGCGCACTTCGGAGATGACCAATTGCCCAACGTTTTGGGTTGGACAAACTGCCGGCAGCGGGTCACGCACGCAACCGCCTGCGGCAAAACCGCACAACATCGTGACAACCCAACGATTCTGAGCCATTTCCTCAATAGTAACGCACAAATGGGCTAACACGGTGGTTCCAAATACGGTTTGTCACGTTGGCCTGCCGATCACTGTCGAACGCTGCTTTACCGCAGCGAAACTGCAAAAAAGTGTTATGAGTAGGGCGGTTATGCGCTTGTTCGGCCATTCGCTCACTGCTGCCACTGTGATGGCTAGCACTGTGCTTAGCTGTACCAGCCGTTCAGCTAGCGAAGAATCGGAGTTGGCCGAACCAGACATTGCCGTGGTGCCTGACCTGGCACCAAGCGCGCCGCATGGCGAAGTTCGTTTGGTTGATGGCTTGTTGTCGACCAAGCGGCTACCGGCCGCGGGTTTTCGAGCGTTGACGGATTTATTGGTGCATCGCGACAAGAGTCGTTCGCGGTTGTACGATCGTGCGATTAAAGAACTGGTGAAAGTTGCTTGTGAACACGACGAGCCGACGGTCAGTGCAGTCATTGATGGTTCAACCATTGAAGAAATCTATCCGCTCGATCGCGTGCGCGACGCCGACGCTGCGGGCTGTGG
>JAKQOD010000602.1 GCA_029565465.1 Deltaproteobacteria bacterium
CTTCGCAAACTTCTCGCGCGGCCGATGTGGCTGCTCATTCGTGCTGCGCTTGCGCCCTGCGCCAACACGCGCGCCCCCATGAGTCAGCTTTGGCGGCGGCAGCGCCAACCCTAGCTGAACCATCCCCCGCTTTTTCTTCGCCACGCTCATTTTGATTGGGCCAATATATAGACTCACGAGGCCATGGTCAACCTTTTTTATAAAAAAGTGGATGGACCTTTGGATGACCGCCGCGGTTTCGCGATTCAAAGCGGCGCTCGCCACGGCACCCAACCCACGCCACGGCAATCAACCCACGCGACCACGAACTAGCTCGACTTTCACCGCACACCCGCAACGGAGCGCGCCGCCACGAAAGTTCGTTCGCGTCGACGGGCGGCGCAGCGCACCTGGTTGTCCCGCAGGGCGTCCGCGGCTGCGCTGCCAGCAGCAGAGCGCGCGTCGGAAGCGCCAACCCGCGCCCTCGTTAGCATCTGGGAGGTTTCCGTTCATCAACAGCCTGGCGCGACCGCTGAAGAGGCATTCGCCATGCCCGTGCCCATTCGTTGCGGCCGTTCCAACGCGCGTCACCGCATTACTGTTCGCACGGGACCACACATTAGCGCCAGCAGTGCCAACCCCAACCGAACCAGCTTTCCCGCCTCTTTAGCCCACCACAATGATTGAGCATTGCTGTCATTATCAACGAGGAATTCAATGAAGAACATTCTTCCATGCACCGCAAAACACAATGCGAACATCCGCTTAAATCAAGTTTCAACCCATCAGCCACCGCCACATCCATCCCGCTAAGCATGCACCCGACCGACACAATTCTTGCCCGCAAAAAACGTCCCCTTCCGCGTCACCGAACTGCCAGCAACTCGTCATCACCTAAAGCTCAAGGCGGGCGGCTCGAACCGCCTTCGCACAGTAGCCGTAATCAAGTAACGCGCCGCCGCTGTAGTTGGACCGGCAACGCCAGGCGGCGCAGCAGCCTGCTAGCCTGCAGTGCGTCCGCGGCTGCGCTGCCAACCGCAGCACGCTCGGCGGTGCAGCGGCCATCACCTGCACTACTTCTGCAAATCTTGAATGCACTCAAGCTGCGCCTGCGCGCTCGCTTTGGTTGCAACGCCTGTAGCAGCATCACACGTAAAATGTTCCACCACGCAACCGTACGTGTCTTGGTTCACCTTCGACGCCGCCACCTTTGGGTCATCGACCCGAACAATTTTTTGTAGGCATGCCGCGCGAGCGTCGCCGGTTAGGTTCTCACAGCACGCTTCTTGCGCGTTGGTGGCTTTGGCGTAGGTGTCACCATGGCGGCCGCCGCAGCCTAGCGCGGCCAGGACCAGGCCAAGCGCGACTGTGGCAGCGCGGAGCCCTGTGGTGTTTCGAACCGTGGCGGTCTGTTCACGATGGGCTGCTAAAGCACCGGCGTTAACCGCCGCGACACGACCTAACCCATTGGAACGTTTGAATCGAGTGAAATACATATGCTTTGACCTTCGCAATCTGCGGGCCATGATAGCGCAGCCTGGCAATGCAATTGCATAATGGACCAGCATGATTCAGCGTTCACTTGTTCTATTGGCTGGGTGCGTAGCGGCAGCGGGCTGCGGCGCGGGGATTCGCCACGAAGTTATCTCGAAAGGCGCTACGGCTACGGAGCCCGTGGTACTGCCGCTTGCAACCGGAACCTACGATGTGCAACTCACGGTGATGTCGCCGCGCTCGCAGGTTGTGAAGTACGAATGGGCCTGCCAACCAACCAGTGGCAATGCCGTGGTGCGTGCCGGCCAAATCGGCCAACCATTTGCGGAGTATCGCACCAACCGCCTGGCGCAGATCAATGAGCAACGCAAACGCCAAGCCGAACAAGCTGCAAAACAAGCGGCGCAGCAAGCGCAATATGCGCTGAACAATCCACAGCAGCCTGCCTACGGCCAACCGCAACCCTACGGCCAACCGCA
>JAKQOD010000409.1 GCA_029565465.1 Deltaproteobacteria bacterium
TCATTGATGAATGCGCTTTCGGGCGCGGCGTTGGCGGCTTGCGATCGGCCGTTCGAAACGCTCGACATCACGTCGCGTTGCCTAACGCGACATGGTGGTGACGTGCTGTTGACCGATACGGTGGGCTTTATTCGAAGCATGCCGGCGCGGCTTTTGGCGAGTTTTTATTCAAGTCTCGATGTGGTCCGCGAGGCGTCGTTGCTGGCAATTGTCGTCGACGCTTCGGACCCTGAGCACCCGATGCACGTGGCAACCGTCGAGTCCGTGTTGCAGCAGGTTGGCGCAAGCGCGATTCCGCGGGTGTATATTGCCAACAAGGTCGACCGCTTGCCGAGCGGTGCAGCGACGAATCTCGCAGCGTTCCCCGCAGCGCAACCAGCGATTGCGGTGTCGACCCGCAACCCTGATGATATGGCGTCGTTGCGCGACCTGTTGCTGCAACACGCTCGGTGCGACGAACGTACCGTGTGGTTGAACGTGCCGTACAGCGCCGATGCCGCGCTGGCATTGATCTATGCGCGGTGTCGAGTGCTGCAAACGTTTGCCAAAGAACGGGGCGTAGCGCTGCAAGTTTGCGCTGCGGCACCGGTCATCGCCCAGGTGCGCACCGCACTGGCAAAGGAGCAAGTATGAAACCGTATCTAACTGCCAACAACCTGCGGATCGTAGCGCCCAGCGGACGCCTGCTCTTTGACCAGCTATGTTTGCAGCTTGGGCGCGAACAAGTCGCGCTGGTCGGGCGCAATGGCGTTGGGAAAAGCACGTTACTTGCGTGTCTTGCAGGTGCGTACGCGCCGGAGGCCGGGCGCATTGTCGCCGAGTCGTGCTGCTTAGTGCCGCAAATTCTCGACCAAGATGGGTCGGGCAGTCCAGGTCAACTGCGGCGGGCGGCGCTTGCGCATGCGTTTGCCAGCGGTGCTCGCGTGCTGCTGCTCGACGAACCAACCGAAGATCTGGATGCAGCGTCGGTGACCTGGCTGGTGGGGCAGTTGCGTGCGTCGCGTGCGGCGTGCGTGGTGGTCACCCACGATCCGCGGTTGCTTGCGATGTTTGGCAGCTTTCTTGTCGTCGACGAACGTGGCGGATACGTGTTCGCAGGTACGTATGAAGCACTGGAACAGCGTTTGACGCTTGCCGAACGTGAGCACGACCAGCGCTACGTCAAAGATTTGCGACGCTTGGTTGAGCACGAAGAGCGTATGCTGCACATCGCACGGCGCAAAGCGCGCAAAAAGCGGTACGGGCGTGCTAGCGAAATCGATCGTGCGACCCCGCGCATTCGGCTCAACGCGAAACGCGGTCAAGCGCAAGTCAACCACGGCAAATGCGCCGAAGTTCGGCAAGCTCGGGTTGCAGCCATGCGTGCGTGGGCTCACGCGGCCCGCAAAGCACTCGCAATCACCATGCCGCTCGATCTGGCCATGCCGACGTTGCCGCCCATCGACGACGAGGTGAGTCACATTATTCGTGCCGAACAGTTGCGTGCGGTGGTCGCCGGCAGGACGCTATTTCACGGGCTCACCATCAGCGTTTCGCGCGAGCGCATCGCAGTTGTTGGTGGTAATGGATCGGGCAAAAGCACCTTGCTTGCCATGTTGACCCAACATGGAGCGAACGAGCGAACGCTCGGAGCGGGGCCCCACCATGGAGCGAACCAGCGAACACAGCATGTCCACACGGCTGGGATGGTGCGCTGTGACCATGCCAAGCTCGGCGTGATCCTGCAAGGCGGTTGCAACTGGCAACTGTCGCAAACGCTTGCCGAGCTGCTTGGCGATGAGGCTGCGATCTTCGCAGCGCTGCATAACTTCCCACTGGCGTTGGCGTTGCGGCCGCTGGCCTCGTTGAGTCCGGGCGAGCGTACGCGGGCAGCACTGATTGCAATGTTGCATCGGCCCATCGCGCCAGAGGTGCTTGTGCTCGACGAGCCAACCTTTGCGCTCGATCAACACGGGCGGCGCGGACTCATTGCCGCGCTCGCGGCCTGGAAAGGCGGCCTCGTTGTTGCGTCGCATGACCGCGCATTCATCGACGCCATTGGGGTAGACGGCACGATTGAATTGCCGACGGCGTCGGCGATCGCGCAGCCGGCTACTTTTGCTTTGGGACCACCACAACTTTAGCGGCGTTACTGCCGCCTTTACTTGGGTCCGAGGCAGGGTGTTTGGTGCCGTCGGTGCCAACGCGGATGAACTGCTCGATCGCTTCGCCGGCTTGTTCGACAACGGTGTGGCCACGCTTGCGCAGGTCGGCCACCACGTCGGCGCCAGGCGACTGCACCAGCAACTCATTGGGCATCCACTGGTGATGGATGCGTGGCGCACTCACCGCATCGGCAGCACTCATGCCACGGACAAAACTGTTGAGCACAACTTGGATCGTACCTGAGATAATCAGCGGCCCACCTGAGCCGCCAACGCATGCGACCACGCCGTTGTCGTCGAGCAGCAATGTTGGCGTCATCGACGACAAGGGGCGTTTGCCGCCACCGACCAGATTTTCTTTGCCTTGCACCAGGCCAAATTGATTCGGCAAGTCAGCAACGATCGCAAAGTCATCCATTTCGTTGTTCAGCACGACGCCGGATTTGCTGAGCAGCTTGGAACCGAAAAATCCGTTCACCGTCGTGGTCAAGGCGACTGCGTTGCCGTCAGCGTCAACCACACACAAATGCGACGTGCCGTGATCATCGGCTTTGCCAGTTTTGATACTTGCGCCGCCGCCGTACTGCTCGCTTGGTAGCGTTTTTTTCATATCGATCCGCGCTGCTAGTTGGCGGAGGCGCGCTGTGTCGAGCATGCGCTTCGCGATGGCATCAGCGTCGGCGCTGTCGCCAAGCCACCGCGCGCGATCGGCGAAGCCGTGTTTGAGCGCTTCGGCCAACAAGTGCATATAGTCCGCGCTGCCGCCTGGCAAGGTATCGATCTTGCTTGCCGCAGCGTCGAGAATCGCTAGCGTTTCGAGCAATACCAAGCCGCCCGACGACGGCAGCGGCATGGTGGCAACGCTGTAGCCATGCCATTGCCCACGCAGCGGCGTGCGTTCGATCACTTTGTACGCAGCGAGGTCTGCCACTGTCATCACACCGCCATCGGCGCTGGTGGTCGCCACCAAGTCAGCCGCTACGTCGCCGCTGTAGAAACCAGGCGCACCTTTGGCTGCAATGATGCGCAGGGTTTTCGCAAGCGCTGGCCGGCGCAGCTTGCTTGCGGCTTTGAGCGATTTGCCATTGGGTTGCAGCAGGCCACGCAATGGCGCAAACGTTGGCGTCGTCGGTAAATTGCCAGCAACGGCATTCGCTGCGCCGGCCGTGAAATGCGACACGGTAAAACCGTTTTGCGCTAAGCGCTCCGCTGGTGTAACCAGTTTTTTCCACCCCGCCGCATCGTGGCCAAGCGTACCGTGATTCGCTGCAAGCACGGCGAGCCCTGCTACTTCGCCTGGTACACCGACGGCCAAGCCGCCGCGCTGGGCCTTGCTGGTATCGGGTTTGCCGTTGACGATGAAATCCGTTGGGTCGAGTGCAGCGGGGGCCATTTCACGAAAGTCATAGACGCGCACCTGTTTGGTTTTGGCGTCGTACACCACTGCAAAGCCGCCGCCGCCAATACCCGACGACGTTGGATTGATGACGCCCAACGTTAGCGCTGCGGTGACCGCTGCATCAGCAGCGTTGCCGCCCTGCGCTAAGATCTTGGCAGCGGCTTCGGTGGCCAATTGATGGTCGGTTGCGATCGCGGCAGTGCGCGTGGCCGCTTTGGCTGCTGGTTTGGCAGCTGTGGCGGGCTGTGCGTTGGCGAGCGGCGCTTGCAACGCAAAAGCTGCAAGCGTGGCTCCGAGCGCGACTCTGGCTTGACTCGTCATACCTCGAACATAGCGCGAACAGCGGCAAAAGCTAAACGAGTTCGAAGGCTTATGAAATAGTTCGAACATTCTGTGCAAGATTTCTGAGCAGCTCCATCAACCCTGTAGTTCGTCAAGGAGCCTTATGTTGTTGAAGTCTATCCAATCGCTTATTGTCGTTGCGTCCGTTGCTGTTGCCGGTTTTGCCGGTTGTGCTGATGAGCCTGCCGCGCAGAATCCTAACGGCAAAGCCACCGGCCAAGGTCCGTGCGATACCTCGGCCGAGTGTGCAGGCGATGTCTGTGTCGCGGTCATCGATACCGGCCATCCACCTGTCTACTGTTCACAATCATGCGCCACCGCTGGCTGCCCGTCAGGCTTTTTCTGCGACAGCCAAACGTTTGCATTGATTGGCCTCCGCTATTGCCGGTTCGGCGAAACCCAGCCCAGTGCACCGCCTGCGGAACCGCCGCGCTTGCCATGCAAAATCGACGCTGACTGTGACAACGGCCAAGTGTGTGCCGAAAGCGGCGGCGTCCGGGATTGCACGTTGCCGTGCGCCAACGAAGAGCAATGCACACCACCGGCCACCGGTGGCTTTGTGTTTGATTTCCTAACGTGCAAAAAAGACGACAAGGCGCGCAGCGTGTGTTTGCCCGACGCAGCGTGCTACAGCAATCCGCTCAATTGTACGAAGTCACCGTTTTAGGTCGCTCCTATCGCGGCTTATCGGCCAGCACGCGAGACACGCTGGCGTCGAGCTCGCTGGCAATCAGCCGCATGGCGCTTTCGACTTCGTCGTCGCCAAGCTGTAGCTGGTTGGCCAATTGTACGCACGTCAGCCGATGCAGATCGGCGCGCGCTTGGCTGAGCCAGCGTGATGCAGTTGCAGCGTGCACCCGCAGCGCTTGGCCGATCTGATCGAGCGTAAGCTGCTCAATGACCTGCAAGCGCAAGATGCTGCGCGATTTGGCATCAAGCTGCTGCATCGCGGCTGCAAACGCGCGGCGAAATTCGTCGCGATACTTGGACTTGAGCGCGCGCAACACCGGGTCGGCGACGGCGATTTCGCCCACGGCAGCGCGTTGGTGGCGTTGTGCTAGCACGCCATCGCGGCGTTTGAGCGCCAAGCCTTCGCGTAGCGCGATGATGCGCAGCCAGCCAGCGAGGTCGGCGCGCGCCGTGTATTGCCACAAAACCGGCTCGCGGTCGGCGCTGGTGTCGGTGGTGCACAAGCGTTGCCGTACGTGTTGCTGCACGTCAGCGACGTCAGCGGGTGTGAGGCGCAACTGCGCTAGATACTCGGGGATGCGCTGCAGGTGCCGAGCGTCGAGTTCGGCTAACGCAGCCGCGTCGCCAGCCCCAGCGCCATGGGTCAACCACACGTCGGCGAGGCGCGCCGTGCTCGCGTCGATGTGGTTCGGTGCAGCGTCGAGGAGGTGGCCCAAACGCGTAGCAAAGCTAGCGATATCGACGGCCGGGTAGGTTGGCAACGTGTGCCACAACTGGTCGAGCGCCACCCTTTGCGTCGATGACAACAACGCTTGTACCGGTAGCGGCAACAACGCGCTCAAGCCATCGGCCGGTGTAACGTTCACGGTTGCACCGCCTTGGTCGGCGCGCCGAGCGCACGCGCCAATGCCGCATCGATGGCAGCGCGGTGCGCTGGATCGCCAACCGCAATCCGCGCTGCACGTTGCAAATCTTCGACGGCAGCAGCGCGCTTGCCAAGCAATAACTCGGCGCTGCCTCGCCCCCACAGCGGATAGCTAACATCGGCGTGCTCAGCGCCCAGCGCTGCGGTGCGAATGCGCAGTGCTTCATTGAAGTGGAGCAGCGCGGCAGCGGCGTGGCTTTGCGCTAACTCAAGCTCGCCGAGGTTTTGACGTGTCGCAGCCACGGCGGTGTGGTCGGCGCCATATTTCGCAAGCCGAATCTGCAACGAGGCATCCAACGCTCGCCGCGCATCGGCAAACTGGCCTTGTTGGGTCTTCACGGCGCCAACGTTGTTGAGCGCTAGTGCCACGTTTGGATGATCCGCACCTAAAGCTGCCGTCCAAATCGTTACGGCTTGGTCGTACGATGCAGCTGCGAGGTCGAGCTTGGCTAAGGTGCGTTGCACAATTCCGATGCTGACGAGCGACGCCGCCACGTCACTATGCTTTGGACCTAACACTGCTGTGCGAATCGCCAACGCTTCGTTTTGCAGTGTGAGGGCAACCTCCGCTTGCCCTTGCAGCATGCGGACGTGGCCCAAATTCATAAGCGACGTTGCAACATCAATATGATGTTCGCCTAACGCACGCTTGCGCATCGTCACCGCGAGCTGCAATTGCTCGGCGGCTGCGTCGAGCTTGCCCGCAATGCGCAGCGCGGTGCCGTAGTTGTTGCAAAACGGCGCGAGCTTGATGTCGTTGGCGCCAAACGCGGTGCGTGCCGTTGTTAACGCTAGCTCGTAGCTCACGATGGCATCCGCCACCTTGCCAGCGTCGAGCAGGGCGGTGCCACGGTAGTTGAGCCACTGCGCACGTAGGGCCGGTGGATCGTGCGCTCGCAAAATCGCTTCATCAGCTACGGTCAGCAGCTGCAGGCCTTCGCTTGGTTTGGCTTGGGTGTGCGCAATGAAGTATGCATACGCCAACCATATTCGGCTGCGCAATTCGTCGGCGCCAACCCGTGCCGCATCGCGCGCTGCGGCTTGGTACTCGGTGGCAACGTCGGTGAGCTGGCTCAGCTGTTCGCTAGCTTGGGCGTGCACGAATTGGAGTTCGGCACGCATCGACGCGTCGTGTGGCGTTGCCAACGCAGCAGCGCTTTGCTGTTGCGCTGGCTCATACAGCCCGGCGGCGGCCAGCGCTCGAATACTGGCGATGCGTTCACGATCTGCAGCTGAAAGCCCGGCTGGCGGCGTAGTCTCCGTCGCAGCTTCACACTGCGCGAGTGATGGCAGGGTTTGGCTGGCGTCGATCGAACGGTTCAATAACGCCACAAACTGTTGGTCGTTGGCGCTGTAGTTGCGGCCCGCAATGAAGGTTTGCGTTAACGCGCGCAGGTCGAGCAAATGGCCGTCGAGACATTCGATCTTGCGGTCGAGCAATGCTGCCGATTGCACGTGATGCACGCGCGTCGCTTCGCAGGTCTGCGTACGCAGCGCGGTCCAGCCCTCGCTGTAGCGATCGAACGCAGCAACCAAGCGGTCGGCGATTTCGTTGCGATTGCTCAGCGGGCTTTGCATCACGCTGTTGCGCAACGCGGTGCGGGTTGCATCGTCCCAGGTGCCTGCCAGCTTGGCCGCAGCGTCACGACACGGCGGTGGTGCCTCGGCACTGCGATGCAAAGCGTAGCCCGCGCCACCGGTTGCAAGCGCCGCCACCGCGATAGCGGCCGCTAGCCGTCGCCGACGGCGATGCCGCCCTGGTGCCGCCACGGCATGTGCAAGTGCGTGCAGCAGTTGTGTCATGCTGGGGTAACGTTGCGCTGGCGTTGGCTCGAGCGCGCGCGTTACTACGCGGCGAATCGCGTCGGGCACCTTGCTGGCGGGCGGCAACAGCAGTTCGCCCGTGCCGGCGCGGTGTGGCCGCTGTTGCCATAGTGCTTCCCATAGCGATACCGCAAATGCATATTGGTCCGACGCTGGTGTGGCTGCGGTGCCGGCCAACTGTTCCGGCGCCATATACGCTTGCGTCCCTTGGCGCTGCGTCGTCGGCGCATCGTGCGCACTGGCCAGGCCGAAATCGCTCACTTTGCCTACGCCGTCGTCGGTGACCAGCGCATTGTGTGGCTTAAAGTCGCAATGCACGATGCCGGCTTGATGCGCAGCTGCGAGTCCGCGGCCAAATTGCAGATACATCTCGACGATCTGCTGGTAGTTACGAAGCTCGGTTTGCCACGCCAGCGCTGAGACGCCGCGCACCAATTCCATTGCGATGAACGGCCGTTCGCCGTCGCTGCCGGCTTCATAGACTGCCACCACGTTGGGGTGCACAACGCGCGCCATGGCACGGGCTTCGTGCAGCACGCGCTCGATCGCCGCGTCGTCGCTGCGCAGCAGTTTGAGTGCAACCTCGCGCTGCAGATCCGGATCGTACGCCACGAACACATCACCCATGCCACCGTTGCCGAGCCACGTGCGCAATTCAAAGCGGCCGACCTGCGACCGCTGCGCTGGCGTTGCTGCCGCCGCTGCGAGCCATAGTTCGCGGCATATCGCACATTCGTCGACATGCCGAAGCATGGATTCGCGGGCTTCGTGCGCGGCGCTATCGCTGGCTGCGTCGTCAAAATAGAAACGCGCCAGGTCTTCGTCGGTGAAACAACTCAAAGTCACGATCTAAGGTCCCAACGTGTCGCTCGCTGTCAAGCGTTCGCCTTGAAGTTTTGCGTTATAGGCATGCACGCCATACATCACCAGCGTAGCCATGATGCTTGCGGCAAGCACGAAGCTTTTGGCTCGTTGGTAGCTTCGCGCCGCGCAGTGTTTGGCATCGAGGTTGAGGTCTGCGTTGTGTACCTTGTCACTGGCAACGATGGTTGCTTTTGGCAATATTGCCCCAGAGCTGCGGCCACGCAGGCGGGCGTAGTTTTGCAAGCGCTTGTGAGCATGCAATAAGTTGACGATGCTTCCAAGTACGGCTGTGGCACTGCCTACCGTGCTAAGCACCAACACACCACCGCTGAACGGGGCGTCAACGACCGCTCCGGCGATCGTCGATCCGCCGAGGGCGGCAAATCCCAGCACGATGACTTTTGCCGGCCTCACCGGCTCACTATGACAGGACTACTGGGTGGTATTCAACCGTTTGCTTAGGCATCGATGCACGGTAAATACAGGTATGGCTGTTGCCGCCGTTGACTGCCCCGAGCGTCGTGGCATCCGTTGGCACGAGCCCAAGCACGTGGTTGGCGCGCGGCGCCGGATTTTTGCGTGTGGCAACGAGTTGATGTTCGAGTGGCTGTGCACTCTGGCGCGTCGTCGGCGTAGGCATACGTTAGTTTGCCAAACATTCCTCGATAGCTGCCGTATTCAATGACACCGTGTTGCGGATCGTTGGCGACCCAATACGGTTGAAAGCTGTCTAGCAAAGGAGGAAGAATCGATGCCGTGCCGTCTCGCACTTCGAAATCTGTTCGTTTGAAGTTCATCGTTATCGAACAACGAAGACTCCGTCAATGCGTTTCCGTTCTGACCAAATGCAACGTGCGAAATCTTGTTGACGCTACGCAAGACGAGTTGATTCGGCAGGGTCTCGATCGCTACTTGCCCGATGGGAGTAAGCAGCAATTGCCTGCTAAGCCGAAACTCTCCGCCTCGGTTTTGGGCCCAGCGGTTCGCTTCGGTATCGTCGAACATACTTAACGACGAGAAAACAGAAGGCTGCTGACGTTGCGGATCAAAGACTGCAGAAACGTAGTCGGTCGGCGCACTGTCCTTCTCTCCATTTATACAGTCCCGGTACGCTAACCACCACGCCTTCATTACGAGCTCGATTCGTAGAACGCTTCGGCACTGAATGGATCATCGGACAATGCCTTTGGCAAGTCCGGGCCACGCACGGGCGGATCGGTACCTGTCACTGACAAGCGCCAGCTATGAAACGTAACGCTATCGACCATCAATAGCTGACCTGTCGCGGGGGCGTGCATCCCAGATACTTAGTTGATTGTTTTGGTCTAGGAAAAGAGCCCGCTCCATTGCTATTATAGGGCTATGCCTACGCACGAAAAAGTTGGCGCTGAAACCCAAGCTCCGGTGGCGGCGCAGTCCGCTGCGGCCGTTGACATTACGCAGTCACCGAAAGACGTGGCGAAACGCTTCGCAGCTACGCTGGATGTAGTTATTGTTAACCACTACCTTGCGGCGTTACCTGTACAAGGTCGGTCTGCGGCGGCCTACATGATATTTCAGGCGATCGAGAACAACGAGCCTGCACTTCAAGCGCTTGCCAAAAATGGATTTCAGGGATTCGTGGTGAGTGCCAGCAAGTCCCCAGTGCATCCCCAAGCGACTGCGATGTTTGAAGCGCTCGGCAAACGTGTCATGGGCAAGGATCAGGTCGCAGAGCAGGTGGCTGCGCCCATGTCGGAGGCCGAACGTGCCGCAGCGGCAAATCTGGCGAGCCAAGGTGCACTGCGCCGAAATCCGAAGGATGGAGTCGCACGAGTGCATGGCTTTGACGTGGAAAGTTTGCCGGCAGGTCGGGCACAAGCGGTCAACAAGGAAGGCTACGTTGACGAAATGCGCGCGACCAAGTCCGGAGGTGAAGCCAAAATGCGTGGCAGCATGACAGCTCGGACGGTCGGCGTCCGTTGTGCCTTTGAGGTTGGGCTGGTGAACCCTCGGACGGGCAAGTTGGAAACAGTCGTTTTCAAGGGTGTCGAAGATCATCGACCAGCGGGTTTTGACATGGATGGTTGGTATGATACGGCGGCTGACGTCGATAGTGAGGTGTTGGTCTGCACTGGCCAAGAGTATGGCAAGGGACGACCTAATCCACTCAACCCAATGCAGATGGGAAGCGGAATGATGGAGCGCATCAGTGCGTTCGACTACACGTCCAACCCAGACCTCAAGCGGCGCGTTGAGCACTACCTTCGTACCGGCGATACCGGCAACAAGACGGCAAAATAGCGCAGTTTTTGGACAAGCTTGGTGACCTCGCCCAGCGCGGCTATGGCGAGGTCGATGGCGACACGGCGGCAACCTTGCAGCCACAGCTGCAGCTCTAGCCATACGCGACGCGAGGTGAGGTTGTGCGGAGCGATGTGCACCTGGTGCGTATGTGTGAGGTGCTTCAATCAGCTTCTCGCGCTGTCGTCGGTGCAGGCGGGCTCATAGATACATGCATCGTGCCAGCCTCGATAATCTCGTGGCAATGAGGGCAGTTTTGAGTCGTTCGTGCTTTTTCATCGCGTCGCGATATGGCACTAACGCGCAGCGCGATTCAACCGTTTGCATTGCTGGCGGGGCGCGGTAAACACGGATATGGCCGATGCGCCAACGCTTTCCTCAACCCCGCCGTCGATAGCTTCGCACAGCGTGGATAACACCGTGGCGCGAGCGCAAACGCGTGGTTGGCGCGTGAACTACTTCAATGCCGCGACGCTTGGCTTCTGGTTGATTCACCTTGGCGCTGTCGCTGGCGTGGCCATGCTGGGCTGGAGCTGGCGCGGTTTTGCGCTGGCCTGGCTGTTGTACTTGCCGCGCATGTTTTTCGTTACCGCTGGATATCATCGCTATTTTTCCCATCGCGCGTTCAAAACCTCGCGTGCCGTGCAGTTGATCTTTGCTCTTGGTGCCCAAGCCACCACGCAAAAGGGCGTGATGTGGTGGGCTGCGCATCACCGCGTGCATCACAAATTGTCCGATCAGCCGGGCGATTTGCACTCGGTGCGTCAGTCGGGCTTTTGGTGGTCGCACATGGGTTGGATCTTGTCGCGCGATCTCGAAGCCACCGACGAAACGCGCATCAAAGATTTGGCTAAATATCCGGAGCTGCGTTGGCTCAATCAGTACTGGTATGTGCCTGCGCTGGTCGTTGCTGGCGCCACGTTTGCCGTCGGTGGCTGGTTCGCTTTGGTGTGGGGCTTCGCGGTTTGCCAAGTGCTAACCTGGCACGGCACCTTCACCATCAACTCTCTATCCCATCTGTTCGGCGCTCGGCGTTATCGCACCACTGACGATTCGCGCAACAATCCAGCGCTGGCGTTGCTTACCCTCGGCGAAGGTTGGCACAATAATCATCATCACTATCAAGTCGCTGCGCGCCAAGGCTTCTACTGGTGGGAATTTGATATCACATATTACCTGTTGCGAGCCCTGGCCTTGTTCGGCGTGGTGTGGGACCTACATGGTGTGCCTGGGCATATTCGCGAAGACCACGCGGCCACCGACGCTGAGGTAACTCACTAATGCGTTTTCCACCTGCGAACATTCAACTGCGACGCGCCCAGTTGTCGTTGGTGTTGGCGGTGTTGGTGCCAACCATCATTATGATCGTCGCAGGCATTATCTTGCTTGCCACCACGTCGAGCTCCACCACCTTGGTGCTGGCGCTGCTCATCTTGGCGGGCTGTGCCACGGGGCTCACTGGCTATATTTTGGGCTCGATTTTTGTTGGCAAAGGCGCATCGTTGGCGCGCGTGCAAAACGACTTTGTATCGTCGGTGTCGCATGAGTTGCGCACGCCGATTACGTCGATTCGATTGTTGATTGAAGCGCTAGGCGCCGACCGGCTGCCAGCCGAAGAAAAGGCGAAAGTGATTTCGTTGCTGGCGCAAGAAACCGGCCGGCTCGAAACGTTGGTGACACGCGTGTTAGAGCTGTCAAAGCTTGAAACCGGTGGCCATATGTTTGCGCGGGCGCCGGTTGATATCGGTGAACTCGTCGACGAGTCGATCAGCGCATTTGATGCGTTGACGCTGAGCAATCCGGTCAAAATCGCCACCAACGTGGATGCCGGCCTCACGATTCTCGGTGATCGGTCCACCTTGGTGCGAGCGTTGGTCAATTTGTTAGTTAACGCGTGGAAGTACTCCGGGGACGACAAAAAGATTGCTGTGCACGCCCACGCTGCTGGTCGGTGGGTTGAGATCTGTGTGCGCGATAACGGCATTGGCCTTGACCGCACTGAAAAACGCGAAATCTTCGAGCAGTTTGTGCGTGGCAAAGCCGCGTTGTCGGGTGGTGCTCCTGGGTCCGGCCTCGGTCTTGCATTCGTCCGCGTTATCGTCCGAGCGCATCGCGGCAAGATCGAAACCCGCGCCATAGCTGGCGGCGGCACCGAATTTCGGCTCCGGTTGCGTTATCCTCGTGCGCTGCGCAAAGCTGCTGCGCGCGGTGGAGCCAAACCATGAGTCGCAATATTTTGATTGTTGAGGATGATGTTGCGATTGCCACTGCATTGGCGTTGAACCTACGCTTGGCCGGACACGTCGCGGCCACTGCTGGCGATGGCGAACTTGCGTTGCGCGAAATCAGCAACAACGATTTTGACCTGGTGTTGCTCGATATCAATTTGCCGAAGAAAAACGGCCTCGAAGTGCTCGAAGCCGTGCGAGGCCAAGACATGTTGGTGCCGGTGATCGTGTTGTCGGCCCGCGACGGCGAGTTCGACAAAGTTGCAGCGCTGCGTTTGGGCGCCGACGACTACGTAACCAAACCTTTTGCCTTGGCTGAGTTGCTTGCCCGCATTGACGCAGTGCTGCGCCGCGCCGATGCTGCAGCGATGCGCCGGCCGTCGGCTGCCGAGGTTGCTCCAGCACGCCTCGATATCGTCCGGTTCTCGGACGTTGAGATTGATCTCAATGGCCGCACCGTCCACCGTGCTGGCGCTGCGATCCATCTCACGCACTTGGAATTCGAACTGCTCGCCTTCTTTATCCAGCATCCCCGCCAAGTTTTCCCGCGCCAACATCTTTTTGAACAAGTCTGGGGCCAAGCCGTCGGCTCCGTCCGCACCGTCGACAACTTCATTGCGCAACTGCGCAAACACCTCGAAACCGACCCCGAACAACCCCGCCACTTCATGACCGTCCGCGGCGCCGGCTACCGGTTTGATCCGTAGCGGCGGCTACATCACCGCGCGCCTGCAACCTGTGCAAAAAAACGTCCGTCCCAGACGTATGCATCAAGCCACGGTGCGGCGGTTGGCTCGTCGATGTTGCGCCGGGTGACGACAAGTCTGTTGCGAGGCTGTCCAGCTGCAACAGGTCCAACGATTGGCTCGACGACGAATGCGGCGATGCTGCCGTGGCCGTCTAACTTGCCACCTTCGACGCGGCCGAGTGGCGATGGTTTGTCGGCGGTGAAGACAAACAGGGTATCGAAGCCGGCATCACCGCGATCACCGGGCTGATAGTCGAAGCGCATAATCGCTTCTTCTTCGCCATCGCCGGTTAGGTCGGCGAAGATGGGCGCTGAGATTTTCAAGCGCTCGACGTTGCCATTGCCGAGGTCCGCTTGATACGCGCGATTCACCACCGCAAACGGCAGTTCGCCTTCGCCTTCCATCAAGGTTACCGAATACGCATGTGTGGCCCAATCGATGGCGCGCACCGCGCTCGGTCGGCCCGCCGGCGGACTGGCCGCATTCCGAGGCGCGGCCGAATGCCCGCACGCGGCAAGCATAAGCGACAAGAGCCAGCCGTGACGATGCGCGCTGTTTTGCATGCTTCGATTTCATCACGTCTTGGCAACAATCGAAATGCGATCCTTGGCTTACAAGCACGTCGCGTACTCCGCACCAGCGCAAACGGGCTAGACTGCCACCATGTATGTGATGGTCGATATCGAGGCAGATGGTCCGATTCCGGGTGACTACTCCATGATTAGCTTTGGCGCGGTGGTGGTGGAACCATCGCTGCGCACAACGTTTTACGGCAAGCTGCGGCCGATCTCTGAACAGTGGGTACCCGACGCACTCGCCGTGAGCGGCTTTACGCGTGATGAAACGCTAGCGTTCGACGATCCGAAGTCAGTGATGACGACGTTTGCTGCCTGGCTCAAGCAACACGTGCCGAAGCGGCCGATGTTTATCGCCGACAATAACGGTTTCGACTGGAGTTTCGTTAACTGGTACTTCCATCATTTCGTCGGCGCCAACCCGTTTGGCCATAGCTCCACCAACCTGGGCTCGCTGTACAAAGGCTTGGTCAAAGACGTGACCAAGTCGTTTAAACATTTGCGCAAAACCGCGCACACTCACAATCCCGTCGACGACGCGCTTGGTAACGCAGAAGCTTTGTTGGCCATGCGCGACATGGGGCTGAAGCTGCCGTAGCTGTGGCGCAGCATCGTGAGTGCCACGCCGCCGCTGCGGTGATCACGCTGCGTTTTCCCTGCAACGCCAGCAGGTTCGTGGTGTCCTTGCATGATGAAGTTACGCATGTGCACGCTGTTGTTGCTGCTTGCAGCATGTCGGCGCGAGGCACCACCGGCAGCAGTTCGTGCAGCGCCACAGCGCGTGAAGCGCAGTGACCTGCCGCCGTGGTTCGGCAATCCCGATGCGCCGGCACAGCGCATCGCAGGACATCTTTTTTCTGAGACGGGACCGCTGACGGGCACGGTGTACCTGCGCATGGATGCGCCCGATACGTCGCTGTGGGACGGTGCTTTGCGGCAAACCACCGTCGACGGAGCATTCGATTTTGGCGAGTTGCGCGCTGGCGCCTACACGCTGGTGGCAACCGCCACTGGCCAAATATCGCGCGTTGTCAGCATCGACACCACGACCAAGCCCGCTAACACGCTGTCGTTGTACGCGCACGCCTGCATCGAAGAAAAACAGCAAGTCCTTGATGAAGATGGCGTGCATGCGCTGGCCAGCGTGGACGTTGAATCCGGCGGTGTTGTGTTTGCGTCAACGGATGCTGGCGGTTGGTTCAAAGGTTGTTTTCCGAAGCATGCAACGCTGTTGTATCGAGCGAATGGATATCGGCTGGTTCGAGCGTGGTTTCATGGCAAAGGCAATGAGGCTGAGCGACTCGATAAACCAACTCTGCAACTGCAATTGCGAGGCCGCGTGTTGCAAGCTAACGGCCGACCAGCCGGCGGAGTCGCGGTTCAACCAGTCCTCATTGATCGACGGTACGGCGGGCATTTTTCGCCGTATCAGCCGTTGCCAGTCGTCGCAACAACGGATGCACAAGGTAACTTTGTGATTGAAGAACTTGGTGGGGACGAAGGCAACCGCACCCCACAGTACTACTTGCGCGTCATCGACCGCACTCGCAGCTTTGCTGATCAGACCGCTGTCGTTACATGGTCGCCAACTGTTTTTGCCGAAGTCCATATGATCAAGGTCGAGCCAGGTGACTCGCCGCGGCGCCCTGTTATCGCTGGTGTTGTGAAGCATGAAGGCCGGCCATTGCCCGATGCAAAGGTGTCATGGTGGTTCGATGGCCTTGGCAGTCGAGCGACTTGGACAGCCGCTGATGGCACGTTTGAACTCGGCGTATTGCCTGGACCGTTGCGGCTTCGCGTCGATCATCCGACCGGGTTGTCGTCGCAACAAATCATCGACCTTGCGTTGGACGAGCATCGGAGCGGTGTTGTCATTGACGTTGCACTACTTGGAACATCGTCAAAAGAGTAGCGTAACCCGCGCTACGGCAACTCGTACGGCCCGATCGTCGGCGCGGGGCCGCGCGGGCGGCACAACAAATCGGTGGTAACGCCGCTTGCGGTGCCAGCGCCAAGCACGGGCGCACCCGTGGTCAGCGTCACTCCTACATCGCTCGGCGGAAATACTGAACTCACGTTGCATGGTGGTGTTGCGCCATTGCCGTTGCCGAGCGCCTCGGCATTTTCGATGCAGTTGTTGCGCACGGTGGTCCACGCACCAACGGCACCGGTAGGAGCGTTTTGAATTACGTTGTTGAGCACGCGCATTTGTACGGGCGCCGGGGCGCCGGGGCAGGTCTCATGCAGGTACACGCTGCCTTCGAGTTGTTCGAGCACCAAATTGTGCATGAAGTCGATGCGATCAAATCCGTTGTTGGCTTGGCCCGACGTACGGGTTGCACAGTAATAACCGAACGCCCAATTGGTTCGCATGAAAACATTGTTAACGACCGAAATGTCGTCGGTGATTTCATTCCACGGTGCTGCGTTGACCGGGAAATCAACATTCGACATCATGATGCCGGGCGTTGGCATGCCGATGTCATAGCGCGCGTCGATGCGGTACATCAGATTGCGTTCGATCGAGACGTTCGTGACTGCGTCGAGCGTCAGGTTGACGGTGGCATTGAAAATGGTGTTGTCTTCGACCTTTGCGCCTTTGGTGCGCAATAGTGTGATGCCTTGGCCCCACACATCGTGAATCGTATTGCGGGTCATGCGGATATTGGTGCTGACGAAGTTGATCCAATTCACCGAAATCGCAGCGCCGCCATTAGACGCCCCGCTAGCGCCCAGTTCACAGTCGTGTACGTGGTTGTAATCGACGGCAATGTTGTCGCCGCTGACCACGACGCAGCTGCTTTTGGCGTTGCCAATGTCGTTGTTTTGAATCGTTACGCGCGTTGCGGCTTCAGCGCTGACGGAGCGACCAATGTTACTATTGATCACAAAGCCGTCGATCACTAGATTCGACTGATTGTTCAACGCCAGTGCACCGTCGAATTCGTTCGCGGAACCGGTGCCAGTGATAGTTGCGGCTCCGCGTGTTAGCGAGCGGATTACAATGGGCTTTTGCTCCGTGCCCGAAAAATCGACCAGCTGCCGGCTGTAAGTGCCTGGCATATACACAACTTCGTCGCCTGCGGTGATGACGTCCTCGATAGCGCCAAGCGTTGCGTACGGCCGTTGCATCGTGCCATCGGCGTTGGCGTCGTTGCCGTTGGTGGCGATGTAGATCGTGCGACCGGTCGGCGCGGGCACCGCGGGCCGCTGCCAATTACAGCTCGACCGAGCGTGGCCATTGGTGTTGCCGTCGCCGGTCGCGTCACTGTTCGCATCAGCAGCCGCGTCGCTGCTGCCTTTGTCGACCACGTCGAATTGCCAACGGCCGCAACCTGCAAGTGCGATGGCAAAGATGAACCGCGCACAGCGCATACCAAAATGGTACCGCAAAGCAGCGACGTGGGGCCAACAAACCCAGGCTCAGCATCGAAGTTTCGTAAAAATCGTGGAACTGCGCGTAGGTTGTAGTGTCTAGCAATCATGCGCGTGCTCATCAGTGTAACGATCGTTGCCGGACTGACCTGGTGGGCGCCCGCAGCGGCGCAACCAACGGTGGCTACGGCCCCCGGTGGCCACGTGCTGCAAACTGTCGATGGTGACACGATAGGCCAGGTTACGATTGCGCCGCTGCCGGATGGCTGGCGCGCGCTTGGCAAAAATGTGTACGAAAGTAATATCCAAGTGCTTGGCGCCGTGACTGGCAACGGCCGGCCGGCCACGGCTTTGAACGTGAAACTCGGGGGGCCCGCCGCCAACGTTGCGCCCCCGTCGTCGGCTGCAGTTGTCGCCAATGCGATCGAGTTGCAACTCGGCAGCCCAGCCGCGCCTACTACCGTCACGTTGTACTGCGCCGAAGTCGACATCCTCGGCCCACTGGCGAACGGCACATACACCGCGCGTGCGTTTCTGCCAGGCATCGTGCTCGATGGCCGCCTTGTCGTACCGCCGAAGCAAGCCGCGTGGGGCAGTTGCCCGGCGCGCACCTCAAGCATGGATCCTCCGCCTCCAGGTTTCAGTCGCATCGACGCTACCGCCAACGCCCGCGTAAAACTCACAGGTGCAATTTGGTGGCGCGAGCGTGATGCTTGTCAGCGCTGGGATTTTGTTCGGGCGCCCACGGGGCTGCAACTAGGCCGGACATTTCGAACAGCCGACCGCGCGAGCGGTAGTATCGTTGAAACATCCATTGGCTATAACTTCGAAGCCGGTGATCGCATGCTCTACGCACCATGGACAAACCAGCGTTGGATCCGTGCACCACGCGGCCTCGGCCAAGGCCTTGCCGGTGTCGGTGCTAGCAGTGGCGTGTTTGGCTTTCGCATCGTTAACGCCAACCGCGATCGTTTCGTTCTGCTGTTTGGCGGCGCCGCCGACGCTACGTCATACCGTGAGTCCGACGCTGTCGTCTGGTATCGCGGCCTGCGCAGCTGCAAGGCTGGCCGGTAGCAGCCCGTTGCACAATTACCCACGCGCAGCGGCCACAACTGTGTTGCACTTGCTACGCTGCGCAGCATGCAACGCCGAACCTTTCTGCAGTGGAGCGCCACCGGTGCCGCAGCGTTGTTGCTGCCACGCGTCGCGCGTGTTGCCCACGCTGGCAACAAGTTTTCAATCATCGAAGCCAGCGTGGCTGACCTGCAAGCTGCGCTCACCAGCGGCCGCCTCACGGCAGTGAAACTCACTAACCTTTATCTCGCGCGCATCGCTGCATTTGATCGGCGTGGGCCGAAGATCAATTCGGTGATTGAGCTCAATCCTGATGCGCTCGCCCTCGCTGCAGCGAGCGACGCCGCCCGCCGCGCTGGCAATATTGCCGGCCCGCTGCATGGCATTCCGGTGCTGATCAAAGACAACATCGCCACCGCCGACAAAATGAGCACCAGCGCTGGCTCGCTTGCGCTTACCAACGTGCCCGCCACGCGCGATGCATTTTTGGTAGCGCAACTGCGCAAAGCTGGCGCGATTGTCCTCGGCAAAACCAATTTGTCCGAGTGGGCGAACATTCGTTCATCGCATTCAACATCCGGCTGGAGCAGCCGCGGCGGCTTGACGAAAAATCCGTACGCGCTCGATCGCAACACCAGTGGCTCCAGCTCGGGCAGTGCAGCAGCCGTCGCAGCCAGCTTTGCTGCGCTTGCGGTCGGCACCGAAACCGACGGCTCGATCACCTCGCCGGCGTCGCTACACGGCCTGGTCGGCGTCAAGCCAACGCTTGGCTTGATCAGTCGCAACGGCGTGGTGCCAATTGCGCATTCGCAAGATACCGCTGGCCCGATGACCCGCACCGTTGCTGATGCGGCTGTGCTGCTCAACGCGTTGGTCGGCGAAGATGCACGCGACGCTATCACCAAAGGCGTGGCTGCCAAAACGCCCGATTTTGTCAAAGCTCTCGACGCTGCTGGCCTGCGCAACACCCGGCTTGGCGTTGTGCGCAACTTCCTTGGCGGCCACGACGGTGTGACTGCGTTGTTCGACGCTGCACGCAAGGTCCTCGTTGCCCAAGGCGCAACGCTGGTCGATTGCAACA
This sequence comes from Deltaproteobacteria bacterium, assembly GCA_029565465.1. Classification (GTDB taxonomy): domain Bacteria; phylum Myxococcota_A; class Polyangia; order Haliangiales; family Haliangiaceae; genus JABFXX01. Next base: position 19,554 of record JAKQOD010000409.1, read on the forward strand.
TACCCAACACGGATAAATATGGCGACACCGAACTCGAAGTTTTGTTGTGCGAACTCAAAGCCGATCTCAACGCCTATCTCGCCGAATTTGCGCCCACCGCAAGCGTGAAAACCCTCGCTGATATCATTGCGTACAACCAAACGAACCGCGCGCGTGTGATGCCGTACTTCGGTCAAGAGCTGTTCATCCAAGCCCAAGCCAAAGCTGGCCTCGACAGCAAAACGTACCTCGACGCCCTTGCTACCAATCACCGTTATGCGCGGCAAGAAGGCATCGACAAAGCGCTGCGCGAAGCCAATGTCACCGCGCTGATTGCACCGACCAGCGGCCCTGCTTGGCTAACCGACCTCGTCAACGGTGACAGCTTTGGCACCAGCTTCACCACGCCTGCAGCCGTCGCGGGTTATCCGCACGTCACCGTCCCCATGGGCGCCGTCGCTGGCCTGCCCGTCGGCCTGTCCTTCGTTGGCACGGCATTCACCGACGCAACCCTGCTGCGCTATGCCTATGCGTACGAGCAAGCTAGCAAGCTGCGCCGCGCCCCAAACTTTCGCGCGACCGCCGCCACTACCTAACGTTGCTGCGCCGACTCGTGCGGCACATACGCAACCCAGCCTTTGAAGCTGAACGCTGCCCAAAATAAACTGACGTCTGAAAACCCGGCTTCACGCAACATCGCTTCTTCCTCGGCTGGCTCCAAGATGGTGAGCCGAGTGCTAAGCGCATGGCGGGCCCGTTCTAAAACTGCAGGGTCGGTGTCGTCGGCAACGCCATACGCCGCATGGCGCGCCAGCCACAGCGAGAGCTGGGGCTCCGTCTGTGGAAAGCTGATGTGCGCAATGACAAACGGCGCACCGGGTTGTAGCCGGCGATAGATTTGCTTAAGGGTCTTGAGGCGTTCTTCACGCGCAATAAAGTGAAAGGTCAACAAACAGACAGCTGCATCAAAAGCGACGTCGGGCGCATCGTCGATGAAGCCTTGGTGCAAGGTTACGCGTGCGGCGTGCGGAGCTAAGGTCCACTCCGCCAACCGCAACATGTCCCACGACGGATCAACACCGTCAAATG
>JAKQOD010000425.1 GCA_029565465.1 Deltaproteobacteria bacterium
CCGCGAGCCCCGCCACGCGGTCGCGCTTGGCAGCTTGCGTCGCTGGGTGGTCGACTTCAAAGTACGCCACGCCAGCCCGAGCCATGCGTGCAGCGCGCGTGTCATAACCAGCGCCAAGGATCACAATCTGCCGAATCGACCATTGGTCAACAGCGGCCCGCACGACTCGGTCCAAGTACGCCACGCGCAGCGCCAGCCAGGTTTCCATCGGCGGAAATCGGGCATCAAGGACCTTTGCAATGGTATGGCCATCACGACCTGCCAGTTGCTCAGCCCACGGGTCGACGAACAGCGGCGTCGGCCATCTGCTCGCGCGTGCCCGATACGCACACACCATTAACGCTGTTTTTGAGGCACCGCTTGTTGCATCCATGCCTAGGGCCTAGCATGGCGCGATCAACGTCCCCATGGTCATTTGGTAACAACCACGGGTGTCGACAAACTGTAACAACCGCGCAATTACTTTTTGTCCTTCTTTTCCATGTATTCGACCAAGCCGTTATAGGCCGTCGTCACCTTCATCGATAGCTCGTTCGCAGCCTTCTGTTTTTGCGCATCGCCGGCGTGCATGTCTGGGTGATATTTACGCATCAGCTGGCGGTATGCCGATTTGATCTTGGCCATATCGTCGCCAGGGCTCACCCCAAGCGTTTTGTACCAATCGGTGAGTTGGGCATCATGGCGGCCCGGGGTCGGCGCGGTTCGGCCACTGGTTTGGCTGCTAGCGCCGGACCCGCTGCTAGCACCGGCCCCGTTCCCACCCGTTGCTGCTTGTTGCTTCATCCGACGAAATGCGTCGTCGGTAGCAGCTTTTTCCTTAGCCGTGCGCTCGGCGCGTTCTTTGCCAATGCGGGCACTGCGCTCGGCTGCGGCTTTTTGGCGGGCGGTGCGTTGCGCTGGCTCGGCACCGGCCATTGTCGCGACTGGGTTGCTCGTTGCGGCTGGGGCACCGGCGGCGCGGGCGGCTTTGCGAGCCCCCAATTCGGCGGTTAACGCTGCGCTATCGACGTGCGACAGCGGCTCGTCATCGACGATCACCAGTGACGTCAACTTGGCCCATTGTGATTGCGCACCTTCAAGGATTCGTCGCGACAGACTCACACCAATATCCTACCACGCCCCACCCGCTTGGGCATCCGGCCAGCCACCGGCCGATCATCGTTTACTGCAACATAGTTCACGCGCTGGGGTTCTTTTCCGTCGGTAAGCCTGCTAGCGTACTGCGCCATGGCACGTGTACTTCGATTGCCCGACAAAGGTCGGCTCATCGTGTGCACAGATCTGCAAGGATGCATGCGCGACTTCAAGCGCATTGTCGAAGTGTTCGAAGCGGCCCTGCATAAGTACGCCGGCGACGCGCACTTGCTGTTTACCGGCGACCTCATCCATGGCCCTCACATGGAAGAGGAAGAGTGGCCTGAGTTCCTCGGCGAATTCTATCGTGACCAATCAGGCGACGTTGTGATCGCGTACGCGCAACTGGCTGCGCAGTACCATGGCCGCGTCCATGCGCTGCTGGGCAACCACGAACACGGCCACATCGGCGGCCCGCACACTGCCAAGTTTGCAGCCGACGAAGTCATCTTGCTCGAAGAGATTTTAGGGCCCGCAGCATCAGCACGCATGCGTGGCATTCTGCATACGTTTTCGCTAGCTGCGGTGGCCCCATGTGGTGCGGTGTTCACGCATGGTGCGCCGGCGGCGCAAATCAATTCGATTGCGGACATCGAAGCGGCCGACTTGTCGGGGCGCAACTATGCCAGCCCGCTTGATGTGCTCGACACGCCCGTGGTTGGCAAAATCCTGTGGGCGCGCTCAGCCAAAGAATCCGAAGCGCGGCGCTTTTTGAAAGCCCTCGGCGGCAGCATCAGCATCTACGGCCACGACGTGATTCCTGAAGGCTACGAATGCATCGGCGACGAGCAAATGATCGTTTCGACCAGCTTCGGCGTGTTCGATTCGAACAAAGTCTACGTCAGCCTCGATATGTCGGCGCGCTACCGCAACGTTCACGATCTGCGCGTGGGCCACGAAATTTTGCCGTTGTATCCAGACAAAGCGCCA
>JAKQOD010000433.1 GCA_029565465.1 Deltaproteobacteria bacterium
CGTGCTGCGCGCCTGCCACTGCAGCCAACGCAGCATCAAGCGAGGTTGCTGCGAGCACGCCATCGGGCACCGTTAGCGGCTGCCGCGAAATCACACAATTGAGTCGCCGTGGCAACGGCCGGCCTTTGACTTCCGCCGACTGCCACGTCTTGCGCCCCATGATGATCGCATTGCTGCGGCCTTCGGCGGCTTCGCTGGTAATGCGTTTGAAGTGCTGCAAGTCAGCGCGCAGCTTCGGCCATGGCAAGCCATTGTTTTTGCCGATACCCCACGCAGCATCAGCAGCGACGACAATATCGAAACTTGGATTGCTCACGTACGCAAAGCTAAGCCCGCCCGCGCCGCACAGCAACGGTGCTGTGTGGGATATTGCCCACCTTGTGCAGTTCTTGGCTGACCGGTACCTTGATAGATGTGAAATTCACTAACGTGCGCGGGTCGCTGTTGTCGTTGCTTGCTCTGGTTTCGATCGGCGTTGTCGCCGGCTGCGGCTATCACCCGGAAGCTACGACCACCGACGCAGGCATCGACGCCATCGAATCCAACTGCACCGGCAGCGAACACCGTTGCAACGGCGACACCTATCAAACCTGCACCAACGGCGTGTTCGAAAACACCAAAGCGTGCGCTGCGCCAACCTTCTGCTCCGACACGCTGGGCTGCATCGAATGCATTCCAAGCGCCGGCAACGCGTGTCGCGGCAGCGACGTGGTCACGTGTAATCCCGACGGTACATACGGCGCCACCGTGATGACCTGTGGCGCTGGCCAAGCCTGCGGCGTCGGTGGCACCTGCGAGCGTTCGTGCACGGCCGACGGCGTCGACTTGGTCTACGTCGTCGACGAAGCCAATCACTTGATGAGCTTTGATCCGCGCAAGCTCGACGCTGGCCAAGATCCGTTTACCACCATTGGCACCTTGGCGTGTCAGCCGCAGCTCACATCGGTACCTGGCCGCGACGGCCAACCGGTTACGCCGTTTTCCATGTCGGTTGATCGCGAAGGCACCGCGTGGGTTATGTACACCTCCGGCGAAATTTTCAAAGTGTCGATTCAAGACGCAAGCTGCCAACCGTCGCCCTACGTTGCGCGCCAAGCCAACTTGTTGTTGTTCGGCATGGGCTTTGTCACCGACACCGCTGGCGGCATGACTGAAAAACTTTATGTTGGCGGCGGCCGCGCTGACACCGGCCCCAACGGCCAACTCGCTGTCATCGACACCACCGTTGCTGCGCCATCACCAACCGTGCTCGGCACGTTGTCTGCCGTCGCTGAAAGCGCGCCCGAAATGAGCGGCACCAGCGAATCAAAACTTTTTGCCTTCTACCCCGGCGTTGCCAAAGCCTACGTGCAAGAAGTTAACAAAACTAACGGTGCGCCCCTCGGCCAAGAATTCTTGATTCCCGGCGGCCTCGGCGGCGCCGTCCGCGCCTGGGCCTTCGCCCAATGGGGCGGCCGCTTCTACATCTTTGTCACCGTCGGCACCAACTCCACCGTCCGCGTCATCGACCGCGCCACCGGCACCTACAGCCAACCTTTGCAAAACCTTCCCAACCTCATCGTCGGCGCCGGCGTCTCGACCTGCGCCCCGGTCGTGGTGAATTAGGTCGGGAACTGGTCAACTGCAACGCAATTAAGCGGCCCACGTGAGTGAAATCTTCGTCCGTCGCTTCACGCAATCGAGAAGATATAGATCGATAAGTTTCTGATAGGGAATCTTGGTCTTAACGGCCATCTTCTTGAAGTAGTCGATTACTTCGGGGCTTAGATTGATTCCAATCGCCTTCTTTTTGCCTGCATACGGATTCTTGATCTCTTTCATTTTTGAAAAATCATATTCTTTCTTCATAAGTGTTTCGCTCCTTCTTGGTTGCCTTGCGAGCAGAAATGATTCGAATGATAGAGCCGCCCATGCGGACGCAATGAACAACAACTAGCAAACGCGCCGCAGAACTGATTCCAAGGATGACAAATCGGTCTTCATCGGTCGAATGTTCGTCGTCAAAGAACACACGGGCCGCGGCATCGTCGAACACGGTTTGCGCCTCTTCAAACCAAATCGCGTGTTTTTTGCGATTTGACCTGTTCTTGTCTTCGTCCCAGTCAAAGCGAAGCGTCATCTAGACATTATATATATATATCACTTTGCGTCGACCGACAACGACTGTTCTGTCCGGTACGGCGCGGCGGCTCAGTCTGCGCGCAGGCCCGCGTCGGCCCCTCAACAATGAGCAGTGAAGTAGCGAGCGCCCGCGTGCGTAACCTAGCACCATGTGCGAGGCCGCCCGGCCAATGCCTTCGTGCCGGTCCGTGAACGTGAACCTGCCCATGTACTGTGCCGTAAACCTGCACCCGCTCGTATGCGTCAGCTTTCGCTGCCCCTGCGCGTATGCGCGCACCATCGTGTAGGTGTTCGTGTGCCTCGCTCAATTCGCATGTGATCCCGTCGCGATACTTTCGGTCCACGATCGACATTCTGCTGATCGCCGCTTAGCCTACCGCGGGTTTCTCGGAGGATTTTTAGTGGGACGCAACGAGCAGCAAGCTCGCACGCAATTGCTTATGCGTGCGCTCATGACGTCATCCGGCGTGCGCATCGCCGATTTTGCACGTCGCAATGATTTTAATCCACGCACCGTGCGCCGTGATCTTGAGTCACTCGTTGCTGGCGGTTATCCCATCGCCGAAGCCGAGCCGGGGCGCTATCAGCTCGATCCGAAATCGACCCGGCTTGCGCCCATTCCTCCGCTGTTGCCCGACGAGCTTTTAGCCATCGGCGCGGCTCGCGAAAATGCATCTGAGTGGCGCAAAACCAAACTCGGTCGAGCCCTCGACAGTGCCTGGTGCAAACTGTCCATGAATCATAGTGCCGCAACCACTGCGCCCGCTGCGGCACCACCGTCGGTGCCTGCTGCGTTGTCCTTCGGTGAACATCTCGGCATCAACTACGATCGTTTTCACCGCACCATCGAAACCATCGAAGCCGCCATCGCCAAGCGCGTTGCCATCAGTTGTCGCTATCGCCGCATCCGTGGCGGCGAAGAAAGCGAGCGCATCATCGAGCCCGGCGTGTTGCACGTCGACCCCGCCCTGGATTCACTCTACTTGATTGCCTACTGCCGCTTGCGCAACGACATCCGCGTCTTTGCGGTTCATCGTTTTCTCAGCGCTCATACAATTGATAGCAAGATCACCGCACGGCCTGCGCTCGCCGACGCCACCGCTCTCGACGGTGCCTTTCACATTTGGCGCGACAAAACCGTTTCGCAAATTCACCTGCGCTTCTTCGGCGACGACACCGCCCACGTCGCCGAGCGCACCATTCACAAAAGCCAGCGCACCCAATGGCTCACTCCGCCCAACACACCATCTGCCGACACCGTCCTCGATATTTTCTTCGAAGTTGCCGGCACCCAAGAACTTTTGCACTGGCTCCTCAGCTACGGCGCCGCCGTCCAAGTCATCAGCCCCCCATCATTAATACATGCCCACCACCGCCAACTCACCGGCGCCTTAGCACGCTATCCCGTCCTCCCGCCGCAACCCACCGAATCTGCCTCGGATTTTGTTACTGAACAAAATCCGGGAGACCCACCTGATCTTTTTCGTGATCAAACCGAACGTGACCGGTCATCTACCAGCGTGGCTCCAACCTCCGGCAAAAAAAATGCACAACCTCTGTCACCAGTGACCCCAGTTGTCACTCGGGGCAAATAGCGTGGCAATCGTGAGTTCAAACGGCCTCGCCTACGACCAATCGATGACGCAATCAGTGAAAGGCTCGGAATTTCAAATATGGACCACTTAGAACTTCACTTTCCCGTTCGCGGTAGGACGATCCCGTTAGACCACGGCTATGCCCTATATGGCGCTATTAGCCGGGCGGTGCCCGAACTCCACGGCGCCGATTGGCTCAACGTCTGCGGCATCGGGGCGAAACTGGGTGGGCCTGGCACTTTATCTCTGCACGAACCAGGCACTCTTAGGGTTCGTATTCCGTCAGACAAAGTCGGGCTGGTGATCGGCCTGTCCGGCAAACAGCTTGAGATTGCGGGCCGGCCAATTGTCCTTGGCGTACCCACGGTCGCGGCGCTGCTACCGGCCCCGATACTTGACGCTCGCCTTGTGTACATTCGTCTCACTGCT
>JAKQOD010000483.1 GCA_029565465.1 Deltaproteobacteria bacterium
TGAGGGCCAGCAGCCTGCCGGTCCGGCCGCCGGCCTCGCCGCCCACCCGCGCCGCATGAACGACAAATACATCGACGACCTCAGCAGCCTCGCGTACTACGGTGCAAGGTATTACGACAATGTGCTGATTGGCTGGACGCAGGCTGATCCGAAGTATCGGTTTGCCCCGGATGCAGCGTGGAAGGAGCCGCGGCGAGGCAACTTGTACATGTATACGTTGGCGAACGCGTTGCGCTATATAGATCCTGACGGCAAAGACATCAGGATCGTGGGGACGAACCTTAGGAAGGTGGGCCAAATTTGCCAAGCTCTTCGAACGTTAGTTGGCGACGAAGCTTTCGTCAAACTCACCAAGGTCGATGGTGGGTATGACGTCAACATCGAAGCTCGACCGGGTGAGGAACTCTCGGAAATCACCAAAGAGTTGATGGCGCTTGATGCCGACAGCGAGGTGATGGTTGAGATCATCAATTTGGATTGGAGCTTGGCGGCTGACGACGCTGAAGCAAAATCCGATCAGACCCGATTCACCTATCGAGGCGCTGACGGAAAAGCTGCATCAGTGGCGGATATGGGTGGGGCACAAACCAGACGTTCTTCGGACAACAAGCAGATCGGCGTTATCATCAACCTTACACAGGCGAAGGAATTGCAGGTTTGCGGTAAGGATGGCCGCTACATTAAGCAAACGGATGCCACCGTTCTTGGTCACGAACTCGGTGGCCACGGGCCGAAGAAGACACATGGCGGCGATCAACGTGACCGCGAGCGACGCGCGATTTCTTTTGAAAACCGAGCGATTCGGTCGAAATTTGATTTGCCACAACGGTGGCCTGGCGATCCGCAGATGCGACCGGGAGCAGATATATGTCGTGCAAAGTAATCAGCGGAATTGTGCTGCTTGTCTTCGCTGCTAGCTGCGGCTCGAGGAAAGGCTCCGCGACGTCGCCACACCAGCAATGCAGTGGTGACTTATCATGCCCTGACCCTGCTTTCGATGCGATGATCCATGCGCTCGGTCCATCGCCATTCGGTCTTGTAGGGCTGCCCTACCGACCGTTGTGCCATCACGTTTTCCAACTCATGCCTGGCCAACAATTCCGGTTGGAAGTTGTGCTGAACCATCCAGGGCCCGAGCGAACAATCGAACGGATCGATAAGCAAGCATTTCTTGATGCTGGTTTTATTGCCGAAGCAGGTGTGGAGTTCGATCAATCAACCACAAAACAAGTTGTACGCTTTCGACGACACGACATCATCGGCGACTTGTCACGAAACAAAAACAAACTCACGTTGCGCTTACAGAGAACTGCTCCTGATGGCCAACCACTTCCGTGGCTCTATCAGGACGAACTCATCGGTCAGGTCCGACCGTCAAAGAGTGTGCAGTGCCCAACTGCTAGCATGCGCAATGGAACTTGTGTTTGTAGCTACGCTGGGCTCGGCGCGCCATTTCCAAAACACTGCGAATTTCGCTTATTCACGGATGACGCTCGATTTCCGCCAGAGAGACAACTTCCGCCTATCGAGGGGCCCATTGACGAGGTTTACGAAGGCGGCGTTCGTGATCCATAGGCCGGCGGCGAAGTCAAAGGGCGCAACGTCGACTACTGCTACGACCCGGTGGACAAAGAGCGGGTGGTGGCATTGAAAACCGCGGCAGCCACGCCGTGTACCGGCGCTGCGTATGCCACGTATGCGTATGACGACGCAGGCAATCAGACGCAGCGGGCGTATCCAGCGGGCAGCGCGCCGACGTCACCGTCGGGCAGCGGCAGTGCCGAGACGTTTGACTATGTCTATGACGGCGACGACCGCTTGCGGCGGGTGACCAAGAAGGTCGCCGGCGCGGTGGTGGGCAGCGAAGAATATTGGTACGACGAACAAGGCGCGCGGGTGGGTGTGTTGACGCGCGACGGTGCTGGCACCAAACAAGAGCTGCGCTGGTTTATC
>JAKQOD010000488.1 GCA_029565465.1 Deltaproteobacteria bacterium
CGACCCCAGCACCTCAAAACGCGTTACGCAGCATCTCGCTAAAGGCGTCAGTGCGTGGTGCCTCGACCAAGCTGCGGCAGCGTAGAGCACGGCAGAAGCCGCGCTTGAAACGCTTTTGGGCGTATCCGCTTTTTTCCCTTACTAGCTAGTTAATCCAATGACCCTTATGACGAATTCAAATGCACCAGCCGCGGTTGCGCCCGAGTTGTTGACCGGGAGCAATCCGTTTGTGTTGCTAGGGTTAGATGCGAATTTTGCGTTAACCACCGAAGTCATTGAAGCGGCGTATTTTGCCAAATCGAAGCAGTGGCATCCTGATAATTTTGCATCGGCGCCCGCGGCAACGCGGGTGGTCGCGCTGTCAAATTCACGCGCGCTCAACGATGCCTATAAAACGCTCAAAAAAGCGACGACCCGAGCCGAAGCGCTGCTTGCCGTCGCGGGCATCGTGATCGGTGACCACGAGCGCCTGGATGCAACGTTTTTGATGGAAATTCTGGAGCAACGAGAAGCGTTGGCCGAAGCGCGTGCGGCTGGCCAGCTGAACGTGGTGACGCAAATGCAAGCGTCGATGGTGGCGCGGCGCCAGGGCTTGGTGGCGCAGTTGGCGCCAGCGTTTGCAGCAGGCGATCTCAATGGTGCCAAGCAGCACTTGATTGTGCTGCGCTATCTCGATCGGTACCTCGAAGAGTGCGACGCCGCGCTCGATGAAGAGTAAGGTGTGTGAGCTGCTATGTTGTTACAAATATCGGAACCCGGTCAGTCGCTGGCCGAAAAAGCTGAATGCAAAAAACGCGTGGTTGGCATCGACCTTGGCACCACCAATAGTTTGGTGGGTTACGTCAAGGATGCAACTCCGACGGTAATCGCGGCAGCGACCCCTGATGGTGCCACTTCTGCTTTGGTGCCATCGGTAGTGTATTACGCTGCTGATGGCAGCGTGACGGTTGGGCGTGCTGCGGTAGCCGCTGGCCGTAGTGCACCAGCACGTACGGTTGCCAGCGCTAAGCGCTTGATCGGCCGCGGCCTCGACGACGTCAAGGCCATTGCTTCATCACTGCCGTACGCCCTAGGTGGCGATGCGCAGTCGGTGCATATTAAAATAGGCGAACGCGCGGTTAGCCCGGTTGAAGTCTCGGCCGAAGTGTTGCGGCATTTGCGCACCCGTGCCGAACAAGCGCTTGGTGGCCCGGTTGAAGGCGTGGTGATTACCGTGCCAGCGTATTTCGACGACGCGCAACGCCAAGCGACGCGTGACGCCGGCCGGCTTGCTGGCCTCGAAGTGTTGCGTTTGCTTGCCGAACCTACGGCGGCCGCGTTGGCGTATGGCCTCGATCGCGGTTCGCGCGGCACCTATGCTGTGTATGACCTTGGCGGCGGCACCTTCGATGTTTCGATTTTGAAATTGGTCGACGGTGTGTTCGAAGTCAAAGCGACTGGTGGCGACTCAGCGCTTGGTGGTGACGATATTGATCGCGCAATTGCAACCGCGGTCTGTGGCTCGATCAACGCAGCCGCGGTGGCTGCCGCGCGCGACGCCAAAGAGGCTTTGACTGACGCCGAATCGGCCAGTTTTGCAGTTGCCGCGGATGTTTCCCCGACCGGTGCTGCCATCACGCGTACGCTTAGCCGCAGCGACGTAGCAGGCTGGATCGCACCGTTGCTTGACAAAACTGCGCGCGCTGCACGCCGTGTCCTCAAAGACGCGGACTTGGCCGCGGATCAACTCGACGGCGTGATTCTCGTCGGTGGTTCCACTCGTTCGCCGATGGTGCGCGACTTCGTGCGTGCCCTGTTTGGCCGCGAACCACTGTGCGATATCGATCCTGATCAAGTTGTTGCCCTTGGCGCCGCAGTGCAAGCCGAAGTACTTGGCGGCGGGGTACAACAAGTGGTCTTGCTCGATGTTGTGCCGCTGTCGCTGGGTGTCGAAATGATGGGCGGTGTGGTCGAAAAATTGATCCATCGCAATACCACCATTCCATGCGGCGCCAACCAAACGTTTACGACCTACGCCGATAATCAAACCGGGTTCGATATTCACATCGTGCAAGGCGAGCGTGAAACCGCATCGGCTTGTCGGTCGTTAGCGCGGTTTGCGCTGCGTGGCATTCCTCCGATGGTGGCAGGCATGGGCCGCGTCGAAATTACGTTCATGATCGACGCCGACGGCTTGCTCAACGTCAGCGCTAAAGAAATCAATACCGGCATCGAAGCGAGTATCGCCGTGAAGCCAAGTTATGGCTTGTCCGACGAGCAAGTTGAACAAATGCTGGTCGACTCGTTCGAATACGCGGAACAAGATCTGCATGATCGCAACGTTGCGGTTGAGCGTATCGAAGCGGAACGCATCTTAGCCGCGACCAAGCGTGCCATCGAACTTGATGATGGACTGCTAACGGATGATGTGCGAGCGGCGGCCGCTGTCGCAATGGCGCATTTGGAAGGCGTCTGCGGCGGCTCCGACTACCTTGCGATTCGCAATGGTGTCGCGGCGTTGGATCTTGCAACCAAGCCGTTTGCCCAAGCCCGAATGAATCGCGCGCTGGATGCAAGCATGCGTGGTAAGCGGCTCGACGATGTCGAGCAGAATGTGAATTCGTAATGGCGAAATTAACGTTTGTAAACGCGCACGGCAAAGGGACCGGGCCGCTGACCATCGACGTGGCGGCTGGGGTTTCAATCCTCGACGCCGCCGAAGAGTGTGGCGCCCGGGTTGGCCACGCGTGTGGCGGCAACCTGGCGTGTTCGACGTGTCATGTTTATGTGCAAGATGGGCTCGATTCGTTGCCCGAAGTTGCCGACAAAGAAAACGACATCATGGACAAAGCGTTCGACGTGCGCTTTGAATCACGGCTGGCGTGCCAAGCCAAAATGGGGCAGGCCGACGTGACGGTCGAAATCGCCGAAGAAAGTCTGCGCGCGTGGTTGGATGAAAACCCCGACGCACGCACTGCAGCGCACGCGAAAAAGTAGGTCGCCATGGCTGCGTTTGAATACACTGCGCCGGTTCGGTTCGCCGACGTTGACCACGCCGGTATCGTGTACTACCCGCGTTACTTTCACATGTTTCATGTCGCGTTCGAAGAACTGTGGCGTGAACGCATGGGCGCGCGCGCCTACGTCGAGTTGCTCGATCGCGATCGCATTGGCTTTCCAGCGGTGCGGGCCGAATGCGACTACCGCGCGCCGTTGCGGTTCGGCGACGTCGCGGTGGTGGCCGTTTCCATTGTGAAAATGGGCGGTAAGTCGATCCAATTTCGCTATCGGGTGTTTCGCGAGCGTGAAACCATTGATGCCCCGCGCGTGCTCTGTGCGGAAGGCCTGGTGGTATGTGCCGTTGTCGATCTTTCGGCATTTGTGGCGGTGCCAGCGCCA
>JAKQOD010000490.1 GCA_029565465.1 Deltaproteobacteria bacterium
CACGTTTGCGGCGCTCGTCAACATCGGCAACGGCCCGTTTGGCGGCACCGCAATGCCCGTCGCCAACGGACTTCTCGGTGGTTCGATGCACTCGAAATTGGGGCTCGCAGCGACGCCAGCCGCGACAGCACCCGCAGCAAATCCACTCACAGCAAGCTACATCCCATCGCAAAAAGATAGCCGCGTTATCGTCGGTGCGAACGGCCCGACGACGTTCTACACATCCGACGTGTGCGCCGGTTGTCACGACGCGAGCAATCTCGCGTTTGGCGTACAGGCGAACATGACCTGGCCGCAGAATCTCCCGCCTGCGCAATACCCGACCACGCCGCTGACCAATATTTCGCCGTTTGGCGAATGGGGTGCGTCGCTCATGGGCCTCGCCGGGCGCGATCCAGTATTTCAGGCGCAGCGCGAAACCGAAACGCTGTTGTATCCATCTGTCGCCGCCGAAATCAACAACGCTTGCTACACCTGCCACGGCGTCATGGGGCAACGACAAAAAGCCATCGATCAACCCGGAAGCCTCTTCACTCATCAAGATTTCTTGGCGACCAGCGGGCCGAACGCGACCTACGGCGCGCTCGCTCGCGACGGCATCTCGTGCCTCGCGTGTCACCGTATGACGCCTGACGGACTCGGCACCGAAGCAAGCTTCACCGGTAAGTTCAAAGTGACCGATCCGAAAACGGTGTTCGGGCCGTTCAAAGATGTGAAGCCGTACCCGATGCAAAACTCCGTCGGCCTCACGCCGAAACACGGTGACGCGATTGCCGATCCGGCTATGTGCGGCTCCTGCCACGTTGTAGAAACACCTATTCTCGACGCGCGCAAAACCTATGATCGCAAGAGTTTCGAAGGCGCAAAAAAATCGCACGAGCAGACAACGTACCTCGAATGGCTCAACAGCGCATTCCAAACCAAAGCGCCACCAAAGGCTGGCGCAACACCGGTGACCTGCCAAGGCTGTCACATGCCTAATACGATGAACACGGGCGGCGGCAAGCGCAGCCCGCCGATCACGAGCGTGATCGCAAACATCGAAGACAACACTTACGTCGACGCAGAAGGAAAGCCGTTTCCAAACACGGCTGCGTTGGCGGACATCACGCTCACGCCGCGCAACAATTTTTCGCGACACACATTTGTCGGCGCGAACGTGTTCGTGCTCGAAATGTTCAAGCAATTTGGCGATCGATTGGGGCTGACCACCGGCGACCCGAACTACGACACGAAAACCTTCAAGTTCGTGCCGCGCTTAGAGTTCTCCACGTTAGAAACCGTTCGCCAGGTGCAAAGCGACACCGCGTCTGTCGCCCTTAAGCTGCGGCGTACTGGGCCGAACGGTCTGGAAGTGGATGTCGAGGTCGTAAACAAAACCGGCCACAAATTTCCATCGGGTGTGGGATTCCGTCGCGCCTACATCGAGTTCTCAGCGTTCGATCCGTCGGGAAAAGTGGTGTGGTCTTCCGGTCGCAGCACCGACAAAGGCGTGTTGATTGACGACGCGGGGCAACCACTCGTTACCGAATTCAGCAAAACGCAGTGGCAGCCACACCAGCGCTTGATCACCAGCAACAAGCAAGTGCAAATTTATGAGTCGCGCGATAAAGATGTCGCCGGATTACTCACCACCAGCTTTCTGGGGCTTGCCACTCAAGTCAAAGACAATCGCTTGATGCCCATCGGTTGGCAAGCAACGGGGCCTTACGCCGATTGG
>JAKQOD010000510.1 GCA_029565465.1 Deltaproteobacteria bacterium
CCGCCGCCTCGGCCGCGGCCCGGGCTTCCGCAGCGGCCTGCATACGTGCGCGGACCAGGACCACGACGAGAACCACAAGCAACGGAATGCCAAACCGCACCACCCAGCGCTGCCGCACCTCCTGCCGCCGCGCTTGCCTACTTTTTACGATGAACTTTTGCGCATCAACGCTGAGCCGTTCAGGATGCACGATGGCAGCTTCGCTCAAACGCCGATCGGTCCACAGCAGCGTAGGGCTACGCTCCAGCCGCAACCATTCGGTCGCAGCAACTTCGATGCGGCGGCGCACAATCCGACGTTCGCCGTCGTCGTCGAGCCAGCTCAATAAACGCGGCCACTTGAGAATCAATGCTTCGTGCGCCAACTCATAGATGCGACCGTTTTCGGATGCACGGACGTTGACCAGTCGGCCTTTGATGAGCGCTTCCATCGCACGCTGCGCTGTCGTATTTTGCAGATCAAGCTCTTGCTCACTGCGCGGCACCGGCGAACGATCGGCAGCAATGAGGCCAAGCAGAATATCGCGGGCCGCCGGGTGGTCGCGTTCGGCCATGGTATCGAAAACAAAGTCAGCGTGGCGCACCAAGGCGCCATCGATGCCGCCGAGGCGATCGAGCACGGCGCGCGTGATGACGTTGGTTTCCGAACGCGCGTGCCAAAGCTCGGCCAAGGCAAATTGCACCAAGCCCAAACCGCCGCGTTGTGCGGCCGCCACCAGTTCGTCGACGATTTCGAGCGGCTCAAACACGGTTTGATGGATCGCCGCAGGGCCGATCACCGCTTGCCGCACGCCAGCGTCGGGCAGCGGGCGCAAAACGTACAAGGCCGAGGATATCAACTCACCGAGACCCGGCAAGCTGGCGGCGCGCGTCAGAAAGTCGGTACGCACAGCACCCACCACACGCAACGCATTGCCACCGCCCGCGATCAACTGCGCAAGAAACTCGCATGTTCGCTGACTCTCGGCGGAGTCCGCTTTGGTGATGAGTTCTTCTAACGGATCCAACACTAACAACAGGCCTTGCCCAGCGCCCAACGAGCGAAAAACATTGTGGCGCAAGCGATCCAACGCCGAGGCATCACCTTTGCGCAACAAGGCCTCAACCTCAGCCACTACTTGCTCCGTCAGCGGTGCGAGCACCGTCGCAAGTGAAACTGCTGGGTGTACCCCGGGGGCCATCACTGCAACATGCCAGGTGCGGCCCCGCCCCATCGCACCGGCCACGATGGCGGGCGCCACGCCTGCCGCGATTAACGAGGTTTTGCCGACGCCAGCATCGCCAGCCACCACCACCAGAGGTTCCGTGCGCACCCGCTCAACGGCATCGCGGACTTCGGCGTCGCGACCGAAGAACAGCGCCTGTTGCGCGGCTTCGAACGGCATCATGCCGGGGTACGGGTTACCGATTGGCGCTGGCCCGTGCGCACCAAGCTGGGCTACCAAGCGTTCGAGATCGTGGCGGAGCTCGTCGGCGGTGCCGTAGCGCAGATTTGGATCACGCTGCAGGCAGCGATCGATAATCGTGACGAAGCGCGGATCGATGTCAGCCACGAATTTGTCGACGCGTGGCGCATCGTTCATAATGATGCTGGTCGAGATTTCGTCGACGGTGCGACCGCGATGTGGGTGATGTCCAACCACCAATTCAAACAACATCGTGCCCAACGCATACAAGTCGCTGCGTGGGGTTGCAGCAGCGCCGTCCCACAGCTCCGGTGCGAGGTAAACCGGTGTGCCCATCAGCGCACCGGATTGGGTCAAGCGCTCTTCCTCGCCGGTGATTACGCCAGCGATCGGCGACAACGATTCAAACGGCGGCATGATCGTTGCCGTTGGTTTACGTGACAACGGTGGTGGCTCATAGGGCAGTGGCGCCGGCAGCCACGACTGCGACATCTCGGCAGGCAGCGGCGGCAACACCACCGGCGTAACGGCAGTGCGCAGCGTTGAACCGGATTGCTCCATGTCGGTTCCTACGAGAACCTGCGCAACCGACGGTGGCAACGGCAACTCCATTTGCACCACCGGCGGCGTGCGTTCGGCGTGAATCTCGATCAACTTGGCCAAGCCAAAGTCGAGCAGCTTCACTTCACCCGATTCACTCAAGATCGCATTGGCCGGTTTGATATCGCGATGCAACACGCCAGCCCGATGCGCCGCAGCGAGGCCACGCGCCAAGTCAATGCCTTGATTGAGCACGGTGGTCCACGCTGCGGGCTTAGGTAGCTTGTCGAGGCTGTGGCCACGCACAAATTCTGAGACTAGGTACGGCCGGCCATCAACTTCACCAACGCGAAATACGCCTACGACGTTTGCGTGGTGCAGCCGTGCCAGCGCGCGTGCTTCAAGAATGAAACGTTCGCGCGACACACCTGACAAATGGGCCGAGCCTAGAAACTTGAGTGCCACCGGGCGATCGAGCACGGTGTCGTGGGCCAAAAAGACTTTGCCCATCGCGCCTGAGCCAAGCGCCCGGATAATGCGGTATTCCGCAAATTCGCCCGGAGGAGCCCAGGTTGCGGACTTAAACCGGCTCACTGCTTCAAGATATACGCAAAAAGTGCACGTTCGCAATGTGGGCAAAAGCGGTTTTGTCGTCGAGGAAACTGACTAAGAGTCAAAGACGGCAAGACCGGTGGAGTACCCCAACGTAGGCAACTGTTACACACTTCGCCCACGAGCACTGCTACGCTGCGCCCATGATCACGCTGAGCGCGGACAAGTCCAAACTGCAACTCGATACCGTGTATGGGTGGTTGTCGCAGACATATTGGTCGCCCAACATTCGCCGCGAGGTTGTTGCAAAGGCGTTTGCCAACTCATTCGCGGTTGGTGCGTATCTGTCCGACGGCGAACAAGTCGCTGTTGCGCGGGCGGTTTCCGATGGAGCTACGTTTGCTTGGCTTTGCGACGTGTTTGTCGCCGATTCTTACCGTGGCCGCGGACTTGCGAAACAAATGACGCAGCACTTGTTAGCCCTGCCTGAGCTGCAGACCTTGCGCATCTGGCTGCTTGGCACGCGGGATGCGCACGAGATCTATCGTGCCGTCGGATTCAACGAAGTTGAGCCGGGGCGCTTCATGGTGCTGCGTACACCGACGACGAATTGGCAAGCGGGCTAGCAGCGCTATTCGCCCAACATTAGCGCTTGGGTTTCGTTGCCTTCTTCGGTGCCGTCGGCTTTTGTATATATATAGTCAAAGATCTCCGCTTCATTCACGGTGACTTTGGCGCCGAGCTTGAGCGATGGCACTTGTTCGGGCGTGTTGTCGAGAAAGCCTTCGAGCTTGCGACCCCGCCAGCTCACCACTTCGACCCACATCCATTCGTTGCCACCGCTTGTGGTTTTGAACGGCGCTTTAACCCGTAGGTGTTCTCGCTCCGGTGGGCGTTTCCTAAACTTTGGTTTTAGCAAGATTGCCTTGGCACGCGCTCGCTCGCTTGCTGCAAGCACTGCAGCGTCGTGCGTCGCCTTGCTTACTTCGTCGTGGCGGCCAAAGAGCTGCTGGACCAAGGCTGCTTGCCGCTCCTGCAGCGTCGCCTGTGGCCCTGCGAAGGAAATCGCCCACAGCAGGTTGTCAGCGTCACCCTCGGCGCGCTTGGCGAGACGCAACGTCACGCGCCCTTTGCCAGTCGCGCCACCAAGTAACGTGCCCACCGCTGCGCGTGCTTCGGGACTTTTTAGATTTGTAACGTCTACCGCGAGCTCGCCGTTGCCGTCGGGCACGCCGCCTTCGAGCAAGGTTTGAGCAACTAAGATGAACACCTTCGCCATGCTGGTTGCCATGCCATTGGTGACGTTTTCAACGACCAAATCAGGCAGACCAAACTTTTGCATGCCGATCGTTACCAAGCGTAACAAGGCGCCATCCTGATACGCATCGATCATGAAATGCGCTGTGCTGAGCGGTGGGTTGGCGTCAAGCTGCGTTAACAGCTCGCCCCAGGCCTTACCGCTGTACACATTGCGCGACGAATCATCCATGATGGCGCCCGGTCCAGCGTTTTCCAACGCTTGGGCCGCGCGCATGGCGGTGCGATACGTTGGCAGTGCGGCCGCGACCGGCCCATCAAACACCAACAGTGTTGCAGCGGCTGACTGTTGCAGTTGCGCCGCGGTGGCCTCGGATAGATCACGACCGTGTAGTTTCAGATACTCCAGACTGGGAATCGCGTAGTTCGCGAGTGGTGCATCAACAACATGTACCGAAACATTCGGCGACGTTGCGTCGACGTCGGTGAGGACCGTCAGGCCGGCATCGGTTAACAATTTGGCAACGGTGGCGTGCGCCGTCGGAGCCAAGGCAGCAAGGTGAAAGACGCCGATTTCGAAATGAAAGCGGGGTGCCAGGGTCAAGTTGGTTGATGCCTGCGCGGGCGCGACGGCACTGCCAGCAACGTGCGGTGCCGCGGTTTGCACCGTGCGATTCGAGCCTTCATCCTTGGTTTTGCATGCAACGACAGCGCTGGTCAGTGCAGCGATGCAGATTCCACCCAATGCAAACTTTTGCCACAACATAGCTGCAAACTAGTCGGCTCGCCCGCTGGTCGGCAACCGCGATCGTTGAAATGAATCTGATTTTACGCATGACGGCAGCGGCAGCGTCACGGTGGCGCCTGTGACTTGACGTTACCCCCGAGGTGGGGCAAGGTCGCCAACTATGAGCGGCTCCGACGAAGGCTTGAAAAAACACCGTCATGATTTGGGCCATGAAGATCACGGTCCCAAACTTGCGGCTGGCACCACCAAGGCCATCCAAGCCATGCTTGGGCTATGGATTGCCCTGACCGTTGGCTTGATCGTTTACACGATGTGGGATGGCGTACGCGGCCCGACGGGTCCGGTACCTGCTGCGGTCGAAACCAAATAGTGAGCTTCGTGACCCGTCACTCGCGCCGCTGCCCTGCCGCGGCCACGATTTGCCATTGCCCAACGGTGCAATGCCATAGTCGCGCGTCCGGACACGGTCAGGTGCACGGACACGGTCACGGTCACATTCAGGTGCAGGGACAGGTGCACGGACACAGACACATTCACGATCACATGCACGGACACGGACACGGTCACGATCACGATCAAAAATCCGCTCCGCAACGGAGCCACGCTCTCCTTTCCGCGCGACGCGACGCGCGGTGGGGTGAATGCGGTGGCTCCGCTACCGCAGAGGTTGAATTCGCAAGGCGCAGCCGCGAAGAAGGGGGAAGGGCCCCTATCTGTGACCGTGAATGCGGTGGCTTCGCCACCGCAGAGGTTGAATTCGCAAGGCGCAGCCGCGAAGAAGGGGGAAGGGTCCTTTAAAATAACGTATGGCAATCCCCGACGACACCATCGCTGAGATTCGCGCGCGCGCTGACATCGTCGCCGTGATCGGACAGCACGTGCAGTTGCGCAAAGCGGGCCGCAACTACAAGGGCTTGTGTCCATTCCACGGCGAAAAAACGCCGTCGTTCAACGTGCATCCAGACAAAAACTTCTTCTATTGCTTCGGCTGCCAGAAGAAGGGCGACGCCTTCACATTCGTCATGGAATACGAAGGCAAAAGCTTCATGGAAGCTGCCGAACAATTGGCGGCTCGCTTTGGCGTTGTTATCCCCAAGGTCGACGAATCGCCCGAACTGCGACGTGCGCGTGGCGAACGCTCAGCGATGCTCGATCTCAATCGTGCAGCCTCGGCATTCTTCCGCGAAACGTTGGCGCATCCGCAACGCGGCGCGGCCGGGCGCGCGTATCTCGACAAACGCGGCTGCGATGCTGCCATCATCGAAAAGTTTCAGCTCGGCTACGGCCCCGACGACTGGCATCAACTCGCCGACTACATCCAAGCCAAAAAGCTCGACGTCGAACTCGCCGTGCGCTTGGGCTTGATCGCACGCCAGCAACGCGCAGGCGGCTTTTACGATCGCTACCGCGATCGCTTGGTGTGCCCCGTAATCGTGCCAGGTGGCGAAATTGTCGGCTTTTCGGCGCGCATCGTCGGCAGTGCGCCACCGCAGCCAGTCAATCCCGATCGCGGCGAAGCGCCGAAGTACATCAACTCGCCGGAATCGACGGTGTACAAAAAATCGCGGCTGCTGTTTGGCTTGGCGCAAGCGCGCGAAACCATGGCTAGCAAAAATCGCGCGGTCTTGGTCGAAGGCAACTTTGACGTAGTTACCCTGCATCAAGCCGGCATCACCGAAACCGTCGCGCCACTTGGCACTGCATTGACCGCCGAACAAATCGAGCAGCTGCGCCGGCTGACCCGCGAAGTTGTGCTTTGTTACGACGGCGATCGCGCTGGCCGCGCTGCGACTCGCAACGCGTTGGAGTTGCTGGTGGCCGCCGACATTCCCGTGCGCGTCGTGGCCCTGCCCGACGGTGAAGACCCCGATTCGATGGTGCGCAACCATGGCGGCGAAAAGCTTGCTGCGCTGGTCGATCGTGCGCAAGGCGGCATCGAATTCTACTGTTTTGAAGTGTGGGGCCGCTCGAAAGGCTCGGCCGATACCCAGGCCACCGCGCTTGATGACGCCGCTCGTTTTATCGCGAAAGTTGAAAACCCAACAAAACGTGATTTAATCCTCGGCACTTTGGCAACCGCAATGCAGTTGGACCCTGGGGTGGTCCGAAAAGCCCTCGCTCGCGCAGAAGCGACGATGGGCATCAACCGCAGCAACGATGATGGCTTTCCGCCGCGAGCGCCGCAACAAGGCTATGGCCAACGGTCCGGTGGCAGCCAGTTCGGCAATCGTCAGGGTGGTACTTCCGGCGGTAACTCCGGCGGCAGTCAATTCGGCAATCGCAACGCAGGCAATGCTGGCGGCGGCCAGTGGGTGAAGCGCGACGGCGGCAGCCAGTTCCCGAATCGTGGCAACGGCAGCGGCGGCCAGTTCCCGAATCGTGGCAACTCGAATTGGGGCCAGCGGTCCTCCGGCAGTCAGTTTCCTGATCGCGGGTCTGGCTCCACCTCATATGGCAGCGACCCGCGTGGCGATGCCCCATCCTATGGCAGCGATCCGCGTGACAATGCCCCACCTTATGGAGGCGACCCTCGGGATGAAGATCCCCGTGATGCCGACATGCGCGGGTCGTATGAGGATCCCCGCGAAGGCATGAGTTCCAATCATCCCAATGCGCCTAGCGCAAATCATGCGCCTAGCGAGGCGGCTGGCACCGACAATACATCCGCCTCCCCTACTCCAGCCCCCGCAGCTGCCCGAAATTCGTCCAATTCGTCCACGTCATCCTCCGGAACCAGCCGTGGGCCAAGCAAACCTGCCCCAGAGGAAGAACTGCAACTGCTAGCGCTGCTGGCCGACCACCCTGGACTTATCGCAAGCCCCGAAGCAGACAAGGCTTTTTCGCTCTTGACGGACGCGGGAGTTCGGGACATGTATTCAGCCGCTCGGGGCGGCGAAGCCCTGACCGACCTCGCCCCGCAGAAGCTTCCAGAGAAAGCCGCGCAACTTGTGCTTAGTGCCAAATACGCGGCCAACGAAAACCCGAAGGCCCAGCTCACCGCCATGTTGAACAATTTACAACATAACCAAACCAAAGCTGGGTTGGTACAACTTCAGACACGTATGGCCGAGGCGCAACGCCGCGGCGATCGAGAACTCGCTCGTCAACTGGCGATCGAGATCAACAATGCCCGAAAGCAGGTTGTGTAGTTATGGTCCGTTCGCAAACCAAGCCGAAGTCGTCTAAAGAAGCCGCGTCGAAAGACAAGGACAAAGAAAAAGACAAGACCAAGGCGAAAAAGCCTGACGGAAAAGATGCCAAAGGCGCTAAAGCCAAACCTGGCAAACAACCGGCTAACAAAGATCGTGACGAAGAAGAAGAATTCGGCACACCGGATGAAGACGAAGAAGACGACGACGATTTCAAGCCGACGAAATCCACGAAGCCTAAAGGTCCGCCGAAGAATCTCGGCAAGGGCGGCGGCGACGAACTCGGCTTCGACGACGATCCAATCGATTTCGTCGACGTTGCCGTAGACGACGAAGAAGATGAATTTGGCGCACCGGTTAAACGCAGCGCAACGGCTGACGCCGATGCCGCCGCATTGGAAGCCGAATCGCGCAAGGCCAAAGTGCTCGACCCTGCCCGCGCAGCGTTGATCGCCAAAGGCAAAGAAAAAGGCTTCCTCACCTACGAAGAAGTCAACGATGCGATGCCGGAAGACGTCATCTCGACCGACCAGATCGACAGCTGGATGTCGACCCTCGGCGAACATGGCATCGAAATTGTCGATGCGAGCGCGCGCCGTGCAGCTGAAGAAGCTGGCGACGGTGAAGGCAAAATCGACGGCGACAAAGACAAAGAAGAAGTCGACGAAGACGAAGAGTATGCATTTTCGCGTACCTCGGACCCAGTGCGCATGTACCTGCGCAAGATGGGTTCGGTTTCGCTGCTCACCCGCGAAGGTGAAGTTGAAATCGCCAAGCGCATCGAAGACGGCGAACGCAAGATGTTGCAAGCCGTGCTCAACTCTTCGATCGCCGTCGAAGAATTGCTCGAAACCGGCGAACGTCTGCGTCGCGGCAAAGTCCGCGTCAAAGACGTGGTGAAGGACATCGACGAAGACGAAGCCGAATTCAACGAGCAGTTCTACGTCGACCGCGTCTGCAAGATCATCGACAAGGTGCGCAAGCTGCAGCGCGACACCGAGAAGATCGAAGAAAAGATGATGGAGAAGGGCGCCACCGAGGCCAAGAACAAGAAGCTCAAGGAAGGCATCAAAGCCAACCGCGCGCAAATGTTCGAAGACCTGTCGGACTTGCGCCTCAACAAGCCAACCGTCGATCGCATCGTTCTTCAAGTGAAGAACATCATCATCAAGCTCGACAAGGCTGAAGCTGAAGCCGTGGAATGTGAACGTCGCGCGGGCATGAGCGCTGCCGACATTCGCAAGACCCTGCGCGAAATGAAGACGTCGCCGCAAAAGGCGACCGCCGTTGGCAAAAAATCGCGGCTCACCGTCGCTGATTTTGAGGAGATGGAAGAGCAAATCAAAACCGCGATGCGCAAAGTCGCGGTGATTGAAGAAGAATCACGCGCTACGGCAGCGGATCTGCGCTCGACCTACAACGACATGCACGAAGGCGAGCGGCAAGCCGATCGCGCCAAGAGCGAACTCGTTGAAGCCAACTTGCGCTTGGTGGTGTCGATTGCCAAGAAGTACACCAACCGCGGTCTGCAATTCCTCGACTTGATTCAAGAAGGCAACATCGGCTTGATGAAGGCCGTCGACAAGTTCGAATACAAACGCGGCTACAAGTTCTCGACGTATGCAACGTGGTGGATTCGCCAAGCGATCACCCGCGCCATCGCCGACCAAGCCCGCACCATTCGGATTCCGGTGCACATGATCGAAACCATCAACAAGCTGGTGCGCACCACCCGCTACTTGGTGCAAGAACTCGGTCGTGAGCCAACGCCAGAAGAAATTGCCGAACGGATGGAATTGCCGCTCGACAAGGTCCGCAAGGTTTTGAAGATCGCCAAAGAGCCAATCTCGCTCGAAACGCCAATCGGCGAAGAGGAAGATTCACATCTCGGCGACTTCATCGAAGACAAGAGCATCATCTCGCCTTCGGAGTCGGTCATCTCGGTCAACCTTGCAGATCAAACCCGCAAGGTGCTCGCCACCCTGACCCCACGCGAAGAAAAAGTGCTGCGCATGCGCTTCGGCATCGGCGAAAAATCCGACCACACGCTCGAAGAAGTCGGCCAAGACTTCGAAGTTACGCGTGAACGGATTCGCCAAATCGAAGCCAAGGCGCTGCGCAAGCTGCGCCATCCGTCGCGCAGCAAACGCCTCAAGTCGTTTGTTGAGCAGTGAGCAGCTTCGCTCGCTAGCGTCCCCGGTCGGCCGCTCCGCACACTGCGGGCACCACCGGGGATTTTTTTTTGAGGTTAGCCATGCCAAACCAACCAGCTCACCCCGATAGCGCAGCGGCGCTGCAGCAACATGGCTTTGCTGTGGTGCCTGCCGACGCAACGGCGTTCGTGCAAACCAACGCGCTTACACAGCTCGCGCCAACGTGGGACCGGCTGCCACGTGACCAACATTTGCGCGACGGTGGCAGCTATCGCGCGCGCCGACACAGTTGCTTCACCTGTGACATGAGTGGCGCTGCTGGCGTGCTGCAGCAAGTGCCGCATCGAGCGCATTGGCAGCCGGTGGATTACAACGCGTTGCATGGCGGCTTCGAACGAATGTTCGAGCCGATTGAACCGGCTGTCGTCGCAGCGCCAGCGTGGCAGCAATTGTTACGAGGCCTCGCGGAGCTGTTTCAGCAAGTGCGCCCCGCCCCATGCTGGTTCATCGAAGCGCACCAATTTCGCATCGACACCGCGACCGGCATCGGCCGGCCAACCCCCGAAGGCGCGCACCGCGACGGTGTGGATTTTGTGGCGGTGATCATGGTGCAACGCGCCCACATCAAAGGCGGCGAAACCCGCGTGTTCGAAGCCGATCCGCCAGCAACAGCCGCGACGGCTGGCGACTTTCGATCGATGGCCAAAGGCGTGCGATTCACCCTGCACCAACCGTGGTCGATGCTATTGCTCGACGACGAACGCGTGATTCACGAAACCACGCCGTTGCAGCCGGATGGCAGTGGCGCGCCAGGTGTGCGCGACACGCTGGTGCTCACCTTCCGACGCAACAGTTTTCAAGCGCCGACAACGTAAGGCCGCCGCTGCTGGCGCGACGACGAACGCGCGAAGGTCTCGGTTGACGTGGCGTTCTCGGCGACCGCCCGTCCCGTTCGGCCCATTGCAAGGCAACCGGTGCATCGCCTACGCTGCCGGCCATGACCATCTCGCCATTGTGGGCCGCGCTCGATACCTATTCGCCAACCCTGCGGGCGTCGTTTGCAACCGCAGGCGCAACGCTTGCGTCGCAAGCCCCGGGCATGGACCTCGCGGTTGCGCTGTACGCGGTTGCCGATGGCCAACTCGGCACGGAGCAGTCGCCGTTTCCACCGTCGGTGTACGACAATTACTATTGGATGCCGCTCGCCGAGGTTGACGAAGTTCGGCAAGACCTCGACGGCATGGCCAAGGTTGGCGAGTGGGATGATGAGCGCACGCGCGTTATCAACTGGTGGGTGCCAGGTTGGCTACCATTGCTCACCGACGGCAACAGCAACTACATTTGCATCGATACGGTGGGCTCGTTCGGCGGCGCGCCTGGGCAACTTATCGAATTCATCCACGATGATGACGAGCGCTTGGTCTTGGCACCAAACTTCGATGCTTGGTTTGCCGCATGGGTCGCAGCGCTCGATGCCAAGCATTTCGCCGTCGAAAAAGACACCGACGAAGATCCACCATTCATTTCGTTGCGCGCCAAATCGACCTTGAAAAAATTCTTGGCAGCGCGGCTCGAAGGTTATCCGAAGCGCCACAAAGCGACCAAAGAGAAAATCGCTGCGCCCAAAGCAGCGAAAGCCCCTAAAGCCAAAGCCGCTCAGCTGTTAGCAGTCTTCAAAGAGCGCATGTCCGTCAGCGACGTCGCCGCTGCGCTGGCCGCTGGCGCAGCCATTAATGTGCAAGACAAAGATGGCAACACCCCACTGCATCTAGCCATGGAGTTCGGCAACGACAGCGTGCCGGCAGCGCTGATCGCAGCTGGCGCCGATGTGCACGCCCGCAACCGACATGGCTACGCGCCCATTCACCTTGCCGTCCTTGCAAAGCCGCGTGCTGCGCCGTTGTTGATCGCAGCGTTGGCCAAAGGAGGCGCCGACCTCAACGCACCATCGCCGAGTGGTAAGCCGCCGATCCTTAGCGCACTACATGTCGAAGCAGCGCAAGCGCTGATTGCAGGTGGCGTCGAGCGCGCATCATTTGCATCGTATCCTGCCACAGCGTGGCTCGATGCCAGCGTCGCACAAGCGATGTTAAACGAAGGCTAGCCGCTTAGGCCGCCGGCCCCGCTTGCGCCGCCGCGAGGGCTTCGTGTGCGCAGGTCGTCGCGATCAAGTCGAAGGTGCAAAGCACGATGCGTTGCGGCAACGCGTGGGTATTGCAGTGCTCAACGATCGTGCGCACAGCAATCTCCATCGCATAAGCAACCGGGAACCGATACACGCCGGTTGAAATGCCTGGAAACGCGATCGACTGCACATCGTGCTGCACCGCAAGTGCAAGCGAGTTGCGATAGCAGGCAGCCAGTGTTTCGCGCTCGCCGTTGCCGCCACCATGCCAGACTGGGCCAACTGTGTGAATCACATGTCTCGCTTTGAGCTTGTAGCCTGCCGTGATTTTCGCCTGGCCCGGTTTGCAGCCGTTGAGCATGCGGCATTCGGCCAACAGCTCGCGCCCGGCCGCCCGATGAATCGCACCGTCGACCCCTCCGCCGCCCAGCAGCGACGAATTGGCAGCGTTGACGATCGCATCAACGTCCAGCTTGGTGATGTCGCCTTCAGTGATTTCAATGCGTGCCCAAGGTGTCATGACTCCTATTAGTGTACATTTGACACAATATCAAGCAAATCGTTGCCATGGGACTATTTCGTGGCATCGCGGTATCGTGGCTGGTAGGTTGGGCGTACATGCGCATGTTCCGTAACCTAGCCTTCGTGATGCTGCTGACGTCACTGTTTCCCGCGCGCGCCGATGCGGAAATCAATCGTGCGGAAAGCATCGAATGGACGACGGCAGATGCAGACCTCGTCATCCGCGGTAGCGTGGCGTCGATCAACGCCACGCCGCTACCGCCGGGTTGGTTCGACGTGACGTTCAACGTCAGCGAAACGATCAAAGGCAAAGCCAGCAAACAGGTCACCGTGCGATTGCGCCATGTTGGCGGCGAACAACCCGACGAGTGGCAAGCCAAAAAGCGGGATTTGTTGTTGTTCGCGGTCAAAGCAAGCAAGCGCGCCGACGATAAAAACTACAACAAAGCCACGTGGGCATTGCGCTCTGGTCTTGGCGATGCGGCCGTGCTCGTGCTTGACGAAAAACAGGTTACTCGCGCTTTTGCCCGTGACTTCAGCGTGCTCGAAACGCGCGACGCCATCCTCGCTGCCGTCCGCAAAGCGGCGCCATCCCAAGCAACCAAAGCACAGCAATTGGACGCACCAGCGGAATCACCCGCCTTTAAAGCGCTATGGGCCGGTAGCGCTGTCTGGCTGTATGTGCCCGTCGATGCCGCGTTGGAAACCCAAGCGATTGCCTGGCTCAAGTCCAACGACCTACGCTTACGCGAAGAAGCCGTGGCCGCCCTCGCCAATTTCCACACCGTCGCCAACGTTGCCCGCATGACTACGCTGCTACGCGACCCAGCGGTGGTCACCGTGCAAAGCCACGACAAACCAGCCGTGTTACGCTACGTGCTGCGCGCACAAGCTGACAAAATCTTAACCGACTGGGGCGTGGCGCACGCGACGCCGATCATCGAGCAACCGCGCCAACCGTAATTTCAGCGCGGTGGATAGTACGGTTGTGGCTGCGGCTGCGGGTACGGTTGTGGTTGTGGCTGCGGGTAACCTTGCTGCGGGTAACCTTGCTGCGGATAGCCCTGCTGCGGATAGCCTGGCTGTGGCTGCGGATAATAGGGTTGCGGCTGCGGTTGCGGATAATACGGTTGCGGTTGCGGTTGCGGATAGGCAGCGCCATAGCCTGCACCACCATATGGGTTGCCACCGTAGGCACCACCGTAATTGCTTGGCTGTGCTTGTGGCAGCGTCGAGATTTGGCGCCAGCCACTCCAATCGCCAACGCGATCACGCTTTTCGGTGGCCCAACGGCCCGAAAACGATTGGCCGTTTGGATTAAACGTCAAGTAGCCCGAGCCGACGAGCATTGGCTGACCAGGCTCGGTCCAGTTGAACTGCAATACATTGCCGCGCAACTGGCCAGCAAACGAACCGATCACATCCTGGCCATTTTTTTGGTAAACCCAAACACCTTGCACGAGCCCTTGGCCAGCGGCGCCGCGCGGGTCCGCTTCAATTTTCACTGCGCCAAACGATGACTTCCATAAGCCCAACGCGTTGGTCATCGGCATCTCAACTGGCGCGGGTGGATTGAAAGCGCCTACTTGGGTCGGCTGGCCACCCATCGTGGCGTTCTGCGAACTCGTCGCCGAGCCAGCAATGGCCAATAATGCCGTTCCGAAGATGATGGCGCGAAAAGTCGAAGTGAGTCGTTGCATGGGTTTGGAGCGTACCACCAGCGCTTGCGCGGCTGCAGCCAAAAGGCTAAGGTCTGCACCGTTTCCGTGAGAAAATCCACATGCTTCGGCACTGGACCCCACGAAAAACGGGCCTATAGCTCAGCCGGTTAGAGCGGCCGGCTCATAACCGGTTGGTCCCAGGTTCAAGTCCTGGTGGGCCCACAAATAAATCGACGGAACTGACAACTGAACCACGAGGCAAAGCGAAGATATGCGCGAACAACTAAAAGCCCTGCTCGAACTGCAAAACGCTGATGCCAAGGTACGCGAGATTGAAAAGATCATTGCGGGCCTGCCCTCGAAGCTCGACCCCGTTCGCCGCGACCTCGATAAGCTCGAAGCGTTGTTAGGAGCCGAGCGTGCCAAGCTCAAAGACACCGAAACTTGGCGCAAAGATCATCTCTCCGCGATCGAACGCGAAAACGATCATTTGAAAAACGCCAAAAACAAATTGTCGGCATCAAAGAATGGCAAAGAGTTCAACGCTGCCAATCGCGAAGTTGACCACAAGCGCAAATCGATTACCGATCGCGAAGCTGAATTGAAGAAAATCAGCGAAGCAGCCGTGAATTCAGCCGCGCAACTCGAAGCGCGCAGCAAGGACGTCGAAGCCTTGCGTGAACAGTTGCTTGGCAACCAAGCGGCGCTCGTCGAAGAAACCGCCAATATGCAAGAGAAGCTCGCGGCTGCCGTGGTCGCGCGCGACGCTGCACGCAATGGCGTCGAACCGTCGTGGCGTAAAACCTACGACGCATTGTCGGCCAAGCGTGGTTATGCCGTCGCGCCTGTCGTCAAAGGCACCTGCCAAGGCTGCCACATGGCGTTGCCACCGCAACTCAATAATATTTTGGCGCGCCTTGAAAGCATTGAAACCTGCCCTCGCTGCAGCCGCTTGGTCTACCGCCAAGAATTCGTTGATGCACCGGCCGCTGTGGCACCGACCGACGCTGCGCCAACCGCCTAAGCATGGCGGCGCCCCGCACCATTCGTTTGGTCGTCGAATATGACGGCACCAACTTGTGTGGTTGGCAGCGCCAAGACAATGGGCCAACCGTCCAAGGTCATCTTGAAGCGGCGTTGGCCGATCTTTTAGGCAAGCACACTGCGGTCGCCGGTGCGTCGCGCACCGACGCGGGCGTGCATGCGCTTGGCCAAGTCGCGCGGTTCGTCACCGACGGCACCATTCCACCGCGTGGCATCATGCGCGCGCTCAATGCGCGCTTGCCGCCGGGCATTGCGATCGCCGAAGCCAGCGAAGTCGAAGGCGACTGGCATCCGCGATTTTCCGCCACCGGCAAACACTATCGTTATATGTTGTGGCTGCGGCCCGAACGCTCGGCCCACTGGCACAACCGCACCTGGCATCGGGCCTTGCCCGTTGATGTTGAACGCATGCAGGAAGCAGCGCCCCATTTTGTGGGCGTGCATGATTTCGCAGCGTTTCGAGCGGTCGGGTGTGTAGCCAAAACCACGCGCCGCATCATGAGCGAAGTCTCGGTAACCCGCGATGCGCGCACCCCGGACCTTTGCGTCATCGACGTGTGTGGCAACGCCTTTTTGCGGAACATGGTCCGAATCATGGTGGGCACGTTGGTCGACATCGGGGAGCACCGGTTTGCACCTAGCGAGTTGCCCGAGATCATTGCCGCAGGCGACCGCCAACGCGCGGGCCAAACCGCGCCAGCGCAAGGTTTAACTTTAGTTTCAGTACGTTACGATGGCGTCCGAGGCGAACATATAGGCGCGACCCAAGCGTCGGCTGAAACGGTGTAAGTTGCAGCGGCCGCGCGCGTTGGAGTAGCAGCACCTTGGACCCGCTTTCACCATCACCTGCCATGGCACCTGCCACGGCACCTGCCACCGCTCCCACGCCGGCGGCCGTAAACGCGATCGATCTTGCCACCGAACAGGCGAGTATTGCCAAAGCGCAAGCCGGCGATCTGGCTGCGCTCGCGCCGGTGCTAACAGCGTACGCCAAGCTACTCTATGCCACGGTGGTCATGCCTCGGGTGGGCAGTGCCACCATCGCTCGCGACATCGTGCGCGAGACGTTGGCAACCGCCGTTGAAAAAATCGATCGCTTTGCATGGCAAGGCAAATCCATCTATCCATGGCTGCGGCAAATTGCGATCAACAAGATTTTCGATATGCATCGCCAGCATCAGCGCTCGCGCCGCCTCGCCGATGCGCTTGCCATGCAAACCGATGCGACAACCGACGACGACGCCAGCCCCGACGCCCAACTGATCGCCGACCAAGAGCGGCGCCACAATCGCGCTCGTATCGACGCAGCATTGGCGCAACTCGCCGACCGCTATCGCAGCGCACTGGAGCTACGCTTGATTCACGAACTATCGCGCGAAGACTGCGCCAAGCAGCTCGGCGTGACGGTCAGCACCTTTGACGTGCTGCTGTTTCGCGCGGTCCGCGCCTTTCGCAAAAACTTTGGCACTCGAAACTCTCAACCTGAGACACTTGCAGGAGCACTACCATGACGCAACGGCCGCCGACCTCAGAACCAATTCCCGCGCTGCGCGACGGCGATGACGAGCGCGACGCCGTGCCTGAGCCCGACGCTGCCGCAGGTAATTCAGAACGAATGCGCGCTGCGCAATTCGCAGCGTTGCTCGACGACGAAGTCAACGGCTCGCCTCCGCCGGCGCTCGCCTTGGCAACCCGCAATCAACTTGAAACCGCGATCGCGCTGCGAGCCAGCGCTGGGCGCGCCACCCTTGATGACGCGGCCGCGGCCGCCATGGTTGCAAGCGTATTACAGGAAGCCAGCGTGCGCGGGCAACCAGTGGGCGCCGTCGATGAGCTCGCGGCCCAGCGCAGCAAAGCGCAACGACGGTCGTCGGCAGCACGCACGCCTTGGCTCGTCGCTGGCGGCAGCATGGTGGTAGCAGCCGCGGCGGTGTTGATGTTGGTGTTGCGGCCCAGCCCACCGACGGCACCAGCAGCAAAGCCAACCGTACCATTAGCATGGCAATCGCGGCCCGCCGATCCATTGATCGGCGTCATCGAGCGCGCCGAGGCTGGCAATGCAGCTGCACGCATCGATGCCATCTATGCCGACCGCCTCGACGGTTATCGCAACGCGCTTTATGCCCAAGCCGGAGTTGTGCAATGACCCGAGCGCGGTTGCCACTTTGGCTACGACACGCGGCCCTGCTGTGGTTGTTGGTTGTCGCATGTAGCCGCGAGCAAGCGGCCCACAGCGATGGCAACCAGCGCGGTGGCAGCGCTGCACCGGGCGTGGTGATCGGCGACGATCTGATGGTTGCGCTGGCGCAAGCCAAAAATCACCATCATAAAGCCAACGTCTACATTGCCGATGGCAATACGACGGAAGCGATCGCGTCGGTGCGGCAAATCTTGGCGTTGCGCTTTCCCGCCAATGCGCCCGAAGCTGATGATGTGCGTCACGATGCCCGCGCGCTGCTTGCAAAACTGTTGGCATCACAAGGCAAGCTCGAGGATGCTATGGCGGTGATTGCCGAAGGCTTAGCTAGCGCTACTCGCGAAAGCTTTTTCGTTGCAAACATGTACACGGTCAAAGGTGAATTGCATCAAGCTCGCGCTGAATTGCTCAGCAAGGACGTGGCGCGCAAAACCGACGCAGACGCCGAGCGACGCGCTGCGATTATGGCGTTTGATCGTTCGATCGAAATCAACACCAAGCTGCAACAACAGCTAGAAAGCCAGCACCGATGAACCACCGTTTCATTGTCGGCATTGTCGCCGCGTGCGCAGCGCTAACACTTGCAGCGTGCGCAGCGCGCAGCACCAAATATTCCACCGATACGCCGTTCGTGGGCCCCGTCGACGGCCACACCCGCATCAACGAACTTGAAGCCGCGATCACAGCACAACAGGCTACCGTCGGCTGGGACCAGGCCGACGCCAACGCCGCACGTTTTCCAATGGACGCGGCATTGCCAATGGCTGAACAAGCAGGCGCCGCTGCGTGCCGAGGCGCAATCAGCAACGTGCCACGTTGTGCAAAGATGTGTGAATTGGCCGGTTCGATCTGTCACAACGCCGACCAAATTTGCCAACTCGCTGACGACATGGGCGCCAATGTTGGCCGCGATGATTGGGCCAAGCAAAAGTGCAGCAACGCTGCAACTGCCTGCCAACAAGGCCAGTTGCGTTGTTGTAGCTGCGACGGCACGCCTGCCTTAGGAACCTCGCCATGAAGTTCACGTCCGCATGTCGAATCGCTGCGGTGATGTCGCTGACCATCAGCTGCGGCGGGGCAGCACCACGAGCGAGCGCGCCAGCCACCGCAGGGCCCACGCAGAATGGCGCCACGCCAACACTGCTGGCCGGCGACCCACGCAGCGAGATCGCAGCGCTTGATGCGCGCATCGTAACCAACCTCGACAAGTTGCAAATCCCGGTTGCCACCGTGCTCACACCGCTCGCCACCCAGATCGCCAACGTCGTGGTGCCGCCGGTGCCGCAAACCTGTAGGCAATCCACCAAACCGGTCTGCACCGACAGCTGCACCCTGGGCGCAGCCATCTGCGACGACGCCGGCAAGCTATGCGAGCTGGCCAAGCAGTTGAGCCCGGATGCCTGGGCCACCGACAAATGCCAACGCGCTCAGCAAAGTTGTAGCGACGCCACCAAACGCTGCTGCGACTGCCACTGAGCTGGCGAACGATCACGCCGGCTACGTCGGTAGCCGCTCGTCAGCGGCACCAGACGTAATAGATTCGGACACCTAGCAACCAGCACACATGGTCCGCTTCGTGCAAAGTGCGCCGGTATGCGCGCTTTAACGTCCCTTAGCTTAGCCCTTGTTTCCCTATCCACCTTGGCCGTCGGCTGCGCTGCGCAAGACGATGCAGCTGATGATGACTTGGCTGGTGAAGCCGACCTGGACGCCGAAGATGCCAAAACCGACGGTGGCTCGGCCAAAGATAGCTACTACACCGTGGAAGCCATCCAAGCGCTTGGCAGCATTGGCAGCCACCCGCCGATCATGTATGTGATGCGCCGTGCGAACGCGACCAAGACGTTGTGCAGCGACGGCGTTCGCCGTGATGGTTGCGCTGTTTCGACCTTAGACTTCTCGGCAATTCGCTTCGCAGAACAACAAGAACGCGGCTTGCGCGGCACCCTCAGCCAAAAAATCAACAACGGTCAAATTGCGTTGATGGTTCGTGGCAAGTTGATGGCTGACAAGATCGTCGCCAAAGAAGTTTGGCAACAAGATGCTGACCTTTCCGGCGTGCCCAACGGCGGCGCATATGGCGTGGCTGTGAAAATCAAAGATAGTGGCATCCGTTGCGTCGCAGCGCCTTGCCCAACGTTGCGCGAAGACAAACTCAACTCTGCAACCAACGCCAACCTCAACAGCATGGTGTTGCCATCAGACGAACTCACCGACCGCGCGTGGAACGCCGCTTACGACGTTGGCGACGGCACGCCAGGTAGCGCGGCTGGCGTGATGATCATCGGCTACAAAAAGACCGTGCGTGGCGAACGCGTGCGTGACGCCAATGCCGTGTTCTTCCGTATCGGCAAGTAGCTCGAGGTTGTTCGTTTACCAAGCCCGTGCTTCTTCCGGCACGCCGCCCAGTTCGTTGTCATAGTTTTCGTGACATTCAACGCAGTACGCAGCCTTGGGCGAAGGCGTGCGCCAATACACCGGGCCGCCGAGCTGTTTGATCCATTTGGCTGACGGTTTTTCCCAGTACAACGCGTACGACCAGTCTTTGTCTTTTTTCGACATGACGAACAATGGGCCAGGGATGGTTGAACCATCGTCGGCTTTTTCCGTCGAGCTTTTGACGATGATCGTACCAGCCGGGCTCGGTTCGCCTTTTTTATAGGCTTCGACACCAGCCGCGTTAACCCAGATTTCGACGTCGCGCCCACCATGCGTCGGCGACGCAAACGGCGCTTTCGACATTTTGGTGTAGGTCTGATAGTCCGCACCTTCTTGCAACGGCCCGAAGGCGCTGGCCGGATCAGCCACAACCGTAGGTTTGGTACCCGACGTTTTGGCGCCACCGCAGGCAGCAGTAGCAGCGACCAAAACAACTATCGACAACGATTTCAGCATGCGCCGTATACGTACCACGAGCGCAAGGTTACGGGTTTGGCCCAACATCGTGCGCCCTTATTGGCTGCGTTAGTTCACTATATTCCTTGCCAAGAATATTCACACATGAGAATATTCAACCATGATCGCAACCTTCACTGCGTTAGCCGAGCCAAACCGGTTGCGGATCGTCGAGTTTCTCCAACGCGGGGCCCAACCGGTCGGAGCCATCAGCGAACGCTTGCATTTGCGGCAACCGCAAGTGTCCAAGCACTTGCAGGTGCTCAAAGGCGCAGGCTTGGTCGACGTACGCCCCGTGGCGCAGCAACGCTTATATGAGTTGCAGCCTGCACCATTTCACGATTTGCAATTGTGGCTGGAACCGTACCGGCAACTGTGGGCCGCGCGGTTCGACGCGCTCGACGCAGTGATTGCAGAACTCAAACAACAGGAACGCAAGGAGACACGTCATGGCCGCAAAAAAAAGTGATAGCAACGACGGCACCACCCTTACCCTGCCCAGCAACGAAGAGATTCTCATCACGCGGGCGTTTGATGCACCCGCCCGCTTCGTATTTGCTGCGTTGACCAAACCTGAACACATTCGCCGCTGGTGGGCGCCTGCATCGCGCGGCGAGATGTTGCAATGCGATGTCGATTTTCGTGTTGGCGGCGCCTGGCGCTATGTGATGCGGGTTAACGCTGGTTTTGAGATCGGCTTTTCCGGCACGTTTTTGGAAATCACCGCGCCAACCCGCGTCGTGCAAACCGAAATCTTTGATCCGTTTCCGGATGCACCATCGGTCGTCACGCTCGAACTCGTCGAAGCCAACGGCGTGACCACGCTGACCAGCCGTATTCGCTATCCATCGCAAGCCGTGCGCGACCAAGTCATTGCCACCGGCATGGAAGATGGCATGCGCGAAAGCTATCAGCAGCTCACCAGCGTGGTGCAGCAGCTAGTTGTGGCCTAGGTCGGCCGCAGTGCTAAGCTGGCGGCCGTGCCGAGCGAAAAGAAAAAGGCCGCAGCGGATTATCCGCGCGTGAACATCGAATCACGCGCCGCACTTCGGGCGTGGTTTGCTGCCAATCATCGTTCCGCGACGGGCGTATGGCTTGTCACGATGAAGCGCTCTGTCGGTGGTGTTGTGACCTGGAACGACATCGTCGAAGAAGCGCTGTGCGTTGGCTGGGTTGATAGTTTGCCGCGCAAACTCGATGCCACCCACACGATGCTGTTGGTGACACCGCGTAAGCCGCAAAGCAATTGGTCTGCGAAAAACAAAGCGCACGTCGCAGCGCTCGAAGCGCAAGGCTTGATGCGCACGGCCGGCCGCGCGGCCATTGAAGTGGCGAAAGCCAACGGCCGCTGGGACGCGCTCAATGACGTGACCGCGATGAAAGTGCCCGCCGATTTGGCTGCTGCGTTGGCCAACCATCCCAATGCCAAGCGCCATTGGGATGCCTTTCCGCCGTCGACAAAGCGAGGCATTTTGGAATGGATTGGCCTCGCCAAACAAGCAACGACGCGCGCAACCCGCGTTAGCGAGACCGCGCGTTTGGCTAATGAAAATATTCGCGCCAACCAATGGCGCCAACCGAAAACGGCGATACGACCGCCAGCCAAATCGAAGTAGCAATCTGGTAGCGCCTACTCCACTGCGACTAAGCGGCCAAACACGCCGCGCCGCGTGATCCAACCGTTGATACCGCCGCGGTTGTTGCCGATTTGAATACGATCACCTTGCATGGCTTTGATCAAATGCAGGTACTGATTGCCTTTGACTCGGCACAACACAATATCGCCGACGCTGAGCACCAGATCGGCGATCGGCACCACCGTGCACAGCTGACCATCATTGACTTTGCCTGTCATGCTGTTGCCGCGTGGGCGGAACTGCACGGTTTCTCCGCGCGCTAATCTCGCTATGTGGCCATCGGCCCATCCCATGGCTGAGGCTTATCACGAAGCGGCTAGCCTTTGCGATCAAAGAACGAACGCTGCAAAAACGCCAGGCCAGCAACGATGGCGTCGACTCGCGCTGGTGCCAACGTACCAATGAAAGCGCCGAGCTGCGGTTTCGCCACCGATGAGATCTGCGACACCACCACCACGCTGCGCTTAGGCAGGTCGCCTTCGCCGTCGTCGAGCAACACGTTGCCTGGCTCGTTGCCACGTTGCAGATTCGTGGTCAACGCGCACACCACCACCGTGGTGATGCGTGAGTGATTAAAGACATTCTCCGATACCACGACGTGCGGATGCGCATGTTCAAGCGATACCGCGCGCTCGCCTGAAGCAAGCTCGACAGCCCCCAGCGGTTCTATCCAATACACATCACCACGATTGATGCGCTCACTCATGAAACACTTCGCCGCGGGCAAGCTTGGCAACGATGTCGGCAATGCGCTTGGTGCGAGTGGCTTCGCGTTTTGCCGTTGTTACGCGGTGGTAAATCGAAAAAAGATTGCGGCGATCGAGCGTTGCGTAGAAGCGTTTGGCGGCAGCGTTCTTGCCGAGCGCAGCAAGAAAATCGTCGGGAATTACCATCGTAGCGGAGCCAGCGTACGCTTGCGCCCAGCGGCCGTCGGCGCGTGCCGCTTCAACATGGGCCAGGCCCGCAGGCTGCATGCGGCCTTCGGCAATCAAGCGCTCGGCGTGCGCGCAGTTTTTCTGCGACCAATTCGATTTCGGGCGCCGCGGGGTCAACCGTTGCAGAAACGATGCTTCGTCGAGCGACTTTTTGTGCCCATCGATCCAGCCCCAGGCAAGCGCAGCCACAACGCAGTCATTCCAATCGACCGACGGTGTGCCGGAACCTTTTTTGTAAATGCGCACCCACAATTCGGTGGCACGCGCGTGATTAACGCGCAGCCATTTTTCCAAATGCGTCGAGGTTGCGAATGCTACGCCGGCTGGTGCCATCATGCTGGTGGTGACTGTTACACAACCTCAGCCGCTCATACAGGGGCTTCGATCACATGCTCGCTTCGTTGCCCCTGCCCTAAATCGTCGTTGCACATTTTCACGGCGGTGCGCGGGTTACGGTGGCCGCTTGCTCGGCACAGAGACACGCGCCGTAGATGAGGCCGCAGCCCGACAAGTAAATCCACAGTAGCAGCGCCATGATTCCGCCAAAAACGCCGTAGACCGCGCTGAGCGTTGCGAAATTTTGCAGATAAACCACGAACAGGCTCGCGATCAATTGCAGCAGCACCGTGGTCACCGCTGCCGCGACCCAAACGTCAGCGAAGCGCGGCGGTCGCCGCGGTGCCAATTTATAAAACAGGCATAAACTAAGGAACAGCACGACGAGCGGCACGACGAATCCCCATAGAGCGTAGATCCACGACCCAACATCGCGCATTGGAAACAGCCACGACTTGCCAACACTGGCCAACGCCGGAGCGGCCATGCCAACGAGCACAGCGCCCGCGGTTACGCCAAGCAATGCCATCCCGCGCAACGGCAACTGCCACCAGCTATACGCATTGTCGCCTCGCACATGATTGACGACGCGAATCAAGGTGGTGAAGCTTTGCAGCGCCGTCCAAACCAGCAGCAGCAGCGCTACCAAACTGGCTTGC
The DNA here is from genome assembly GCA_029565465.1 of Deltaproteobacteria bacterium. Taxonomy (GTDB): domain Bacteria; phylum Myxococcota_A; class Polyangia; order Haliangiales; family Haliangiaceae; genus JABFXX01. The sequence goes on from JAKQOD010000510.1 coordinate 23,816, forward strand.
TCGCGTGCGTCGATCACACCTCCGATCGCTTCGAAGATCTTGGTTCGCGCGTTGCCATCAAGTGGCACGTACGCTTCCACGTACGCCACGATGGCGCGTCCAGCGCTGGCCCGATCAACGAAAAACGACGCCAACGTGACGAACAGGATCATCAGCGGAAACAAAGCAAAGAATGCGTTAAACGCAAACGATGCTGCCCATAGCGTGCCGTCCTGCCGCCCAAAGCGCTTGCCCGAACGATACAACACGGACGCTGCGGCGCGCACGTGTCGGCTAAGCCAGCGTTGCATCGGTACTGTGCTTGGTATTGATCTGCATGTCCATCGGGCGCAACTGCACGAACTGAGCCGGCTGCGGAATACCGTCGCACGCGGCGCGCACAGCCTTTGCAGCGACAGCAGCATGAGCACTTTCGCTACATTGTGGCAAAAGTGGCGCGACGAACGTGCGGCGCCGCTCAATCGCCGTTAGCAACCAGCGGCGCGATCCTTGCAACCTTTGCGTTCAATCAACGCGTACCAACGCAATTGCAGAGGAGAACATCATGTTGCGAAGCCTACACGATCTTGAAGGTTACAAAGTAACCGCCAGCGATGGCGACATCGGCGTCGTCCAGAATTTCCTTTTGGAGGACGAGCACTGGATGATCCGTTACCTAGTCGCCAGAACCGATGGGTTCTTCGACGGTCGCAACGTGCTCATTTCGCCAGTGGCGTTTGGGCAAGCCGACTGGGCCACCCGTCGGTTGCATGTCGCGCTAACGCGCGACAAAGTCAAACAGAGCCCAAGCGTCGACACCAACCTACCGGTGTCGCGGCAGCAAGAGCGCGACTACTATCGCCACTATGGCTCGCCGGAGTACTGGGGCTATGGTGGGATGTGGGGCGGCGGCGCCTCCCCTGCGTCGCTTGCGGCCCAAACGTTGAGCGACAAAGCAGAAACCAAACGCAACGATGCATCCGACGACGTCCACTTGCGCAGCGTCGCTGAGATTCGTGGCTATCACATCCAGGGCCGAGACGAAGCGATCGGCCATCTCGACGATCTGATCGTCGACGACGAAACCTGGCAGGTGCGTTATCTCGTGATCGACACCAAGAATTGGTGGTTTGGTAAAAAAGTCCTTGTCGCGCCACACTGGGCCAGCAGCGTCAGTTGGAACGAGCGCAAAATTCACGTCGATATGACGCGCGATGCGATCAAGCACAGCCCCGAATGGGCGCCCGACGCTGCCGTCAATCGAGCGTACGAAACACGCTTATATGACTACTACGGCCGGCCGGTATATTGGGGCGATGGCGAACAACCTGCGCCCGCCCATAACGCGTTTCGCTGAAACATGCGCATAGATCGCGCGCGTGGGTTGCTTCATCGAAGAAATGCGTAACACTTCGCTCATCTACAACCCAGGATCGACAACATGAGTGATCAGAAAAAAACTGCCGCCTCGTCGGGCAAATGCCCCGTCATGCACGGTGCCAACACAACGGCGAGCACCGCCATGAATTGGTGGCCCAAGGCGCTTAATCTCGACATCTTGCATCAACACGATGGCAAGTCCAACCCGCTCGGCGCTGACTTCGACTATCGCAGCGAGTTGCAAAAGCTCGACGTCGACGCGTTGAAGCAAGACCTCACCGCACTAATGACGAACAGCCAGCCTTGGTGGCCGGCAGACTGGGGCCACTACGGCGGGCTCATGATTCGCATGGCCTGGCACGCGGCTGGTACGTATCGCATCGCCGACGGACGCGGCGGTGGTGGCACTGGCAATCAGCGGTTCGCGCCGCTGAGCTCGTGGCCTGACAACGTGAATCTCGACAAAGCGCGACGCTTGCTTTGGCCGATCAAGAAAAAGTACGGCAACCAAATCAGCTGGGCCGACTTGATCATTTTGGCTGGCACCATCGCGTACCAATCGATGGGGCTGCAAACGTTTGGCTTCGGCTTTGGACGCGAAGACATTTGGCATCCTGAAAAAGAAATCTTCTGGGGCTCCGAGCAAGAGTGGCTCGGCAGCACGCGCTACGACGGCGACGATCGCACGCAGCTCGACAATCCGCTTGCTGCGGTGCAGATGGGCCTCATCTATGTGAACCCTGAAGGCGTCGGCGGCAAACCGGATCCGCTGCGCACAGCCCAAGATGTGCGCGTCACGTTTGCTCGCATGGCGATGGACGACGAAGAAACCGTTGCGCTCACCGCGGGTGGCCACACCGTGGGCAAATGCCACGGCAATGGAGATGCTGGCGCACTCGGCCCGAACCCAGAAGCTGGCGAGCTCGCCGAGCAAGGCTTTGGCTGGCGCAATCCCAACGGCAAAGGCGTTGGCCGCGACACGGTGTCGAGCGGCCTTGAAGGTGCATGGACCACGCATCCAACCCGTTGGGACAACGGCTATTTCCACATGCTGTTTACCTACGAATATGAATTGAAGAAGAGCCCCGCCGGCGCGTGGCAGTGGCAGCCGATCAACATCAAAGAAGCAGACATGCCGGTCGACGTCGAAGATCCAACGATTCGCCGCATGCCACTGATGACCGACGCTGATATGGCCATGGTCAAAGATCCGGCGTATCGCAAAATCGCCGAGCGCTTCTACAAAGACCCTGCGTACTTCTCGCAAGTCTTTGCACGCGCATGGTTCAAGCTGACCCATCGTGATCTGGGGCCGAAGGCGCGTTACCTCGGGCCCGACGTGCCGAAGGAAGACTTGATTTGGCAAGATCCTGTGCCGGCCGGCAGCACGAGCTACAAGATTGAAAACGTGCGGTCGCGGCTGGCGACGTGTGGCCTTTCCATCAGCGACATGGTGAACACAGCGTGGGATAGCGCACGTACCTTCCGCGGCTCCGACAAACGCGGCGGCGCCAACGGTGCACGCATTCGGCTCGCGCCACAAAAAGACTGGGCTGGTAATGAGCCAGCGCGGTTGGCGCGCGTGCTGGCGGTGTACGAAGGCATCGCAACTGCTACCGGTGCCAGCGTCGCCGATGTGATCG
>JAKQOD010000511.1 GCA_029565465.1 Deltaproteobacteria bacterium
CCGGCGCTCGCGTGGGCGCTGGACGCGAGCCGCTCGGAAACGGCCGTGCAGTTACGGTCGCTCGTTGCGCTATCGGGTTGGCTATAAAGGCAGGACGGGCGCTGGTAGCGCCGGTTCCCCGCCCGCTTGGTGGCGACATTGGTGGTTACAACCAGTAGCAAGGTCGAGATCCCGGGTCCACTTTTCGAACGTTTACTAACGCGGTTTCGATACTGATCAAATGGATCGGTAGAGATCCGGACAGTCCCGGATCATTGAATAAAAGCAGCTAGTTCCGAAGGATCACCAAAGCCCGAAATTGATCAATTTCCACAACCCGTGCGGGCTTTGTAGTGCCGCACCCACTACCTATAGATCCAACGTCGCTGCTAACAAGCTGCGTCAACCGCTTGAAATTTTCCCCAAGCGTGGCCTGAGACATGGATCGACATGTAGGCAAAGATCGCACCTGGCAGTGGCCACGCGCTTTGGTTTAGCGCAGCGGCCCGTCACCACCAACCGAGACCGCTTCGGTGCTGTAGAGTGGGTCGATCGGTATCTCCGACGGATCTTGGCAATACCATTCGGTGAAACCACAGCCGCGGCAAATGTACATTTCCATCTTGCCAGCCCCGTTTTGCGGGTCCGGCGCGTTAACCTCCCGACCGGAAAAAAAGCTTCCTTCGATTACCGTTGGCCCGTAAACGGCAAACATGGGCGCAACTTCGCGGCTGCCGGTGCCGGGCACGCTAGTCAACTCGCGCGGTAACACGCGAATCAACTCACGATGCTTGCAGCGATGACACGGCAACGGTGGCCGCTTCGACGGCGGCATCGGCTCTAGCGCTAGGGTTGTGGCGCAGGATTCACACACACCGGCGAACGTCAGACCTGGAGGCTCTGCCTGACAAAGTGGACACGGTTTTCTCATGCAGCAAAAGGTGACAGATGAAGCGCCCATCGAGCTAGCGCCACACCTGCCAATTTCACTGCGAACGCGCTTGCTACTTGCGCTTGCTGAACATGTCGTCGTCGCCGGTCGGTTTCGGCGGCGGCTTTTTGATCACTGGTGGCACCACTGGTTTCACTGGCTTCACCGTCGGTGTGACGTTCGGCTTCACCGTCGGTTTAACGTCTGGCTTGATCGTCGGTTTAACGTCTGGCTTGATCGCCGGTTTAACGTCTGGCTTGATCGCCGGTTGGACATCAGGCACCGGCTCAGGTTTCACGGCCGCTGCAACTGCCGCATCGACCGCGACGTGTGCATCGGGTGTCGCGTCAACTGGAGTGGCAAGCGGCGCATCAATCGACACGGCAGGTACCGTCGCGGCATCGACAACAACAGCAGGCAACGCAGGTTGCACCGGCAACGCTGCGGCAGGTTCCGAGGTTGGCGTTACATCACGGTTGCCGCCGCGATTGCCAAATGCAAAGAAGCCTCCAACGCCGAGCGCGATCGCCACAACCACACCACCGACGACGAGCCCGGTTTTCTTGCCGCTCGACGCAGGCATTGGCGCCATGCCCAACTGGCCGCTGCCCATGTTCACGCTCGTCGGCGGCCCACCATTGAGTTGCGGCCCCGGCGGAAACGGAACGCCAGGCACACTATCGAGCTGGCGCGAATCTTGGCTGTACACCAATGATTGATGCGGCGGCAGCGACGGATGCGACGGGTGGGCGCTGGCACGTGCCATACGCGCGTGCACCTGCGACGGACGCGATGGTTGGGATGGTTGGGATGGCTGCGATGGCTGCGATGGATGCGATGACGAAATCGGC
>JAKQOD010000542.1 GCA_029565465.1 Deltaproteobacteria bacterium
GCGTTTACCGCCACCTGCATCAGCCGCTACGGGCGCACGTGCAGGGGCTCGGCGCCGGCGGTGGAGTGAGCCAAGCCCCTGCACGTGCGCCCGTAGCGGCTGATGCAGGTGGCGGTAAACGCACCGATATTCCACGCGGCACGCTTGGCGTGTACGCGGATGCCGATGCCGCAGCCAACGCTGCCCGCCGTGGCTTTGAAGCCAACGAACGGTTGCCCGGAGCGGTCCGCGCTAAGATGGTTGCAGCGATGCGGCAGGTCGCGCTCGCCAACTTGGAAAAGTTGTCTCGCTTTGCGGTTGAAGAAACCGGCCTTGGCCGCTACGCCGACAAGCTGAATAAAAACCGGCTCGTCATCGAAAAAACGCCCGGGATCGAGATCTTGCGTCCTGCGGCGTACACCGGCGACGACGGTTTGATGCTCACCGAGCGCGCGCCTTACGGCGTGATCTTAGCAGTGACCCCGACTACGAACCCGACCGAAACCATTCTTTGCAACGCCATCGGCATGGTTGCCGGCGGCAACGCGGTGGTGTTCAACGTGCATCCATCGGCAGCGCAAGTGTCGAATTGGTTCGTGCACATTCTCAATGAAGCGATCATTGGGGCTGGCGGCCCTAAAGACGTGATCGTCTCGGTCGAAAAGCCAACCGTGGAAAGCGCGCAACTGCTGATGAAGCATGCCGCGGTACGGTTGGTGGTTGTGACCGGCGGCCCAGTTGTCGTCAAGCAAGCGATGAACTCAGGCAAAAAGGTCATTGCTGCCGGCCCTGGCAATCCGCCTGCTGTCGTCGACGAAACCGCAAATCTTGAAAAAGCTGCCGATGCAATCGTGCGAGGCGCATCACTCGACAACAACATTGTTTGCATCGCGGAAAAAGAAATCATCGCAGTCGATTCGATTGCGACCGAACTGACCCGACAACTCACGCGGCAAGGCGCATTGCTGCTGACGTCGTCGCAAACTCGCGAGCTTGAAAAAATTGTGCTCGAAGGCGACCACGTCAACAAAGCGTGGGTTGGCAAAGATGCCGGGCTCATTGCGTCGAAGATCGGCATTGCTGGCTACGACGGCCCAGGCACTGGGCCGCGCATTTTGTTAGCCGAAGTCGACGAGCAACATCCATTCGTGCAACACGAACTCTTGATGCCGGTGATCGGCATGGTGCGGGCGCGCGATTGCGCCGATGCCATTGCAATGGCGGTCCGGGTCGAGCATGGCTTTCACCACACAGCGACGATGCATTCGCTCAACGTTGACCATATGTCGGCTATGGCGCGGGTTTGCAACGCTAGCATTTTTGTTAAAAACGATGCGAGTTATGCGGGCCTCGGCCTCGGCGGCGAAGGCTATACATCGTTTACGATCGCCAGCCCAACCGGCGAAGGTCTAACCACGGCAATTCACTTCACTCGTGAACGCCGCTGTACGTTGAAGGAAGCGTTCCGGTTCGTCTGATGACGCTTTCGGTTAGCGCGCCCCGTGGCCCGGCCTTGGCAATTCTCGAAGTCGCGTCGATTGCACGTGGCATCGTGGTTGCCGATGCGGCGCTCAAGCGCGCCCCAGCCGTGCTGTTGTCATCTCGCGCGGTCTCGGGTGGTAAACACTTGATCA
>JAKQOD010000545.1 GCA_029565465.1 Deltaproteobacteria bacterium
CCACCCAAATGACGGCGCCACCGTCACCGCTGCGCTGCCACGTGACAACAACGTCGCCGGGCTGTTTGGCTTCTTGCCCAGCATGAATTCCGTTTTCGACCAGGTTTGCAAGCACGCGTTTGAGCAGCAACTTATCGGCACGAACGGTAATGCCGGCCGCCGGAGCTTGCAGCGTCAAGCGCGCCGCCATGATTGGGTCCAGGCTCAATTCGCGCACAACCTCGTCGAGCGAGATCGGCGTTGCTTCAACCTTCGGCAATTGGCCTAACGTGCGGAATGTGTCGACCAGGCGGCGCAAGCCTGCGATTTCTTCTTCGACGATTTCACCAGTATCGGTCAACAATCGACGGAACTTGGCATCATCGCCTTTGTACGTCGAAACACATTGCTGCACGGCTAGCTGGATCGGCGTTAGCGGGTTTTTGATTTCGTGCGCCAACCGCCGCGCCACATCTTGCCATGCGCCGATACGTTGCAAGTATTCGATCTGCTGGCGCGACGCATCGACGTCATCGAGCATCTTGTTAAAGGCACCACCTAACTCGGCCATCTCGTCGCGGCCGCGCAAGGTCACCCGCGCGTCGGCTTTGCCCGCAGAAACTTGGCGCGCAACTTCGACCAGCGTTTTGATTCGACGCGTGACAAATGTTGACGCCACCACCCCCAGCAACGCAGCTAACAACGCAGCACCTGCCATCAACGCCAAAAACGCACGCCGGTAACTGTTGGGCAACGCAGTCGAAATCGCGGCTACTTGACGCGAGCTATCAAGGGCAACTTTGAGTTCTTGGTAGTCAGCTTGCAACGTTGCGGGCACTTCAAACGACAAGCGCAACGTGCCGCCTTGCAATGGATAGTCCATCTGCTTTGAGCGCCAACGTGGGCCCGGCAACGGCCGGGCAGCATGAGCGATGGTCTTGCCATCGCTGGCAAGCAAGGTTATGGCGTTAAGGCCAGCTTCGTCGTCGATCAGCGACGTAACATCAGCATCGGCGTTAAGCGCTGCGATATCGGGCCGCAACGCCAACCGCGCGGCAACCTCGGTATGCAACAGCTTGGTCGTTTCGACCAGCTCGCGATACACATCCAGCGCTTTTTCCATCGGAGCTTGTCGCGACGTGGCGTCGCTGGCCGCAAAGTTCGCCGCAACATGGCCGATCTGATTGATCAGATACGCCGACAAGAGCAACGGCGTGAGCACCAACAGCATCAACGCCAATGCCATTTTGACTTGGAGATTGATCCAGCGGCGACCGGGTGGCGAGTGTAGTGGAGGTGTGCTCATTTTTTGGGCTTTGGCCGATAGAACGGCTGCGAGCGCAAGCGCAACACACGGTCGGCTTCCGGGATTTTCAAGTTCACAAAGACCGAGACAAATGATCCAAAAAACGAGCCGCCACGCTCCATGCCACCACCGGTGCCTTGCGACAGCCAGCGCCGCGCTTCGGCAAGGGTTTCTTTGGATACGGGATTAAGTTCGGCGACGACGGCCAGCTGATACTGCGCTTCGTACGGAATCGTCTTCAACGGTGCGATGGCAATGCCTTCGATCGTGGTTAACAATTTGAGCGCTTCGGCTTTGTACTTGACCCGCACTTCGCGTGCGCCACCTGGCTCTTCGAGTCGCACCACGTACACCTCATCCCACAGATCATAGACCAAGCGCCGCCGTAATAACGCAAAGCTAACGGCGTCGGTTTGGCCACGCGGATAGACCCATAAACGAATCACCACCGTCGAAGGAAACCCGTTTTCGAGGTTGTTATAGGTCGCACCGTCGAATAGCGATGTCACATTGGTTGAAGCGGTTAAGTCCGCAGCGCGCTCGGCGAAACGCATCTTGGTCGCGATTGGCGCGTCGTCATCATCGTCGGCCCAGGCGTCCGTCCTGAGGCCAGCCATCAGTAAAACTCCAGCGAGTGCGACCACCGCGCGCTGGATAGGCCAGCGCGTATTCATAGCGGCAACCGTCCAAGCAGGTTGGCGATGGTGAATTCGAATGCGCCAATATCGGTATCGATGCGCATGCCAGCGTCGACAAAAATATCGACGGGCATGGCGCTCCAAAACGACGAATCACGAGTGCGCAGCGCTTCGGCATCGGCCAAGCCCCACAGGCCAGCACCGATAAATAGGTCGCCGCCATACACGCGCTTTGAGCCGCTGCGAAACACCGACCACGCATACTCGACGGCTGCGCTGCCGCCGATGTCGCCATACACGGGTTTTTCTGGTCGCGTTGGCAACAAAGAAACCGCAGGCAAAGCCGAAACCGATAGCCCCATAGCACGCGGCGGCGTCATCCGATTGAGATCCGCGACGTGGATTTGATCAAAGCGCGGCGCGCGGCCAACAATCACCCCGCCGCCGACACGCACGCCAATGGTGGCGCGCCGGCTGACGCTCCACCAATGTTCGTAGCGACCCAAAATGCTGGCATAGTTGTAGTCGCCGCCGACGAGGCTTGAACCGAGGGTTGCCAAGGCGCCGATCCGTGACCCGGTGTGCGGCAAGATCGCATCGGTGCGGGTATCGCGATCAAAGCCAACGCTGAGTGACACATTGCGCGACCAGCCGTTGTCGAGCTGCAGATCAATGGCCGCCAAGCGACCATCAGGCAACGTCCGGGTTGGCGTAACCGGCAAGGTCGCGTCGAAAAATTCACCTGCGCTGCCAAAGGTTAGCTGCGTGAGTGACGACAAATCGTAGGTCGCAGCGGCTCGCACTTCGGTGCGGCGATACGGAAATGCTTGAAACTCACGCAACGTGCTGTCGCTGCCATCGCCGGCAATTCGGTACGCTTCAGCGCCTTGCGCTTGCGCGATGCTCGTGAGCACACCCCAATGCGACCCACGCAGATGTGCCGCGCCGATGCGGAGTTCAGTGGCCCACTGATTTCGGCCGCCTAACAAGCCAGCTTCGGTGTCTGCAAACAACACACCGCCACCAACGGTAATGCCAGTGCCAAACAAATTGCGCTCGCTGATGTCGGCACCAAACCAACCGCGCGTAATCGACGAAGCACCAAACCACAAGCGATTGAGCGAAATGGTGCCACGCTCACGAACTTCGACGCGCAAGATGACATTGCCGCGATCACTGCCGCGGCGTAACGACAGTTGCACATCGCGAAAGTAGCCAAGTGCGAGCACCTTAAAACGCGCGTTGCGCAACGTTGGATCACCTGCCGCGAGGGTATCGCCTGGGCCAATGGGCAACGCCCGCCGAATGATTTCGACATCGGTGCTAACATTGCCGACAACTTCGACGGCTTCGACCATGATGCGAGGCCCAAACGCGCCTCGGTCCAAGGATGGATCAGCCGCCGAGTCCACCGTTGGATCGACTGACACAACCGGGGCGGGTACCGGGGCCGGGGCGTCGAGGATCTGGTCGGATGCCTCGGCCGGCGCCGCAGCGGGCAACGCTGGCGCTTCGGCAGGC
>JAKQOD010000548.1 GCA_029565465.1 Deltaproteobacteria bacterium
CTCTTCCGATCTAGGGTCCATATGCGCGTCATGGTTCAATCCACTGTGGATCGGTAAAGTCACGACGCGCGGGATTTTGGCTGAGCGCAACCATGACGCCGACCGCTGATAAGAGTAGGCCGCCCACGACCGATGCTTGCACCCATCGCCTTTCATACCAATGCGGTTGGCCGCTCGGCACGGATGGCGGCCCAACGGGGCCCGGCCCTGGGCCTGGCCCGATGTCGACTGGCGGTGGCGCGATGCGAGTAAAGATTTTCTCAACACTGGTTTGACTCGCCGATTCGGGCTTTGCAAAGCCGGGCGCTTGATCTCGCCAGGTGCCGAGTTCCAGCCCACCGTCGCTGCCGCGGCTGATCAATAGTGCATCGCGCACGCCTGCAAGCTTGGCCATCTTCGTAAGCGCGGCGCCGCGTGCGGTAGCATCAGGTGCAGTCTGCAAGGCTCGACGCAAACGTGCGACAACGATCGGCGCAGGCGCCAACACAGCGGTGAGCTGCAAGGTTGCCCCAGGCACCAGCACTTCAAGTTGGGCACCAACGGGGACGTGCTCCGGCGAAACTAAGTGCACCAAATGCGGGCCTGGCTCGATCGGCACAGTCTTTGGCGCTGGGCCGTGTACGATGCCGTCGATGACAACTTCGCCATCGCCGCCAACTGTCAGCGGCGCTGTCACACCAAGTGGTTGACGCGCACTTTCGAAAGCTGCAACCACCGATGAAACGTAGCGCCCACGATCAGGTGAAAACGTTGGCGCCAAGCGCGCTGCAAGCGTGAACCAACGGGTTGCTTGCGTTGGATTTTTCTCCGTCAGAGCCGCCCGTCCACACAAAAATGCGAGCGCTGCATACACGGTGAGGTGCGGCGCTGTGGGGTCCGCTCGCTCGAGCTCCGCCATGGCTGAGGTTGCTTGCGCAATCGCTGCGCTGGTGGCGAATTTTGCAAGCGATTCTTCGGCATCCACTAAAGCGCGGGTTGCGGTGGCTAGTGGTGCATCTTCGCCGTCTTCGAGTGGGCCGACCAGCGCTGCTGCGATGGTGGCATCAGTAATCGGTGCGAGTTGGTTGTTGCCAAGCAGGGCGGCCGCAACTTGGTTCGCTAAGGCTTGCGATTCAGCGGTGCCGACCAAGTCCACGATCGCAAGGGGGCGCCGGGCAGGCTGTTGCCGGATCACCAAAGGCGCCCCGACCGGCGGCGTAGTTGGTGGTGCAGCTAGCGCCACCTGTGGGCGGCAAGCCAACAGCCCCAGCACCGCCAACGCGATGCGGATGCCGCGATCGCGGTCCTCACAAAGCGTCCGAGGTTTTGCCCGTTGGCCAGCCATATCCCCTACTATAGTTAAAATTGGGCGCTCGTGCCCGTTATCCACCATGGAAGACCTGCAACAACGACTAGAACGCTATGACATCGTTGACCGCATTGCGGTTGGCGGCATGGCCGAGGTCTTTTTGGCTAAAGTCTACGGCGTCCATGGCTTCGAAAAAACAGTTGCAATTAAGCGCATTTTGCCTGAACTGGCGCTCGACCCTGAGTTCGAAGAGCGGTTTATCGCTGAAGCCAAAGTGGCGGTGCGCTTGTCCCACGCCAACATCGTGCAGGTCTTTGACTTCGGTCGCTTTGGCGAATCCCTGTTCATCGCGATGGAGTTTGTCGACGGCCTCGACTTGGCTGCGCTGCTCCGCCACATGCGTGACGAAAAGCGCATGGTGCCGTTGCCGACGGCGTTTCACATTGCCATCGAAATTATGCGGGGGCTCGATTTCGCCCACCAACATGGCGTCGTCCATCGCGATGTGTCGCCATCGAATATTCTGTTGTCGCGTGCAGGCGAAGTGAAGATCGCAGATTTTGGTATCGCAGTCGCGGCTCGACCGCATCGGCCCGGCCAACCAGGGCCGCGCAAAGTCATGGGCAAATGGCGCTACATGTCGCCCGAGCAAACCCGTGGTGATCAGCTCGACACCCGCTCGGATGTATTTTCCGCGGCGGCCGTTATCTTTGAAATTTTCACCGGCGAAAAGCTATTCCCTGGCGATGATGCCGAAGTCATCAGCCGCAATATTGCCGAGATGGTGATTCCCAAAGCTTCAGCTTTGCGCTCGGGGCTGCCACCGCGGCTGGATGAAATTTTGGCTGGGCCGTTGTCGCGTCGTCCGTCCGATCGACCGCCTCGCCCAGCCGTGATTTTACGTTCCCTGATCGAGCTGTCGTACGAATCAAGCATCGTTGCAACGTCGTTGGATCTCGCCGAAACTGTCGGCTTGGTACTGCCGCCCGTAGTTGGAGCGCGCTCGGCGGTTGACGACGTTATCCGCAAACAGCTTGCGGCCAACGAGAGTTCGGTTGCGCGTCAAACTGCCGTTACCGATGGCAAACCGACAGCGACAGGGCAAACCGAATCAACCGGTTTGTGGCTGCATACGGTGGGCGTAGACGGGGTTTCCCGCTTAGAGCATCAAGAGCCCACGATCGTCGCGCAACCGCGCGCACGCCGCACGTCAGCGCCACCGTTTGAGATTCCGGCAACGCCAGCGCAAAACAGCAGCGGTACCCTTGATATTGATCGGCGCACCGAAGTGGCAGCGCCGCCGCCACCCGACGACGACGATAGCCTAGCGTTGGCCGCTGAGGCGCCAAGCGCAGTTGCGCCACCGCCGACGCAACCCACCCCAGTTCCAGTGCCACTGGTTCAAGCTTTACCTCCCCGCCGGCGTTGGCCACTGGCAGTTGCAGCGTTGGCCGTTGTAACGGGCGGCAGCGCTGCAACCTGGTGGGCGTTACAAAATCGCGGCGCAGCGGCGCCAGCTCCGCGCGATGCTGCCAATGTTGCAAGCGGCTCGGCGCCCGCGGTCAGCGTGGGCGTGCTTGACCTAGCTTCAAAACCCGACGGCGCAGAGATTACCGTCAACGGCACGTCGCTCGGCGTAACGCCAAAGCGGGTTGATGTCAGCAGCGCGGATCGCTTGGAAGTTCGGCTGCATAAGGCAGGCTTTGTTGACTACCTCGACACGCTCAACGTTCCTGCCGGCGCCGTGATTCGCATCGCGCCCACGCTGGCGATTGCGCCGGCAATTCTCGACGTGAGCAGCGAGCCAATTGGCGCTAGCGTCACGCTCTCCGGCCGCGCCATCGGTGTAACGCCGCTCAAATTGACCGATGTTGCACCCGCCAACGACGTCGTGCTGGTCATCGCCAAGGCTGGCTACACGTCGTATGAAAGCAAAATCTCGTTGCAGGCTGGCGAGCCGACCGTGATCAAACAATCGCTCAAAGCAGCGCAGCGCTTTGGCCTGGTCAACATCTCGGTGCAAGACGGTCACGGCGGCGTTAGCGCCGGCAATGTGTATCTCGCTGGCAAATTTTTGGCCGAAGCGCCGGTTCAAGGGCTACGCTTGCCGGTTGGCCGGCATCAGTTGGTGCTCAAGAACACGACGCGCGGCTTGACCAAAAACGTCACCGTCGTCGTCGACGAGAAAAAAGTGAATTTCTATTTGGTCAAGTACGACGGCGCGTAGCCGGCGCTACTAGTCCACCGGTTTACCATTCACATCGGTGTCTTCGGGGGCGTCGTAGCCATCGTACTCGTCGCGGTAAAGCGAACCGATATCGTGAGTGATAAAGACCTCAACCAAATCAGGATCAAACATTTTACCGGCCTGCCGCCGCAGCACCGCTTCGCACTCATCGGCCGGCAGCGCCGCTTTGTATGGCCGATCCGTCGCCATAGCGTCATACGCGTCTGCGATCGCAACGATGCGGGCAGCGACCGGAATTTGCGTTCCGGCTAGGCGATCCGGGTAGCCGCCACCGTCCCACCGTTCGTGGTGATTGCGCACGGCGGAAATAATCGGGCGCAGCATTTCGATTTTGGACGCAATTTCGTAGCCCTTCACTGGGTGTTCGCGCATATGCGACCACTCGGTATCGTCGAGGGCCGCTGGCTTGAGCAACACCGCATCGCGAATTCCGATTTTGCCGATGTCGTGCAAGAACGCGCCAAACTCCAGCGCTTCGAGTCCGGCTTCGGGATAACCTGCGGCTTGCGCAAGCACCAACGAGTAGCCTGCCACTCGGCCACAGTGACCTTTGGTGTATGGATCTTTGGCTTCGATCGCTTCGGCCAAGCCGAACAGCGCTTGGCGGTTGGCCGCTTTGAGTTGCAGATAACTTTCTTCGAGCTCTTTGGTGCGTTCGCGGACGACCACGTCGAGCAACGTCTCACGGCGTTGTAACTTTTGGTGCTCGGCGGTGATCTTGCGCACCAAATCGCGTTGTTGTTCAACGAGCGCAAGCAATTTAAGGCCTTCGCCGACGAGGGCTAACAAACGGCTGCGCTCGCTGGCCTGTGCCACCAACCGCATAATCGTGCCCGCTTGCACCGGGCGATAGTCGAGCTCTACAGCGTCGGCCGGGTCGCTAACTAATGCGATGCGCAGCGCTTCGGGCGCCGACGCGATGCTGGCTTCAAGAAAACGTACGGCGTCGAAAAGTGGTAACGCATGTCCGGCCACCACGACGTTGGCACCGTGGCTGCGGAGCAACTGCATCGCTTGGGCTTCGGTGGTTGCGGTTTCGACCGTCAGGCCCAAGCCGCTCAACATGCCTGCCAGCTCGCCGAGTGCATCGGAGTCTGGATGCGCAATCAAGGCACGAAACCGGCGGGACACGCTGCGACTATATCCCGTTGTCGCGCGTTGGCGAACTACCATGGCCGGTTTTGCGTTGGTACATCGGTGCATGCAAGCGTAAGGTGGATTGCATCATTCCGACGCTGTGGACATGCGAGTTGTCTGCTAGCTTGGAATCTATGCAGGAGGTCACCGGAAATCTCAGCGGCTTGCGCGCGAGCGAACTCAAGCTTTTAGAACGTTTGTATCGACGCCGGGTTGCGCCCAACGAAGTGGTATCGCTGGACCTCGCGACGGCGATGGCGGAACTCGCTGCGGCTATGCATCGCCAAGTCGGTGTGCTCATCGATCGCCGTGGCGCGGTGGAACATGTGATCGTCGGAGATGCGTCCAAATTGATGTTGCCCGACGTTGGCCGGATGCGCGGTGGACAAGGCCGTTTCCGGGGCTTGCGGTTGATCCACACCCACTTGCGCGGCGAAGCCTTAACGCGCGACGACCTTACCGACTTGGCCTTGCTACGATTCGACTTAGTAGCGGCATTTACCGTCGACGCAACGGGTCGCATCGGCAAGCTATATATTGCACACTTGGTGGCGGATGCGCCCGCCGATCGGCCGTGGCGCGAGCTGCCAGCGGAAACCGTGCAACAGCCGGAGACCGACGCCGCGGTGTTGATTGCCGAGCTCGAAGCCGATTATGGCAAGCAGCATCGTGGAGCAGGGCGGACCGCGGTCGCTGATCAGCGTGCGCTGTTAGTGCACGTTGCGGTCGGTCGGCAACACGATAGCGAAGCCCGCGTCGCCGAACTACGCGAGCTGTGTCGAACCGCAGGCGTTGAAATCGCCGACGTATTTATTCAGCGCCGCCCTGAGCTCGATCCCAAATATCTAGTTGGCCGTGGCAAGCTCGACGAAATCTTGCTGCGCGCCATGCAACTCGGCGTCGAGCGCGTCATCTTCGATCCCGATCTTTCGCCTGGCCAAGCCCGCGCTATCAGTGACGCGACCGAGCTCAAGGTGCTCGATCGCACCATGCTGATTTTGGATATTTTTGCCCAGCATGCGACCAGCCGCGACGGCAAGCTGCAGGTCGAGTTGGCCCAGCTCAAATACGCGTTGCCACGCTTGGTCGAAAAAAACACGATGATGTCGCGTTTAACCGGCGGCATCGGTGGCCGTGGCCCTGGTGAAACCAAGCTTGAGGTAAACCGGCGGCGCGCGCGCGAACGTATTCACGGTCTCGAGAAAAAACTCGACGACCTTGCCAATGATCGCCGGCTGCGGCGCCAGCGTCGAGGCACCCGCGGCGTGCCGATTGTGGCCATTTGCGGCTACACCAACGCCGGTAAATCGACGCTGCTCAATGCGTTAACCAACGGTAACGCGCTGGCTGAAAACAAGCTCTTCGCAACCCTCGATCCAATCAGCCGACGCTTACGTTTTCCCGACGAGCGCGAAATCGTGATTACCGACACCGTTGGGTTCATTCGCGATTTGCCGAAAGATCTGTTGGCTGCGTTTCGTGCCACCCTCGAAGAAATGCATGACGCCGACTTGTTGATCCATGTAGTCGACGCCTCCGATGAAGATCGCGATGAGCGGTTTTACGCGGTGCAAAGCATCTTGAATGAGCTCGATTTGGGCGGCAAGCCACGCATCGTGGTGTGGAACAAAGCCGATCGCATTGCTGCACAAGATGCCGATGTGCTGGTCAGCCACGCGGGCGGCTTTGTCACCTCGGCGCTCGATCGCGCCACGTTTGGTCCGTTGTTACTCGCGATTGAGCGCGAGCTTTGGCACGGCGGGAAACCAACCGATATTTATTGGCGAAAGTCGTCGCCGTTGGTCGGGTCCGATCTGAGCGATGCACCAGCGGACCCGTCTTCTGATACCCTGCCGGCATGAATCCACAACTGAATCGACGTCAACTTTTGGGTGTTAGCGCCGGGCTTGCTAGCCTTGCCATTGCTACGCACGCTACCGCGGCCCCTAAATCGGCTGGCAGCAATGGCAAAGTTCAGCCGCCGACGAGCAAAGTGCCTGCTCCAGCGCCATCGCCGAAAGCGGCAGCTCGTAAGGCCTTGATTCCGCTCATCAGCGATTGTCTGGTGAAAGCGCAAGCATGCGCTGCACACTGCGAGCGCGAACTCGCCAATGGCAACAAAGATATGGCGCAGTGTGCGCGCGCTGTCGCTGACATGCTCGCACTTTGCGGCGCATTAGCACCGTTGGTCGCTCGGGAATCGAACCTCGACGCAAAACTCGCCGTGGTGTGTGCCGACGCTTGTGCGGCTTGTGTCACTGCGTGCAACGCCCATGCTGCCCACTTTGCTCATGGGATGCATCTGGAATGCAAAGCGTGTGGTGAAGCCTGCAGCAAGTGCGAAGCGGCTTGTCGCGCGCTTGCGGCGGCGTAGCGGCGTTGCAACGCGCTGCCGCGGTTACGTCTCGGCGGGCTTGTTGGTATCGTCGAGGACGGTGAGTGCAATCGCCATCGCTTTTTTGGCACGCGCCACCAGCGCTTCGTCGTTCTTGATTTTCTGGTACGCCTTGAGCACTTGCTCTTGATAGCCAGTGTTCTCGCTTTCGAGCGTCGCGATTTCGTTGCGCAGTTGCTCAACGCGCTGGGCGTGCTCGGTCGCGGCCGCCGCGGCGGTGCGTTGGGACTCCTTGAGCGCCGCGACTTGCTCTTGCAATTGTGCAATCGAGGCTTCGAGTTCTTTGTGGCGATCGCGCGCGCTGGTTAGACCCGCACGTAGTTCGGCCGTTTCCGTCGCGGCAGCTTCGGTTACGCGTGCGAGGTCGGCATTCATTGTCGTGCGCACTTGTTCGACCGCGTCGCCAACGGCGCGCTGCAGCTCAGCTTGGTGCCGCTGATCGGCTTCGACCAGCAACTTGCCGGCTTCGGCTTTTTGGGCTGCGACGGCATTCGCCACCGCATTTGCCACCGCATCGGTCACGGCCCGATCACGATCGGCTGCGAAGCGGTCGGCGGCATCGGCCAGCGCCCGTTCGAGTTCTGCGGCATGCACCTTGGCGGCATCGGCCAGCGCCCGTTCGCGCGCTTCGCTGTGCCCTTGGGCCGCGTCTGCAACGGCTTGTTGAACCGCGGCCGCTTGGGCACCAACCGCAGCTGCTTGCGCTTCGCTAACAGCAAGTTGTAGCTCGCTAACCTTGTTGTTCAATTCAACGCGCAGCGCCGCGATCGTTTGATTGGCCTGCTCGGTTTGCTGTTGGGCTTCGGCGAGTTGATCGCGCAGATCTTTACCGCTGTCTTCGTGCTGGGCCAATAAGCCTTGCAGCTTGTTCAGCTCGCTGGCGTGGTTTTGCTTGAGACCGGTTTGATCGGCAACATGTACGGCAATGGCCCGCTGTGCTGCTTCATGGTGGCTAGTGATATCCGCCAACTGTTGCTGCAACGCGGCGATGGCTTGCGCGTGTTCGGCACGCAAGCGTTCAGCTTGGTGTTCGGCGGTTTGTTCAAATTCGGCGCGCTGAGCTTGTTGGGCTTCGGCCAAGGCGGCCGCATGCGAGGCCTGCATTGCTGCTTGCGCTTCACGTAACTGCCGATTTTCGGCCTGAGCCACCGCTGCATCCGCAAGCGCTTGTTGATGCGCTTCAGCCGAGCCGGTTAACGCGGCCTGTTGTTGTTCGTGCGCTTGCTTTGCGCTGGCGAGTTCTGCTTCGTAGCGCTGGCATTGTTGTGTCGCGTCGGCGAGCGCGGCTTGGGCAGTGGCAAGCGCGGTTGCATGCTGCTGGCTTTCGGCCTTCGCTGCCTGCAGCTCGGTTTGATGCTCGGTCAGCATTTGTTGGGCTTGGCTTGCGGTTGCCGCACCGTCCGCAACGCGCTGCGCTTGTAGTTGCGCTAATTGCGCCGCGCTGCTTGCGAGGGCTTGCTCAAGCTCAACCACCCGTTGCTCAGCCTGATTGGATGCTTTGTCGGTCTCCATCAACTCGAACAAGCGTTGTTCGAGTTGGCCGTTTTTGGTTTCGGCCGCTGTTTTGGCGTGTTCAAGCACCAACATTCGGTCGCGCAGCGTCTTGAATTCTTGCTCTTTGGCTGCCACGTCTTGGCGCACGCGCACCAGTTCGTGCACGGTGCTCGCTTCGTGCTCACTTTGCGCCGATGCGCGTTGCACTTCCGATTCGAGCTGCCGAATGCGCATCTCCAAATCGTGTGTGCGCTTGAGCGAACGCCGGTCCGCTACTTGCGATTGTTCACGATTCGCGTCGGCCGCAACTTCGTCGAGCCCTAAGTCCAGGCCAGGTGCTGCGGTGGCGCGCGGTTCACGTGCGACAGCGGCATCAATGACGGTCGGAGTGTTGACGAAGGACCGCACGCCGGTCGTGTTTTTCGGGCGAAGCGGTTGTTCTGCTACCGATTCTTCAAGCACGGTCGCTGCCCGCGGCGATGCGACCGGGACGATGCCTGATGCTGTGACAGGCGCGGCCATCGGCGGCGGCATGGTTGGCGTGCGTGGGCTTGCGGCAGCTAGCGGTGGTGGAATTGTTGCCGGCTTGGGAACCAGAATCGACGGTTCACTTGGCGTTGCGGCAATCGGGGGAGCGCGGCGCGGCTCGACGGCTGGCGGTGGTGCCGTGACCGCGGGCGCATCGACTTCTTCGACATCTAACGAATCGATCGCAACATCAATGTCCGCGACTGCTTCGAGCTCGACGTCAGCGACATCGTCGACTATGTCGTCGACCACGTCATCGACCACGTCGTGCACAAGCACCGGTGCGGCATCCGCTGGTGGCATCTCAGCTTCGAGCGCAAACGCAGGTTCGGCTGCCGCAGCTTCGAGCTCAAATACGGGTTCCGCTGCGGCGGGTTCTTCAAACGTTGCCAGCGGTTCGTCGTCGGCCACGTCGCGCGCTGGCGTTGCCGCCATTGCTGGTTCCGGTGCCACAACTGGTGCTGGGGCGGCTTCGAACGGCTCATCACCAAAGCCGCTGGTCAGCGCTGCAAACGCATCGTCGGTTTCTTTGTCCAACAAGGCGTCGGCCGGCATCGTCGACATTTGGGTGCCTTGCTCGGCGAATTCTTCATTTTGTTCGGCTGCAAACGGCGCTGCGTCTTCAATCAAAAAGTCGCTATCACCTTCAACCTCGACGGGAATTGGCGAATCGTCGATCACTTCTTCCAACGAAAAATCGCCGACATCGGCGGCTTCGCCTAGTTCAATGAGGTTGTCGATTTTGCCAAGCAACTCATCGACGCTCATTTCGCGTTTGTCGAGGTACGCATCAGCGTGCGCCTTGAGCTTGCCGTGATTGGCAAAACCGTCTGGTGACACCGTGGCCGTTACCAGCATCACTGGCACTTGCGCCAACGCGCCGCGTTTTGCTTTATTGCATAACGCGTAGCCGGATTTTTGTGGCTCTTCCACGGCAATGATGATCAGCGCGAGCGGTTCGGTTACCGAACTCAACGGATCGGCATCCTCTTCGGCCACATCTACATCAATGCGATACGGAGCCAACTGTTGCCGCAGCGTATGCTCGAACATTACATCAGAATCGATCAATAGTACTCGGCGCGTCATGGTCCCCC
>JAKQOD010000556.1 GCA_029565465.1 Deltaproteobacteria bacterium
CTCTTCCGATCTAGCAGGGGGAGATCTTCTCGCTAGTAGAGTGCTCTGCCGATCACGTGCCCACTGTCGTCGGCAGTGCATTTGAACCACTGCGTCATCCGCTTCGTCGACGGTGGTTTTGCGATCATCGACGATCAAAAAACCTATTCCCGTCGATGACTTGCGCGTTTTTTGAAAATCGCCAAATCGTCGTCGGATACCCGGTTTTTTGACGGGAATCGTCGTCGGGAAATGCCCAGGCCCGGCAAACAAAAGCCCCCTGGCCGACGACGATTTTGCCTTCAGTTTAGATCTCCGACGAGAAAAAATTGATCACGGGTACTGTTCAAGCTTCATGTGCATCTCTACGATTCGAGCACCCATTACACCCTAAGGGGGGGATTTTAGATGAGTGAAAAAATCGCAAAGACCGGAATCAAACGTGACAACGACCTGATGTACTACATCAAGGGTGGCGACGTGTGGGCCGTGCCCCGCAAGAAGCCAGGCCAGCCAAAGGGCAAGGCCACCAAGGTTGCAGCTCCAGGCATCGAGCTCGACTACAGCAAGTACCTGTACTTCGTCGACGGTGACGGCGACGTAGCTCGCAAGGCTCGCCAAGTTGGCGGCAGCAAGCGCAAGAAGACTGCTAAGAAGGCAGCGCCAAAGAAGGCAGCGCCAAAGAAGGCAGCACAAAAGAAGGCAGCCGCCAAGAAGCCAGCTGCTAAGAAGCCAGCTGCTAAGAAGCCAGCTGC
The DNA here is from genome assembly GCA_029565465.1 of Deltaproteobacteria bacterium. Classification (GTDB taxonomy): domain Bacteria; phylum Myxococcota_A; class Polyangia; order Haliangiales; family Haliangiaceae; genus JABFXX01. Next base: position 735 of record JAKQOD010000556.1, read on the forward strand.
TAAGAAGAAGAAATAGTCTAACGACTACTTCAGTCGAGTAAATCGACGGTAGCAAAGGCTCGCTTCGGCGAGCTTTTGTTGTTTTCGGCACGATGCAGGGGCATGCTGTTGCGCATGCGTGCGTCGATCTGGCTGGTAGCGATTTGGGCGGGGTGTCGCACCGCACCGCCGCCACTCAACGCGCTTCGGCCTGCCGGCGATCGCACCGACGACGGTTCAGGCGTTTTGGCGCGGGCTTCGACAGATCTTCGGCAACTCGCGGTGGTCGACAGTAGTGCTGCGCCGGTAGCGAGCGCAGCTGATGGGCGTAGTCCATGGCTGGTAGGCTCGGCTGCCACCGGTGGCATAACCTATGGCAGCTATCAACCGCCCGCGCTGCCCGACGACCCACCTGCCGCGGTGCCATATGGCACCGTGAGTGGCCCACCTGCGCGCACCACAGGGACCATTACAGGAATCGTGCGTTGGACTGGCGCGGTACCTGCCGCTGTGGCCACACCATGTGGGCCGTGGTCGTCGGTGCGCCTAGGCGCACGCAACGGCCTTGGCAGTGTCGTTGTCAGCATCGAAAAACCGACGCGGGTCCACGATGCGGCGTTGCCTGAATACGACTTTGAACAACGCGCTGCCAAAGCGGGGTGCAGCGTGCAGCCGCAGTTGCTGGTTGCCAGACGCAATCACGAAATTTGGTTTGCGACGGATGCGGCGAGCGCTCAACTTGATGTTCGAGGCGCGACCCCTTCGGCGGTTGCCTTGGGCCCGTTCGGTGCGACAATGTTGCAGCCTCAACGCGAGTTCATCACCGTGGCCCAAGCAGGCATGATGCCTGGCTTTGTTCGTATCGTTGACACGCCGTTGTATGCAGCGACCGACGATAACGGCGCATTTGTGTTGGAAAACGTCGTCCCCGGCACGTACCAGCTGCGTTTTTGGCATCCGCCGATCGTCACGGTCGAGCATGGCCAGGTCACGTGGGGGCCGCCATTAGAAGTGCAGCGCTACGTGTCGGTTCGGGCTGGTGGTGTGGCCAACCTCACGGTCGAGTTAGGCAGTGCAAACCGAGCTGCAAATTAGCGGCGTTCGGCTCGACCCCAGGCCGCGAAATTGCTACCAGAAGGGCATGGCTAGTCGAGTTCTTGTCACTGGAGGCGCCGGCTTTTTAGGTATCAACCTGGTGCGCTACCTGTTAGCGCGTGGATACCAAGTTACCTCGCTCGATCTGGAACCGTTTACCTATCCAGATTGCCAAGCGCAGGTTCGTGCCGTAACCGGCGATATTCGCCGCACAGCAGATGTCGCCCATGCGATCGAAGGCTGCGACATGGTAGTGCACTGTGCAGCGGCGTTGCCGCTGTACACGCCTGCGGATATTTACTCAACCGACGTGGCGGGGACGCGCGTCGTGATGGAAGAAGCTAAGCGGATTGGCGCGACTCGGGTGGTGCATGTTTCGTCGACGGCCGTGTATGGCATTCCCGATCACCATCCCTTGCTTGAAACCGATAAGCTCGACGGTGTTGGGCCGTACGGTGAAGCGAAAATCAGCGCTGAGCGCGTGTGCGAAGAATATCGCGCGGCTGGCATGTGCGTGCCGATCGTGCGGCCGAAATCGTTTGTTGGGCCCGAACGGTTGGGCGTGTTTGCACTGTTCTACGACTGGGCCCGCGATGGCCGTGGTTTTCCTTTGCTTGGTAACGGCAAAAATCGCTACCAATTGCTCGATGTCGAAGACTTGTGCGAAGCGATTTACCTTTGCATGACGGTCGATGCCACGATCGCCAACGATACGTTCAACATCGGCGCCAAAGACTTCACGACCATGCGCGAAGATTTTCAAGCCGTGCTCGACGAAGCCGGCTTCGGCAAAAAGATGACGCCGTTGCCCGCTGCGCCGGCAATTTGGACGCTGCGCGTGCTCGAACAACTCAAGTTGTCGCCGCTGTACAAATGGGTCTATGAAACCGCGTCGACCGACTCGTTTGTGTCGATCGAAAAAGCCGAGCAGCGCTTGGGCTACAAGCCAAAGTTCTCCAATAAAGATGCCATGGTGCGCAACTACCGGTGGTACTTGGCGAACCTCGACAAATTTGCCAACACCTCAGGCGTTTCGCATCGGGTGCCTTGGAAGCAAGGCATCTTAAAACTTGGCAAGTGGGTCTTTTAGCCGCGCCGCCCTACCAGGTCGACGTAAAATCGATTTTGACGCCAGCGTCAGACAAGTTCAGGACGATGGTGGCGATGCCAAACTCGACGGATTGCTCGTCCATCGGGCTTCCGAGCTGGGCCGCCATTTCTTTGAGCCGCGGGAAATCGTAGTGCATAAACGCCAACGGCGCTTGGTGGTCTTGTGGCGCGACCATCAATTGTTGCACGTGCGCTTCGGTATTGTCGCCGAAGGCAAGCGCCGCGCGGTTTTGGCTGATGGCGGCATGCGCGGACGTATCTGGCGACAGATTGAGGTTTGAGGTTGGCAAGGCGATCGGCGTCCCGTCGGTGCGCAAGTTCGCCATGCCGGGCAGCGCGCCCAGCAGCGCCGCCAGCATGCTCATGTCTTTGCCTTCCAGCATGGCAAAACCGTCGATGCGTAGGGGTTGTTTCACGATGTCGTTGACTGCAATTACTAAGCTGCGCAGGCCTTGCAAGTAAGGCGGCAGCGCTTGCTGCGTGCCGGCCCGCATCGCGGATACCATCGTATTGAACGACGCCAATTGCGGACATTGCATCGGCGTCAATTGCGCCACGGTGGTTGCCGAATTGATCCATTGCACGGCTTTGTCGACGTCGACCGAGGCGCCAAATGCAATGACGGCATTGTCGATGCCCTTGGTATTGATGCTCGCCGCAGGTGTGCGCAACCCCGCTAGTGCTTGCCGAATGGCCACGGGCAGTTCGAGTACGATGCTGCCGGCCATGCCTTTGTCATCAAGCTGCGTCATGCCCCAAAAAAGGCGTGGCACCATCCCGATCAAGCGGTCGATGTCGTGCGCGCAGACCGGTCCCATGCTTTCGGCTGCGAATTGGCCACGCAAGGCGGTTTCCAACGTTGTGCCGTGGCCAAATGCAATCGCTGCCATGTGTTGAAAATCGAAGTACCCAACGTTGTTTTGAGTGAAGCCATTGGTGCGCAACAGCGTCGGAATCTTATTGCTTTGGGCCAAGCTCACCGGCGGCAATTTCGAGCCCAACACGTAAGGGAGCGCATCAACCACTTGAGCGGCTGGCATCAGCGTGCCTACTAGTTCATGCTCGGTGACCGCGACTACCACCGAAATCTTGTCATCAGGATCGGTGAATTGCCAATAGGTGGCAGTGGGGCCGGTCACTGGCGCAAGGTTCCATTGTGCTGCATCGATCGTCCGTTGGATGATGGCGCGCAGCCGCGTTGGATTGCTAACGCGCATTCGCACCACGGGCCAGATTGACAAGCCGTAGACGACGTAGCGCAAATCTTCGTCCAGCCCGAGATGGCTCTGCCAGCTCTGCTTGTGATCAGCCGCGATCTCATCGAGCAATGCCAGCCAAGCGCGGCTCGCTGGTCTTGAATCCGCACGCAACTTGGGCGCTATTTTGGCGTGCAGCGCAGCGATGCTGTTGCCAAACATTTTTTGCGCTACCCCGTTCGACCCATTGTTAATGGCTGCAATCAGATACGGGGTTTCAGCCGGAATGTAGCGAAACGACTCGGGGGCCCACGACTGTGTAGCTTGCGCTCCAATCATCGTTGGTGTCGTTGTTGCACCACCACAACCTGCAAGCACGAGCGCGGTAAGCGCTGCGCACGCCACGCGCCGAGAATGTATTGCCATAGCTACAAGCTAACTGAACTTAAGCTGCAAACTCAATACGTCTGGTTCGGCAACGATGACAACATCGCCGTCGCGTAGCTCAACCTTGCTGATGCGGCCGTGGTTGATGTCGTTCACAAATGTACCGTTGGTGGTGCCTTGATCGACACACACAATTTTGCCGTTCTCGAGGCCAATCCAGACATGTTTGCCGGATGCGCGGCCGTCGTTGACGACAATTTGCGCCACGCCGGGTTGCCGGCCGATGAGCAGGCCTTGTGGTGTAAGTGCAAAGCGCTGGCCTTGGAGCAAGCCGCGCACACACGTGATGTTGCCAATCGCCATTGCGCCGAACGCGGTCGCCGCAACCGGGGCATGTTGCATCGGGCCGTTAATAGCAACGGTCTTTGCGATGGGCACTTGTGGTGCACCTGGCGTGGGGCCGCTTGGCTGTTGCCAGGCTGGGGGCGCGCCGCCGGGCGGTGGCGCATATGGCGAACGCGGTGGCGTGCCCGGCGCAAAACCTGGCGGCATCGCCGGTGGCATCGGCGCAGGCACTCCAGCTTGCCACCCAGCGTTGGGCCCACCAGGCGCCGCTGCAACTGCAGGCTTAGCGCCAGCGTGGCTCTTGCGACGCATGAGCCACACCAGGACTGCGAAAAACGCCAGGCCGCCGAGCACGCCACCGACGATGGCGCCGTTGTTAGATTTTTCAACTTTGCGTTCTTTGCCATCCTTTTGGAAGCCACGCGCCATTGCGATCACATTGGCTGCCTCGGAGTGCGCTGGAAACTGTTTGGAGACTTGTTCAAACTTGGCAATCGCAAGTGAGTACTGGCGGTCCCAATACAAATCGAGGCCAGCTTTCCAAAGCGTGTTGGTTGCGCTTGGTTTGGGGTCGAGCTTGATCTGTTTGACGTAGTCGAGCAGGGTCGCTGAGGCCACCAAGAAGTTGAAGCCTTGCACTTCGCCTTCGTTGCCAAACGTTGCAAGCCCAATGACTTCGCCTTGTTCATTGATTGCTGGGCCGCCGGAGTTGCCGTGTGTGATCGGCGCGGAAATTTGCAAAATGGGTTCGCCTGACGCCGCCCGTTTCAACGCTGCGATCGAGCCTTCGGTCACCGACGCTTCGAGCTGCGATTTTTCGTCGAGCAGGCCGCGGAAATCGGCGACGCCCGGATATCCCAGCACAACGATGCGATCGGCGACTTGGCTCTTGTTGGAGTCACCCACCGGCAAGATCGGCGCGTTGGCCGTATTCACTTTGATGATCGCCGCATCACGGCCTTTGCCGGGCTCGCCATAGGCTTTGATTTCGTAGTCGAGCTTGTCGCCGTTCGGCAACACGACATAGCTTAGCTTTTTGATCGACGTGAGTTTGATCGTATCGAGAATGTCAGCTCGTTGCGTCGCCGTCATGCGATCGAGTTCGTCGCCAAACTTGGCGTAGATTTCCTTGGAGAGTTCGCGAATCAGCGCAGCTTTGGCTTTTTCTTCACCTTCGGAGATGTTTTGCACCACATGTGCATTGGTCGCAATGTAGCCATCGGCCGTGATAAAAAAACCCGAGCCGGTGCCACCAATGGCTTCTTCCCAATCTTCGTCGTTGAACCGAAAGGTTGCCAAATACACGCCGAACACGCGCACCACCGAAGGCTTCGCCACCATCACGAGTTTTTGCTCGGCGTTGGGGGTCGGTTGGGCCGCGGCCGCGCGCACGTGAATTAGCAGCACGGCACAAAGCAGCAGCAGTGCGTACCAACTACGTTGTTCAACCCGATGCGACACTGCTATGAGTGTCCCACAAACTGGTCAGTCGTTTTTGCGCACGGTGCCAAAAAAGTGACGCTGCTGTTATGGACTCTCTTCGCTTGGCGCTTGCCCAAGCGCTTCGACGGTAGCTTTGGGCTCGTCGCTATAGTTGTACCAGCTCGGTTCTGGCGTTCCGGCGTTGCGAACCCGCACGATGGTTGTTGCTGCTTGGAGCGCTTCAAGTTCCGACCAACCATCGGGCACCGCGGGCCCTGCCCACGTGTACAAAAAACGGGCGTCGCGCGGCGATAGGTTCACGCAGCCGTGGCTGTGCTTGGTGCCAAAGCCATCGTGCCAATACGACGCATGAAAAAACACGCCCTTTTTGAAGCGCATGGCCCATGGGATTTCGCCAACATCGTATTTTTCGTTGGTGCCGGGCTCGCCGGCCATCCGCATGGTCGCGGCTTTTGAAACGATGCGGTACAAGCCCACTGGCGTTGTGCCTTCGACGCGACCAGTCGAGACCACCGAGGCAAAAATCGGGGTGTCGCCTTGATATGCCACCACGGTTTGTTCGTCCAAATCGACGTCGATCCACTGGCCATCAGCCGCCACAGCGGCTGGTCGCTTTTGCTTGGTGAACACGCGAAGTGCGCTGCGTGCGATCCATTGATTTTCGCCTAGGTTAACGAACCCATCTTGTTCGGTCCCCATCGGCACGACCGAGCGCCATGCCTGGGTGCGAACCTTTTTACTTTTGCTGTTAGGCTCGACACGAACAACGGCCGGCCCACGTTTGCCAACCGAAACCATCGCGAACGGCCAGGTTTGCGGTGTGGTCCGCAGATCGATACCGGCGAAATCCGAAGGCGAAAGGCCACTCATTTGGGTGGCTTCGACGAGGCCTTTATTTGTGCGCTGGTACGTCACCCCGTCGACATCGACGGTGCCCATGCCACGGAGCATGGTTTTTTCGAGCGGGTCAGGGCGTGGGTTGTTGGCCTTTACATCCGCTGGCGTCCCGTAGGCAGCGGCTCCGTCGCGCACGAGGTAGTACGCGCCCGGCATGAATTCACCGCGGCTAAGTTCCGGCTGCGCTACCGCGACTGCAACGGAATCTTTGGTTGCGGCTAGTGAGCGTGCACAAACCCAGCCCATCGGCGCGATTTCGACCCAGATCTGGCATTGTTTGGATTTGCGCGCCGGCTTCTTTTTGCTTTTGCCAGGTGCAACGGTTGGAACGGCTTCGGGTGGCGTTAGATCAACGAATCGCGTCCATGCGGTTTTGGTGCCGCGCACCACTTTGCCCAGCGGTGCGCTCTTCTCGGTAGCACCTGCAAAAATGTGCGCCGTTTCGGTGAATTTCACGATCTTGGTTTCGGCTGGCCAGCCTAAGCTCGTTGGCATCACCGTCGTTGGCGCGTCACTGCTTGGTGGCAGCGGCGGTGGCGGCGTTGGGGTTGCAGCGGCAGCTGGTGGAGTAGCTGCTGGTGTGGTGGGCACCGGCGTGGCAGTGGCCACCGGCGTTGCCACCGATGGCGAAACGGGAGCCTTGGTCGCCATCGCAGCAGGTTGGGCACAGCCCAACAAACTCAGTGCCAACCAGGACCCGCGAATGATGGAAAATCGGCGACGCATCAAGGACCTCTCATACTATCGGTTTTCGAACTCGGTCAAGGCTTGTTTCCGGCGCGCCATGCAATCGGCTTCGCTGTCCTTACGTTCGGCAAACACGACATGAGTTTCGGTTGCCGCTTTCCAGTCTTCCGGCGAGATTTCGCCTTCGTTGACCATCAGCGTTAGGGCTCGCTGCATTCGATTACGGGTATCGTCGTCGATTTCACCTTTGCAAAAGTTGTGATAGCTAGTGCGTGGCTTGGGGACGATCGACGAGAAATACGCAGCATCGACGGGCATCAACTCATAAACAGGCTTGTCGAACAGCTCATGGGTGGCGCGGCCAATGCCGTAAATGCCCGGACCAAATTCGATGATGTTCAAGTAAATTTCAATGATGCGATAACGGGGCAGCGTTGACTCGATATGCCACGCCAAAAACAGCTCTTGCAGTTTGCGTGCAAGGGTCCGTTTGCCGTCGAGGAAAACGTTCTTGGCCAGCTGCATCGGAATCGTTGAGCCACCAACGCGAAGCGTGCCAGTGCGCAGATTTTCGAGCAATGCACGGGCCATGCCGGGCGCTGCAAACGACTCGCGTTGCATAAACGTTGGATCTTCGGTTTCGACCAACGAATGAATGACGTAGTCCGGGATGCTGTCGTAGTTGACGAAGTACGGATTTTTGCCACCCACGATGAGGTCGGCGTATTGCTGCGGCGCCACTTCGACCCGATGCACGAAGGGGGCATTGAGCTTGGCAGGCGAATCCGCAGGCGCTGTCACGATGCTACAACCCGCCAGCCCGCCGGTTGATTCCAACGTTGAGGCCGCCAAACTGTCCCATGCGATCGCACCGCGGAGATCGAGCGCGAAGGTGCCCGCCAACACGTAGCCTGCAAGCTTGGGAATCATTGCCGGCGGCACCGCTTGCAACACCGTCTGGCACGGCACTGGCGGTACGGTGATGCGTAGGTCGATGCTGCGGTGCTGGCCAAGCTGAGCCGAACCACCGAGGGCTATCGCAACGCCATCTTTGTGCAGGGTTGCGACTGGCACTTCGAGCCGTTGCGCCACCCGGTCGAAGCTGCCCCGCACGGCAAGGCTAAAGCCGATACCGTTGACGGGCCTGTTCACCACGGCAGGGTGGGCGAGGCTTACGCCAGCGATCGCGATGGTGCCGTCGAACGAGATCGCGGTCGGCGAAAATGCCGCAGACAACAGCCCGCTCGGTTGATCGGTTGCCGTCAGCAATTGCGCGTCTCCGGTGCGACCGCGATCAAGGGTGCGACCTTGCAGGCGCCACGCTACTTGGTTGGTGGATGGATAGGTGCCAGCTGCTTGCCAATAGACATCGGCCCCAATCCGTATGAGGCTGCCAGAAATGTCCGTTGCGGTCGCCGCGGTGGCCCCGGTCCCAACGCTTGCCGAAATCGTCGCGCCGGTAAATGTCGCGATCGTTGTGCTGCTGAGCTTGGCTTGGTCCGCATGCGCCGTGATGGTCGCGCGCGGGTGATGCGCAACCACGCCGATGCCGCGCAATTCGACTGGGCTGGTGGCGTGCATGCGCTCGATGCTCGCAATCGTCAGCTCGACTCGGTTATCAACCCGCAAGCTCACATCGCGGATGTGCAACTGTGCCGGTATCAACGTGGCCAGCTTTGTCCGAGATCCGGACGATGCACTCTGGCCAGGCGCGGTAACGGTTGCCTCCCGCGGCCCATCAAGAGCGGCGCGCACGCGGGTTAGCTGCTGATGCGAAAGTTGAAGTTGCACATGAGTCAGGCTGGCGGCTTGCAAGCGAATCGAACCGACCAAGCTGCCCAGGGTTGCGAAATCGACGTCAAGCTGTTCGATTTCGCCGACGGTTTGCGCGGCTTCGCCCAGCATGCGCACGTGGTACAGGGTCGCGTGCCCCAGGCTGACATCAATATCCTCGACCAGAATGCGCTGTCCGAGGCGTGCTTCGAGCCGGGGCAACAAGCGATGCCGAATCGCCCAAGCGCCGACCAGCGGGTACACCACGAACAGGCCGATGGGCAGCAGCACCGCAAGCGCTGCTAGACTCCATGCGATTCGGCGACGCCGGCGCGTTTGCGTCCACGTTTCGAGGCCACGCCGGGCTCGATCGAAGACCGTCAACCGACGTCGGGTGCCACCTGCCATGCTAGCGGTGCGTGGCCGCGGGCTGATTGGCGCCGGTGGGGTGCTTGACGCCCGCAGAATTGCAGGTTCGTCGTGGGCAGGTGGTTCATCCGGCGGCATGTGCAATGCGGTGTATCAGCGTCGACGGTACGACTCAAGCTAGTGTTGCAGGTGCACTCGGGTAGTGCTGCGTTAGCGGCTCGCAGGCATCGGCGGTGGCGTCGGCGACGATTTCGCCGGCGTTGGCCAAAGCACGTGATAAACGCGCAGGCTTAACAGCAACAAGGCGTACTCTTGCAGATCGCCGCCGGCATCACGCAGCACCGAAAAATTAAAATCGACCAGCGATAAGGCATCGCTGACCACCGCGCTAATCTCGTCGATACTTGGCGCACGCGCGGCCTTGTCAAACGCCCAGCTCGACAAGCGGCTGCGCAGGGTTTCGAAAATTGGCTTCACTTTGCCGTTGAGTTGCGCCAAGCGATTTGGTCGCAACCAGGTCACCAACATGCCCGCAAGGGCGCGACAGTCGCCAGCAATTGCTTCGGGGCCCATGGCTGGTTCCACCAAGCCAATCATCGCCGGTTGGACCGTGCGCATCGCTGCGTTGCCTTTGAACAACAACGCGCTTGGCTGAATGTTGTTATGCGCCATGCCTTGTTCGTGCAGCGCCGCAACTTGCCGAATCACTAAAAAGCCCAAGGCCAACGCACCGTCGAGATTCATGTCGGCTTCGGCGATGCGATCACCAAACCGCGGTTCGTCGATGTATTCGGAAAACAGCAGCAACGTGCTGGTATCGGCGTCGTAGATGACCTTGTGCAAGTTGGTCAGCAAGCCGCTGCGAATCTTTTTGAGAATGGGCCAATAGAATTGCTGCCAGCTTTCGACGAACTTGCGCGGATCCGCCATCTTGGTGAGGTCGATGACCGTCACCAATTTCGGAAACGTATTGGCGTCGGGGAATTGGCCACTGGCGATTTGATCTTCCCGTGGTGTTGCCAAAAAGATGGGATGGCTGCGCACGCGCCCAAGGCTCTTGTTGACTTGATAGCCCCACGTCCAGATTGCGTGTTCCGCGATGTCGACAACTTCGGCGGTAATCGACGGATCGGCGGCGCGCTCGGCCACGGCCATGCGCGAGTCGCGCCGGGACCGTGGGTTGACTTCCACGGACGTGATTTGCCCCGTGCGTTTGCGGCCGCTGTTGTTCTCGTCGGGCAGCTCGCGCAGCACATGGCGCAATTTTTGATACACCATTTGCACCGACGACGTGCGTTGGCTTGGGTCGCGTTCGAGGCAGCCTTCGATGATTGGCCGCAACACGGCGGGCACGGTGTCGGGATAGTGCACTTTGCTTTTGCCGTTGACGACCACGCCTTCGGCGATGCGGATCAGCAGCGCCCACATATCGCCAGCTTGGCCGTAAAGCATCTCGTCAGTAAACAAGCCGTGCAAGGCTGCGCCCACCGCGTACACATCAAGCGACGTGGTGATGGACGAATCCATCAGCGCTTGGTCAACGGTTTCGGGCGCCACCGACCAACCTGGCGAGCCGAAGATCCGGCCGCGATAGTAGTTGCGATATGACGTGTTGCCCAGGTCATCGAGCGACATCGCCAAGTCAAAGTCGAACACGCACGCGATATTCGCTGCGCTGTCGACCAACATGTTGCGCAGCGTAAAATCGCGATGGATGATGTGCGCGCTGTGCAGCGTCGACAAGCCGTCGAGCGCTTGCATCAACAACTTCACGCGCGCACGCGGCGTGAGATTGTGTTTGCTCACGGCTTCGAGCAATGTCATCGACATGCGCGGCGTGACCATCAAGTAGTTGTCGGCGATCGGTGCTGCCAAATAGGTTGGCAACACGTTGGGATGATCGATCGCCATGATGCGGGCCAAGGCCGCCAGGTTGGCGTGATGATCGCGGCGGGTCACTTCATCAGTGCGAATCTGAAACAGGTAGTTCGAGTGAAAACTCTTGCCAACGACCTGTTCAACGTCGCCTTCGCCGTTTTCGCGCCGTTCGAGCTCATACACCGCGCCCATACCGCCGTTGGCCACATGTTGGCCGACCGTGCGATACACGTAGTTGCCAAATCGAAAGACCACGTTGGGCGTGCTGAGGTCTTGCGCCCGTAACGCGTCAATCGACGTGGTTGCGACCCAGCTCGTCGACATTGCTGCCCTCCATTCTATGCTTCCAATGGCCACCCTGTCTAAGCTTCGCGGCTGCTAGTTTTGCTGGGCAGTGCCCTTGCTGCGGTGGCAAAGCCCGCGCATTCACGGCCACCGCGCGTTACGGGTGCGGAATTCCGACCATTTTGCGTGTTTCCTGAGGGGTATTGCAGCGGGGTCGCAAAGCGCGAATAGTCAAATGATTTCAATTACATAAAAGCAAAGCAGGAGCTGGACGGAAGGCGGGTCACGAATCCGTCCCGGTTCAATTTGTCGCAGGCTGCCACGGTAGTTCGTTTCGCTGAATCAACTATGGTACCCCTCGCCGGAGTTGACCATGAATGAGCATCGATTCGCCAAACTAGCCGCCGCCGCAACGTTTCTGTTGCTGGTGATTGGTGGCACGGTGAACCCAACCGGTTCGTCGCTGGCCTGCCCCGAACCCACCTTGGTGTGTCACGGCCAGCTGTTTCCGCCCATGGTTGGCGGGGTGTTTTATGAACATGGCCACCGCTTGGCTGCCATGACGGTTGGCATGTTGCAAATCGTGCTCACGGTGCTGCTATTGCGCCGCCGCAAAGATAGCAAAGCGCTGGCGTGGATCTTGTTGGCGATGGTGATCACGCAAGGTGCGCTGGGCGCCATCACGGTGAAATACAAATTGCCTTGGTTCGTGTCGACTGGCCACTTGGTGTTGGGCATGAGCTACTTTGCAACGCTGATTTACACGGCGTTTCGTACCCGGCCAGCCCCGACGCTGGTGCAAATGAAAGAACACCAACGGCTCACGGCTGAGCTCGGTGCTGCACGCAAATGGATTTTGATCGCATGCGGCGCTGTAATGGTGCAATTGTTGCTTGGCGCGCTGGTCCGGCACCATGGCGCGGCGATGGTCTGTTTGGGTATGCCGAGCTGCTTAAAAAACGGCGATTATTGGCCGGCGGCAGCGGTGCAACAACTGCATATGGTGCATCGCGCCTTCGGTGTCGTTGTTGGCGTTGTGACGACGGCGTCCGCGGTGATGGTGCTGCGGCATGCGCGGTCCTGGCCGGCGCTGCGGCGACTAGCGTTGGCAGCGCCTGTGCTGGTGGCGGCGCAAATCACGTTAGGCATTTTCACCGTCTTGACGCTGCGCTCAGTGCCAGTGGCCGTGGGCCATTTTGCTGGCGCTGCAGGCCTGTGGGCCTTGTGGATCTCGGCGTGGTTTGTTACAGCCCCAGTCCGCGCTGCATTTGAAGTTGAACCACGCGCGGTTGATTCGTCGCCGGTTCCCGCTCCGTCGCCTAAGGCCGCCATCGCATGAGTACCACCATCGCAGCACCAGCCAGCAAGTTCAGCGCGCGCATCGCGGTGCTCGGCAGTTTCATTGAATTGGTGAAGCCACGCATCATGGTGATGGCGTTGTTAACGGCGGCTGGTGCCATGTCGCTTGCGCCTGGCCAACCGAATGTTGCCGTTGCCATGTGGTTGTTGGCTGGCACAGCACTAATCGTTGGCGCTGCCAACACGCTCAACATGTACATTGAACGCGACATCGATTGCATGATGACGCGAACCAAAAACCGGCCGTTGCCGACGCAGCGGATAGCGCCTAACGTTGCGTTGATCTACGGGCTTACCCTTGGCGCAGCGTCGTTACCGGTGCTTGCGCATGTCAATTTGCTCACCGCGGGGCTTGGGCTCGTCGCATTGTTTTCGTACGTGCTGGTGTACACACCACTTAAGCAGCGCACCCACTGGGCAACCTGGATTGGCGCGTTGCCTGGCGCGTTGCCCGTGTTGATGGGCTGGACGGCCGCAACCAATCGGATCGACCTCGCAGGTGTCACCGTCTTCGCGATTTTGTTCATTTGGCAAATTCCGCATTTTCACGCGATTGCGTTATATCGCCAGCGTGAATACGAACGCGCCGGCCTGAAAACCTTGCCGAGCGTGTGTGGCTTAGCTGCCACCCAACGCGAAATCGGCGGCTATCTGTTGGTTCAGGTTGCCGTGAGCTTGGCGTTATATCCGCTGGGCGTTGCTGGCGTTGCGTACTTGGCAATTGCTGCAGGGCTTGGCGCGATGGTGATCGTGCAGTGCTTCGCTGGCATTCGTCGGGCCGACGCCAAGTGGGCGCGCAACGTGTTCATCGCATCGATCGTCTACTTGCCAATCTTGTTCTTCACGATGGTTCTCAACGGACAGCTGTAGCCATGGAACTGCATCCGTTTATCAATGCGATCTTGAACGCTACATCGGCCACGTTGTTGGTCGCCGGGTTTCGGGCAATCAAGCGTGGCGATCGGGCGGCACATCAAAAATTGATGGTCGGCGCGTTCGGTACCTCCACGGTATTTTTGATTTCGTACTTGTTGCGCTTCGCACTCACCGGCACCCATAAATACCCTGGTACCGGCTGGGACAAGACGCTGTACTTGTTCATTTTGTTTAGCCACATGGTGCTGGCGGTCGTCGTTGTGCCTCTGATTTTGCGTTCGTTGTGGTTGGCGTCGAAAGCCCGCATCGCCGAGCACAAAAAGCTGGTGAAGTTGACTTGGCCGATTTGGATGTATGTCTCGGTAACCGGCGTGGTGGTGTACGTGATGCTCTATCATATCGGTCCAGGCCTGCACTGAAAGTGCAGCGGCGGGCGTGCTAGGCTGCGCTCATGCAACGTTCTCAAATCTTCGCTGCGCTCGCGGTAGCTGCATCGACCTCGCTTGCAGGCGTGAGCTGCAAAAGCAAATCTGAAACTAAGCCAAGCGCTGGCTCGGCGGTGGTTGCAGTGAAAGCACCCGTGTCGTGTCCGCCGGGCAACGCTGTCGAAAACGGCGCGTGCGTAGCTGCGGTTACCGCTGAGAAGGTCGAAGCGGTGGCGCAACAAGCGACCCGCCTTGATGAATTTGCCAAGTTGCTCGATAGCGCAGAAGTTGTATCGGCACCGGTTGAATTGTTGGGTGGATTTCGCCAGCTCGACGTGTGGAAAAACATGATCAAGCTCAACACCAAGCTGCAAGTCGTCGACGAAGTCGCTGCTGCGCTTGATACCGGCGTGAAGGAACTGCGTGCACTCAAAGTTACCCTCGCGGATTCGTCAGCGAAGCTGGGCAATCTGCGCGGTGAGCTCGATGGCCTGTTAAAATCACCGGCGGTGGCGCAACCACTCGCTGCGCTGCAAAGCAATGTTGCCGCCAAGCTGCATGGCGTGCTTGACCCATTGGAAGCGCAAATCACCAAAGTGGCGCAATCTGCGCTTGGCCCAGCAGCGCAAAAGCTCAGCGACGTTGGCGACTTGGTGCTCGGTGCGTGCGCCATGGGCAAAGTCAGTGGCGGTGGTGATTCGCTTAAACAGTTGTGCGACCAAGCCAAAACTGCGTTTGGCAGCGCGACGACGTTCTTGGCTGATTTCAAAACCAAACCGCTGGCGTTGTTCAATGATCTCAGCGGCAGCCTCGAAAGCAAACTCAGCAATTTGCTCGACATCCAATCGCAAAAATTGCTGCAAGAAGCGCAAACGCGAGTCAACGGGTTGTTGAATCTGCCGGTGGGTGGCGGTTCAGCGTCGGGCAGCGCCGCCGGATCGAGCGCGGGTGCAGGAACGGCCCGCTAGCTTGCCGGCAACGCTGGTCGTTTTGCTCGGTGACAGCAAACTCACCGAGGCCTTGGCACACGAGCTGACCCGCCGTGGCGCAAGCGTTGTGCAGGCCTGCACCAGTGCTCGCGCTGATATCGCCGAGGCCATGGGGCAAGCCTCAGCCATCGTGCTCGCCGACAACGACGACGCCAGCAACGTCGACGTTGCGTTGGCGCTGCGTCAAGAATTTTCGACGACACGTCTAGTCGTACGCCTATTTGATCAAGCTCTAGGTCGATTCTTGGCTAGCACAATGCCCAATCTGACTGTGCTGAGCTTGTCTGAGTTGGCCAGTCCAGCCCTGGTCGATGCTGTTGTCGCTTCTGATGCTGATATGACGCGCAACGATGCGCTCGCTCGGCTCAGTGAGCTAACGCCACTGGCTGCCATTCGCAGCCGTAACGCACCCAAGCTTATCATATGGCTGTTGGCCGCCTTGGTCATGCTGGTGTTGCCGTCGGCGCTGTACTTCATGCATGCGTTGAAGCTGAAATTTCTCGATGCCTTGTATTTCGTTTGGACCACCATCATGACGGTGGGCTACGGCGATATTTCGCTGCGCGATGCATCGTCGACTGCCAAGATCTTGGGCATGGTGTTGATGTTCGCGGGTGCCACCTTCATGGCGATCTTGTTCGCATTAATCACGGGTGCGTTTATCGGGCGGCGGCTCACGATTGCCAGCGGCCATGTCCAAGTCCATCAACGCAATCACATCGTGATCGCAGGGGGTGGCAACGTTGGGTACCGCGTGGCAACAGCCTTGCGTAAGCGCAATTTTGCCGTGGTGGTCATCGAAGAAAAGGCCAATGCCAACCACGTCGATGCGCTGCGTGCGGCTGGATGTCACGTGATCATCGCCGACGCTAGCGATAGCCAAGTGCTGCGCTTGGCCAATGCGCAACAGGCCCGCACCATCGTTGCGCTCACCGATTCCGACGCGGTGAACCTGCAAATTGGTTTGGTTGCCGCAGCGCTCAATCCAACCATTGCGCAGGTCATGCGGATGGAGTCAACCGCGTTATCGGCCCACGTCAGTACCGCCAAACTCGCGACGGCGCTGTCACCCGTGTCAATTGCCGTTGGTGCATTTGCCGACGCTGCGCTGACGACCCGGTAGTCGTGGCGGAGCTTTACACAAGGCTTACACACCTGCGCGCGGCGACGATGTACTATCGCAAGATGGCGCAGTCATTGAGTTTGGTAGTTCTATATTTCGGCCTAGTGACAGCAGCGTGCACTACGCCTGCGGCGACGGCTCCGCAAGCTGCGCATCCAACGGCTGCAGTGCCAACCGCAAATGTCACGGCTACGGTGATCGGCGTCGGCCAGCCACTGCAGGCTGGTGTCGTGACGTTTACCGGAATGGTGGTGCCATCTGATGGTGACTTTCGGATTGGTGGCGCCGTCGTCGAACGCAAGGTGTTGACCGGCCACTTGCCGCCGCCTGTCTACACCGCTGGGCTTGAGAACAACGATCCCGAATGGTTCGTCGGTGCCGAGCTGCGTGTTACCGGCTTACTCGAAAAAGTTAACAATCCGTCGTCGCCAACCGATGACCAATTCGTGCTGCGCCAAGTGGATTCAATAGCCGTGGCTGCGCCGGCCGTCATGATTGAGGGCACGTTGGCGCCTTCGAAAGGATTTTTTCAGCTCGCGAGCTATCTCATCAGCCGTGACGATCTGCGTTCGGCCCTCGCTCCAAACAGTGGCGCAGCTGGCGACCAACTTCGCTTGTGGGGGCAGCCACACATCGTGAGGTGTGCACCGAATGCTCAATGTTTGCTCAGTGGCGAGTTGCCGATTTTTGTAATTGGTCGAGCCCAGCTGCTCGCGCACTAGCTAGCGTTCGACATGCGAGACTTCGACCGGACGCTGATGGTGCATGGCCACGTTCATGGTTTGTTCGTTGGTGCGGGCGCCGCTCCAGTAGATGACTTCGCCATATTTCATCAGGCCAGCAGGCGTAATGACGCGCTCGGGATCATCGGTGCGCGAGTCAACTTGCGACGCCCACGCGACTAACTCCGAGCAGTAAAACGCTTCGGGGTTATCAAAGCCAAACATGCCAGCGTCATCAAACGGTTTGCCTAATTGCGCACGCGCGCGGCTCAGCGAGATGGCGCGCTGCGCTGGCGTCATGCTGGAAGGTCGCACGACGGCAACATGATGGTTGCGCGCTAAAAACGTGGTCAACGGCAATTCGCGCACGCCACTGCCAACCGATTCGATGATGGTGTTGTGTTCGGCGTCGTACATCGCAGCGTGGGAAAAATCTTCGCCACGTGTAGCCACCGCGATTACGTCACCCATCAAGTAATACGAGCGCGACAAAATCCAGTCACCGGATTGGGCACGTTCAGCAATTTCGTCGGTCCACAGTTGTGAAACGGCAGCATCGACGGTTGGGTTCTCGGGGCGCTTCAACAACGCCGATTTAGGGTCACAGGCCGCCGTCGAAGCCAAGGTGGCAAACATCAGCACAGTTGCAGCGAGCATTCGAAACGACATCATGACGATACCTAATTCCAGAACCGTGCCGGACTTAGAGCTAAGTAATTTCAGTTATTTACCTGGCCAGTGGTTGTGCGAAATTCAACACCTACATGTCCAACTACCAGGTTGCTGACAGGCTAGGTGTCCACGCTCAGGCCGCGGTTGAGGCTGGACGCGTCGTGGTAAACGTACTGCATGGTTAGTGCGCGCACTTTTTCCCTGCAGGATCAACTCGAATTCGCTCAGATCAGTGGGGACTGGAACCCGTTGCATGTTGATTCGGTGGTCGCTCGCCGCACGATCTTTGGCGCGCCCATTGTGCATGGTGTGCATCAAGTGCTGTGGGCACTCGAGCAATATTGCAAGGGCGCTGGCCCGTTGCCGCGCCGTCTGACTGAACTGCGAGTCAACTTCGCCAAGCCTTTGTATCTCGACGAACTTGTTACGCTGCAAGTTGAAACGGATGCGCTTCATCAAAGCACTCGCTTGCAAGTCATGAACCCGAGTGGCACTACCGCCGATATTTTTGCACGGTTCGAGGACTCGGTAGCGACACCCGGCGTCGAGCCGGCAAGGTACCGCTGGGCTGAGCGCATCGCACCGCACGAACTGACGGTAGCGCAGGGCGCTGTGGCAACCGGGGCCTTAGAATTACTCTTCGATTCGGCGCACGCAACGAACTTGTTTCCTGCTTTGTGCGCGCAGCTATCAGCGTGCACCGTCGCTGAACTACTCGCCACAACGCGCTTGGTGGGCATGATCGCTCCGGGCTTGCACTCATTGTTCGCAGGGTTGCACTTGCAAGCCACCGCGGCAGCCAGTCCAGCGATGCCGGCCACGGTTAGCTATCGGCCCGGCAAAACCAGCGAGAAATATTCGATCCTCGAATACATCGTGCAAGGGCCAACGTTACAAGGTGATGTTAAAGCCTTCTATCGGCCACCACCCGTCGAGGTGCGCGTTGCCACCCGCGATGATGTGATGGCCAACGAATTTGCCGATGTGCGTGCGTTGATCGTTGGGGGATCCCGCGGCTTGGGTGCGGCGTTCGCACGCTCGATTTGCGCAGGCGGCGGGCACGCAACCGTGACGTATCACCGCGGCGTGGGCGAGGCTGGTGCGTTGGTCCAGGACATCATCAGCCGCGGCGGCGATGCAGTCGCGGTGCAGTATGACGTCACCGCCAACCAGGCTTTGCCGAGCGAGATGGCGCAAGCCTTTACGCATTTGATCTACTGTGCAACGCCTGTGCTGTTATCGACGCGCAAAGGCGCCGCTTTTGAACCGCTGCATTTGCGCACCATGGTCGACTATTTTGTGGTCGGCATGGTGCAGCTTGTACAAGCACTGCGTGGTCCATCGCATGCGTTGCATACGGTCATTTCGCCATCGACGATTTTTCTCAACAGTGGCCAAGGCGGGCTTGCCTATGGCGTTGCCAAAGCAGCGATGGAAGAGGCGTGTCGCTATCTTGTCCGTGAAAGTGTGCCGCCGTTGCGCATGTTTGCACCTCGCTTGCCCAAAACTGCGACGGACCAAACGGCTAGTTTGGTGGCTTCTACCGCTGCAGATCCAATTGTCGTCGCGGTTCAGTGCTTGCGGCAAAGTCGCACTATTGAAGGTCAGCAGGGCATCGGTTGCGCACTCAGCTCGTAAGCAGTTCCGTCGCCATGCCCCAGCGGATGCCGCGATCACAGACGACAAAATTTGCAGCCTGGGCGGCCTTCACGGCCGCGTGCAGAATCGCAGTGCCGCCAGCAATAACATCGGCGCGTTGCGCAACCATGCCCGGCCACGTCTTGCGTTCACTCACCGTGGCCGTCGCGATGCGTTCACACAGCGCTTGCAGCTGACTTGGTGCCAGCGTTAGGCCGGTAACCTTGTCCGCGCTGTAGATATTCAGCTGCAATTGCACGGCGGCGAGCGTGGTTGCGGTGCCAGCGGTACCAACCATGGTCAAGCCCACTGGCAGCTGCAGCGCTGCGAGAGTGCTGGCGAGAAAGTCATCGAGCGCAGTGCGCTGTGCTGTGGTTGGTGGATCGCCGAGTAAAAATCGTTCGGTCATGCGTACTGCCCCAACCGGAACGCTCACCGCGGTCTCGATGCGCGTACCGTCGGTCACGATAAACTCGGTTGAACCGCCGCCAACGTCGACCACAATATAACGTTGCCCGTGCAATTGAGGCAACGCGCCTCGCACGGATGCCGCCGCCAATGCCGCTTCGCGGTCGCCTGCGATCACTTGCAGTGGTGCACGCAAAATCGCTTCGGCGGGTTCAACGAACGCCGCAGCATTGCGTGCTTCCCGCATCGCTTGGGTCGCGATCACCGTAGGCGCAGCAATGTCGTGCTGGTCAAGCAGCGCCCGATATTCATGGCAAATCGCCAAACTGTCGGCCATCGAACTCAAGGCAAGTTCGCCGCTGGCATCAAGGCCTTTGCCCAGCCGGCCAAAGCGACACTCGTCGACTACTGGCACAATCGCGCCGGCCGCGTTGCGTTCAGCGATTAGCAACAAAAGTGTATTGGTTCCAATATCGATGACGCCGATGCGTTGATTCACGGCCGCAGCCTAGCAGACTCGCTGCCGCTACGCAGGCGGCGGTTCGGCTTTGGTAACGTCTTCCGTCGAAGTGAGGTGCTGGGCCGGGACCTTTTTCTTTTTTCTTTTGCCCCGCAAGCCGGTTCGTAAGGCCTCCCACACCCAATGCCAATCGGAGCCTTTGTTGCGTACGCCGCGATAGGCAAGTGCCAATGGCCCCAACGCACCCACCAGCGTTGTAACAACGAGCGTTACCACGCGCGGTGCACCAGCTTGCCGTAGCAACCATGCGGTTGGCCAAGCGCCGGCAAGTGTGAGTAGCCCTGCCAGCACGGCTTGACGATGCGCGTTCACAACGTCCCACCATTTCAAATTGGTGTAGTGCATGCCTAAGCCCGTCAACATCAAGAAATTCAGTGTCACGGCGATTGCCGTCGACGTTGCGACGCCTGCGATGCCCCACCTGCTGGCGAATATCGCACCGGCTATCACCGCCACCGCATACACGGCTTGCGTGACGGCAGTGCGGGCTGCGTCGCCCGATGCGCGCGCCACGATGGCGCCAATTTTGTAGCTGGTGCGAAACAACATTGTCGCGCCCATGATCTGAAACGGCAAGACCGTATTGGTCCACTGCGGACCAATGACGGTGGCGATGACTTCGGGTGCGAGCACGATCAAGCCAATCGACGCCGGTGTGAGGATGACCGCGGTCGCAAAGAGTGACCGGCGAAATGCTTGCCCCAGCCGCTCGGCATCGTTTTGCAGGGTCGCGAACGCGGGAAACATCACCGAGCCTACGATGCTGGTAAACATCATGGATGGAATGCGCACCATGTCGTACGCGCGTGAATAGAATCCCAAGGCGTCGCCACCGAGCTGTCGACTGACAATGGCGTTGTCGCTTTGTGTTGCAGCAACGTTCGCCAGCTGCACGACGGTGTAGCCGGCGCCAATGCCGAGCAGCCCACGCAAGTGCTGCCAATGAATGCGTAGTGCAAATGGTGGTCGCCGCACCCACCAAATCGCGATTACGCCTAAGCCAATTTCGATCAGGTCGCCCCACACGATGGACCATGCGCCAAATCCCATCGCTGCCAAAACGACCGACGCTAACGAGCCAATCGCATAGGTGCCGGTATCGATGATGGCGATGTGGCGAAATCCAAATTCGCGCTGCAGCAAAACATACGGCACCATCGAAAGCCCACGAATCGCGAACATCGCACTGAGCGCGCGGATATATGGCACCGCTTTGGGTTCACCAAAAAGGTCGGCAATCCATGGTGCGGTAAGCGCCATCACGGCCGTTAGCGCAAAGCCGAGCCAGACCGAAAACGCAAACGCACTCCGCAATTCGTCGATCGTTAGATCTTTGCGTTGCACGATTGCTCCGCCGACCCCAATATCACGCACGTTTTGCACCAACATCACCACTGTCATAGCGACGGCGACAATTCCGAAGTCGGCGGGCGTTAATAGCCGCGCCAAAATTGCAATCGACGCGATGCGTACGATATTGGTGCCAACTACCCCAAGCAACGACGACGCGATGCCACGCGTGGTTTTGGTTCGCAGGCTGGGTTCACTCATAGCAGTACGATGCGGTCGGCTTATTCGTGGTCGCGCGCTGTGGCGCCCACAAGCCCGATGCGGCGGGCGAGCGAACGTGCAGGATTTTTGCCGATCCATTGCGCTAGCTGCGTAAGCGGTCGGTAGGCGGGCAATTTGCCTTGCCACTTCGCGGCATCGCGCACGCCAACCACGATCAAATACACCGATGCGTTAAACGTATTGTTGCCGGCTTCATACACAACCGACATGTTTTGCCGCTCAAACAACCGGCGCATGGCCTGAGGCGTAAATCGCCAGTAATCACCAAACGACTCCGTGTAGTGCATCTTTTGTGCAAACGGCACCACCAGGACAACTGCATCGCGTGCCATCGCGCATAAGTTTGCGAAGGCCGTCTGCGTGTCGAAGATGTGTTCGAGTGCAGTGTGATTAAAAACCGTGTCAAAGCGCTGTTTCAACTCGGCCGGTAAGGGGGCTTCCAGATCAAGCGCAAAGTCCGTGATGGCAGCTGCGTCGGCAAGGCCACTATGGCCTGCAAAGTTACTCAAATAGTATTTGCTTGCCGACGAGAAATAGCTGCGATAGTGGTCACCGTTTTTGTCAGAGTCTTTCCAGCCTGAGACATTGATGACTTCTCCGCCGAAGTGCGGCGCAATCGTGCGCAGCACGTCATTGGACCAAATTCGCGGTAGCCTTGCGGCGCGCTCTTGCAACAGATCGGAAACTCGGCGTGGAAGCGGCACCACTGCAACATATCACGCACGCAGCCACTGCTGAACCATTTCGATGCACCAGTCGGGGGCGTCACGTGGCAATTCGTGGCCCGCAGTTGGATGCAATTGCAACGGTGCGCCGATATGGGCAGCAATGTTCTTGCCGCATTGAACGTTGCATAGGCGATCGGCATCTGATGCCAACACCAAAACCGGCGTCGCGATGGTCCGCGGCAACTTCCACCGTGACGCTGCCCACATTTGGCGCACCAGCGTCGAGCGCGAAGCACGCGGGTAGGTTGCCCAATCGCGTGCAACCGCGTCGAGATCGATCGTCGTGCTGTTAACGGTAAACGACAATAACAACCGTTCACGCTGCACAGCACTACGCGTGAACATGGCGCGCAACACTTTGCCAAGATTGCGCCACGAAAAGCGCTGAAACGGTGTAGAGAGATTGCCGGCGCTGGTATTGACCACGACGACGCGGGCAAAATCGTCGGGGTAACGCGATGCCCAATTGAGCGCCACCATCCCGCCCAGCGACACTGCAAAGATCGCCCATGGTGCGTCGACCGCGATGCCTGCCGCCGCACGCGCTGCGAGGTGTCGTGCTCGCATATCGTCGACGATGGCATCCATGTTGGCTGGCGAGCGCCGCGCCAATTCGGTGCCAATGCCAGGGAAATCAACCGTGTGCATCGAGGCCGCGGGCAGATGCTCGGCGAAGTAATCCTTAAGATGGCCCCAATGACGCGCTTCGCGCACCAAGCCGCGCAGCATCAGCCAGTGATAGGGCGGGGCCATCGGTGTTAGGTACCGGCGGCGAAGGCTGCGGTCGGAATGTCGATCGGCGTGCGATCTTCACGCGCGATGAGCTGCGCTTTGGCTACGACGCCAGGCAGCACGTTGGCTGCAAAGAAGCGCGCTGCGTACAGCTTACCGGTGTAGAATGCTTTGTCCGGATGATCGTCGCTGAGCTTGGCTGCAGCGGTTTCGGCAATCACAGCTTGTTGCAGCAACAACCAGCCAACGGTGGCTTCCGACATCATTTCCAAAAAGCGGTTGGCAGCGAGTGGCACCATTTCCATTTTGCCACCGCCAAACCACATCATGAATTTGCCGCCGGACCCGGTGATGGCTTCCATTGCTTGCGCCAGCACAGCGATCGAATCTTTGAGCGTTGGATGCTCTTTATTGGCTGCAATGAAAGCACCGACGTCTTTGCCAAACGCTTGCACGTTGGCGCCGCCGCGTTGCATGAGCTTGCGGCCCACGAGGTCGAGCGCTTGGATGTGGTTGGTGCCTTCGTAGATCGAAAAGATCTTCGAGTCGCGGCAGTATTGTTCAACCGGCCAGTCGCGCAGATAGCCAGCACCACCGAAGACTTGAATCGCGGTGGTGCACACTTGGTATGCTTGGTCGGAGCCGTAGGCTTTGACCAGCGGCACCAACAAATCGACTTGGCCGTTGTGATATTCGATTTCAGCCTTGTCGCCATTGTTAGCGGTGAGTGCGGCGGCGCGATCGATGTGCATCGATAGCTTCACGGCCAGCGCGCGAATGCCTTCAACCCGCGCTTTCATGTCGAGCAACATGCGGCGCACATCGGGATGGTCAATGATGGCAACCCGCGGGGCCGTAGCGTCTTTCCACTGTTTGATCGACGAGCCTTGGCGGCGCTCTTTGGCATATTCCAACGCATTGAGATACGCCGATGACGCCACCGCAACGCCTTGCAGGCCGACGCCGATGCGCGCGAAGTTCATCAAGTGGAACATCTGGCTGATGCCGCGTTGCTCTTCGGCGCCAACCAGCTCACCCACGCAGCTATCGTTTTCGCCGAAGTTGAGCACGCAAGTCGACGATGCGCGAATGCCCATCTTGTGTTCGATCGAGCCAACCGCAACATCGTTGCTGGTGCCGTCATCCTTCATCTTCGGCACGATGAACAGCGACAAGCCCTTGGTACCAGCTGGTGCGTCTGGCGTGCGCGCTAGAACCAAGTGCACGATGTTGGGCGTAATGTCTTGGTCGCCGCCCGAAATGAAGATCTTGGTGCCTTTGATGTCGTAGTTACCGTCGGCGCGCTTGGTTGCAACCGTGGTCGCTGAGCCAACGTCGGAGCCTGCTTGCGGCTCGGTCAAACACATCGTGCCGGCCCAGGTGCCGCCGAACATTTTCTTGCAGTAGTGGTCCACTTGTTTTGGCGTGCCGAAGTGCAGAATCACGTCGGCTGCGCCCGTGGTGAGCGCCGGATACATGTTGAACGACGTGTTACCGCCACACATCAATTCTTCGGCAAGCGCGGACAGCGTGTAGGGGCCATTTTGGCCACCGAATTTCTCGTCGATCGAAAGGCTCCGCCAACCGGCGTCGTACAGGGATTTCCAAGCTTCTTTGAACCCGGCCGGGGTTTTGACTTGGCCGTTTTCCAACCGGCAACCTTCGGCGTCGCCAGTGCTGTTGTATGGCCCAATCGTTTTGGTAACCCAGTTGTAAACTTCCTCAATAACCGTTTCGACTTCTTCTTGGCCCCAGTTTGCATAGGGCGCTTTGCCCAGCAGGTCCTGCATGTTGAATTGTTCAAAAAGCAGAAACTTGATGTCGTGGACGTCGGCTTTGTAGCGATTGATCGGTTGTGACATGGCTACCTCGAAAGTTCTATGGAGAGGGTTACAGCGTGTTTTTCTGAATGAATGAGCACTCATTCAGCCGGAAACGCCTTCAGTGTGGCGCTCATGGTGCGTCGCGTCAACTAGGTGATTGCCGAAATCCCGACTTTTTATGGATGTGTGCAAAAGATGGCCATCTAATGCGGGGTAACCCCGGAATACCTCTGTAAAAAATGGTTACAGCCGGACAGATCCTCATGATATGGATTGGCGCAGTTTTGTCTGAACGCTGGGCAGCTGCCGGCGCACTAACTGCCAAGCCACTTCATGCCACGCATCTTTACTAGAGGCCTACAGGTAACGCTTGACCTAGCGGTGTTGTCCATTGCGTTTTGGTTAGCGTTCTTGTTTCGGTTCGAATTCGCCATTCCGCGTGAATGGCTCAAGGTTGCGCTTACTGCGTGGCCTTATGTCGTCGTGATCGAATACGCCGTGCTCGCAGCGTTGGGCGTGCCGCGTTTTTCATGGCGCTACGTCAGCATGCGTGAAACCGTCAAGATCAGCGCTGCGATTGCGGCGTCAACCGCGTTGTTGCTGTTGCTTGGCCTGCTGTTGCGTGCAACGAAAATTGAACTCTTGGATTTTGCGTTCTTGCCACGCGGCGTGTTGGCGATGAATCTGGCGATTGCGCTGTTGGGCTTGGTTGCCTTACGCGCAACGCGGCGGATTTGGGGCGAAGCGCAAGAACGCAAATTGCGTTCCGACGAAGGCGGCGAACAAGCGCGGGTGTTGCTCATTGGCGCTGGGCAAGCCGGTGTTATGGTCGCGCGCGAGATCGCGAATCGCCCGGACTTGGGCTTGCTGCCGGTTGGTTTTATCGACGACGACGGGCGTAAACTTGGTTCACAAATTGGTGGCATTCAAGTGCTTGGCCAGACGTCGCAAATCGCGCAGATGGCAGCACGCAAACGCGCCACGCGCGCGCTGATTACGATCGCCAATGCATCCGGCGCCGATATTCGGCGCATCACGTTATTGTGCAACGAAGCCGGACTGCAGACCCGCATCATTCCGGGCATCTACGAAATCGTTGGTGAGCGGGTCAACCTTTCACGCATTCGCGAAGTTGCCATCGAAGACTTGCTCGGGCGCGAGCCAGTTAAGCTCGACGAAGACCAAATTCTGCAATCGGTCCAAGGCAAAGTGGTGATGGTCACGGGCGCCGGTGGCAGCATTGGTTCAGAGTTGTGCCGGCAAGTTTGTCGCTTCGCGCCAGCCCGCGTCGTGCTCATCGAGCGTTTTGAAAACGCATTGTTTGAAATTCATCGTGAGCTCATCGCGTTGTTCCCGGAGCTACGCATCGAGCCACGCATTGCTGACGTCGCCGACGCAGCGCGCATGCAAGCCGTGTTTAAAGGCGACCGTCCGGACATCGTTTTTCACGCTGCGGCGCACAAGCATGTGCCGATGATGGAAGCCAATCCAGGCGAAGCCATCAAGAACAACGTGGGTGGTACCCGCATCTTGGCTGACCTAGCTGACCAACACGGCGTTGCACGCTTTGTGATGATCTCGACGGATAAAGCGGTGAATCCAACGTCGATCATGGGCGCAAGCAAACGGGTTGCCGAGATCTATATCCAGACCCTCAGCAGCCGCAGCAAAACCCGTTTTGTGACGGTGCGGTTTGGCAACGTATTAGGGTCGAACGGCAGCGTGATTCCAATCTTCAAAGAGCAGATCGCGCGTGGTGGTCCAGTGACGGTGACCGACCCTGAAATGCGCCGTTACTTCATGACGATCCCTGAAGCCAGCCAGCTCGTACTACAAGCCGGAGCCATGGGCGCAGGTGGTGAAATCTTTATTCTCGACATGGGGGAACCCGTGAAGATCGTCGACCTCGCGCGCGACTTGATCACCCTTTCGGGCTTTCGTCCCGACGAAGACATTGAGATTAAGTTTTCTGGCGTGCGGCCCGGTGAAAAGTTGTTCGAAGAACTGTCGACTGACACCGAACATGCAACCAAGACCAAACATCCCAAGATTTTCATCGGACGTATCGCTGCAACCGATGCTGCTGCAGCGCATCGTGCCATTGATGAGCTGGTTGCGTTGGCGGTGCAGCCCGACGGGGCCGATAGCCTGGGCATCCGCCGCGGGATCAAAACGTTAGTACCTGAATATAGTGGCGCACAGACAGTGCAACCCGAACCGGTGGCCGTAGAGGCCCCGGTGCGTACCGTTGACGCGCCGTCGGGGCCGATCATGTCGGCGGCTGCATTGGAAGAAGCCCGCGCTGTGCGCACGGCGAGCACGACAGGGACCCATCCGCGGATTGCGAGTATTTCATAATGGCGAGAATTTATCTTTCGGCACCCGATCAAGCTGGCACCGAAGCCGCGCTGGTTACCGATGCCATCGCTTCTAACTGGATTGCACCACTTGGCCCACACGTCGATGGCTTTGAAGCCGAGATGTGCCATCGGCTCGACGTGCCGTATGCGCTGGCGCTGTCGAGTGGCACCGCAGCGTTGCACCTTGCGCTCAAGGTGCTCGGCGTCGGTGCGGGTGACGAAGTTTGGTGTTCAAGCCTCACGTTTGCAGCAAGTGCCAACGCGATTGCGTACGTCAATGCGACGCCGGTGTTCATCGATAGCGATCGCACGAGCTGGAATCTGGATCCCAACCTGTTGCTGCCGGCGCTCGACGCCGCAGCGGCGGCTGGCAAGCTGCCCAAAGCACTGATCGTCGTCGATTTGTATGGTCAGTGCGCTGATTTGGAACCAATCGTAGCCGCGTGTCACAAGCACGGCGTCAAAGTAATCGAAGACGCTGCCGAAGGGCTTGGCGCCACCTATCGCGGTCGCCCTGCCGGCAGCTTTGGCGATTTGTCGATCTTGTCGTTCAACGGCAACAAGATCATCACAACATCGGGCGGCGGAATGTTGTTGGGCCGGCATAAGCCGTGGCTCGATCACGCACGCCATTTGTCGACCCAAGCGCGCGAGCCAGTGGCGCACTACGAACACAAAGAGATTGGCTACAACTACCGCTTGAGCAACCTGCTTGCAGCAGTAGGGCGCGCGCAGCTTGGCGATCTTGATCGTCGAGTGGCGCGGCGTCGGGCGATCAACGCACGCTACCGTGAAGCGCTATCGCTGCCAGGCTGGTCGTTCATGCCTGAAGCAAGCTTTGGGACGTCCACGTACTGGCTGACATGTGCGACCATCGACGCGGCTGCCTTTGGCGCTAGCCGTGACGACGTGATTGCAGCGTTGGCCAAGGTCGACATCGAAGCTCGGCCGGTGTGGAAGCCACTGCATTTGCAACCAGTGTTTTTCGGATGTAGGTCCATCGGTGGCGAAGTAGCTGAAGCGTTGTTTCGTCACGGAATTTGTTTACCGAGTGGGTCCGGCCTGTCCGATTCCGAGATCAATCGTGTGATTGCGGTCATTAAAGAAATGAAGCGTTAGTTTCACCCAGGCAGCTAACGTGAATCTGTGTAAAGTAAGAACATCTGGAAACCAGGGGATATCGTGAAAAGCAAAGTGAAATTCAATTGGGCAAATCTTGGCGCAGTTGCGCTTGGTCTCGCGGCTGCGGGCTGCGATCCACGTCCGACTGGGCAAGGCGAGCAACCCGACGTGCCCGTGGTTCCAACTGAGCTTGCACCGCTCGCCGCTGGGCCCGCGCGCGACCTTGCGGTTATCACGAACGCGGCCTTGGATTCTTTCCGGGCAGAAGGCAACGAATACATCGCAAGCCATCGCGTACATAAAGTACGCGTGGTCGATGGCATGACCGAAGTGACGCCAGTTGCTTATGACGCCGAAGGCAACGCGCGGGTTGGTGGTACCATCGCACTGCAAACTGGCAGCGTTTATCGCGACGACGGATCCAACATTGCCGGTTCAATCGATGGCACTCGCTTGGCCAACGGCCAAGTGTCAATCCAGCGCGGTTTGGTGCAAGAAGAAATTACCAACCGTGAAGATGGCGTGCAGCAAGAGTGGCGCTTCGAACGTGAGCCTGACGGTGCTGGCGACATTACTGTCGAAGTTGCGGTTTCTGGCCATCAGTTTGTTGTCGACAACGAAAGTGGTTTGCACTTCAAGTCGGAGCGTGGCCTAGGCTTTAAGTATTCCGATGCGATCTGGGTCGATGCAGCGGGCCACGAATGGGCCATTCCGTCGAAATTTGAAAACGGCCGCATCGTGCTCAACGTGCCCGCGGAAATCTTGGCGCAAACCACATTTCCTGCAGTGCTCGATCCGACGATCACGGCTGAAGTCGCCGTCGATGCACCAGTCAATGGCCACACCGGCGCCAACGCGCGCACGCCATCGGTCGCCTTCGACGGCACCAACTATTTGGTGGTTTGGTCGGACAATCGCATTTCCGCTGGCGACGACATTTACGGGACCCGCGTTAGTCAAACCGGCACCGTGCTCGATACCAATGGAATCAAAATTGCCGCAACGGCTGGCATCCAACGCAACCCACAAGTTGCGTTTGCGGGTGGCACATATGTGGTTGCATGGGAAGACTTCAAAGTCACCGGTGGCAGCGAAGCGGATGTTGTAGCTGCGACCGTGAGTACGGCTGGTGCAGTAACGCAACTGGGCGCGGTCGCTAACACCGCAACATCAGAAACCCAACCAGCGCTTGCCGGGCGCGGCACCGACGCCATGCTGGTTTGGAATGCCAATGGCGATATTCGTGGTGCGGTGTTCAACGGCACGACGTTTGGCGCACCTGTCGCGGTCGCCGCAACGGCGGCATCTGAAATCGAACCTGCAGTGGCCGCCGATCCTGCCGGCAATTACCTGGTGGCCTGGTCGGA
>JAKQOD010000576.1 GCA_029565465.1 Deltaproteobacteria bacterium
CGTGCTCTACGTCGTTGGGTCTGGTAAACGCAAAAACGCGGTCGCCGTCGCCCCGATGGTCACATCGTCGAGTGCAGGCCTGGCGTTCGGCGGCAGCTTCTAAGCGCTCCCTACCACCGCCGGGCGGCTACTTACACTTACGTTTGACTTGCTCGGGATCGTAGATATTGACCTTGCTGGCTGGAATGCAAGGTAGCGTGGTTGCGGGTGGACGGTCCGGTTTCCGGACCAACGCAAACGCTTTGGAGAGCGACTCATCTAACGGCACCACCATGCCAATGGAGGTATAGCCGTCGCGGCGGACCAACAGTTTACCTTTGCCGCCCGCCTTGACCGTGCCTTCATACGGCGTTGTCCCCAGCCGTTTATTGTCGAGAAACACTTCGGCACCTGGCGGATTGCTACCGATCGTCAGCGTAATCATGGAGGCTTCGGGCGCCACGACAACCTTCGCAGCATCGGCGGGCGGTGCGACTGCCGCAGCCGCATCCTGCACTTGGACGCTTGCGGCGTCGCTCACTACAGGGCCAGACGCGTCAACTGGCACTACCGCCGGTGTTGCAATATCGCTAGTGGGCTCGACGGCTGCTTGGTTGCCGCTCGACGAGAGTCCAATCGCAATCGCGATTGCGGTGCCGATCAACCCAATCCCAAGCACAATCCACCAGCCGATTCGTTTAGGTGGGGCAATGGGCGCAACGAGTTGTTGCCCGGTGTTGTTCGTTTGGTAGTCGGCAAAACCGCCAGATGGCGGCCGCGTCGCATAGGACGCGAGCGCCGGTTGGCTAGGCAACATACCAAACGCAGGCACGGCAGGCTGACTTGCTGGGGTAGCCCAACCTTGCGGAGGTGCCGGCGGCGCAACGTTAGCGCCACTGCCCCAACCTGGAGCAGGTGGCTGACTCGGCGTGTGAAAATGCCTCGCAGGTGATGGTGTTGGCTCGGGCCGAGCAAACACTGGCTGCGACGGTTCCGTCCGAGCTTTGATCGTCGGCACGCCATCGCCTACATCGCTGGTGGCCGCCATCGTGGTGGAATACGGCCCTGACGGCGCCGCTGGTTTCACGACATCGGCATATTGCCGTAAATTAGCCGGCAACAGCTCGGCCATCATGAAATTGGGCTGAATCGTTGGATACGACTTGCCGTTCCACGCGGCTTCGTCACTTTCTTCCTCAGCTTCGTAGCTGTTGACTGCAGGCAACGGCACCGTAGGTTGCTGCGGCGGTAAGGGTTGATTCGAGCCTGTGCCCGACTGCAAGCGCAGTGTCGGGATGCCGATGCCTGCACGCGAATCATTGGTGTTCGAAATCGTGCTTTCTTTGGGCGGATAGAGCGACGCGCCTGCCGGCAGGTGATCGTGCGAAGACGCCAGCCACGGCTCAGGCACGTCGCCGAATGTCGCTCGCATAAACCGCCCCAACGACATCGTCGACATCGAGATCCGCGACGAAGATGAAAAATTCTCTAGCGCTTCAAGCAACGCCCCCGCGGTTTGATAGCGTTGCGTCGGATCGACCGCGAGCGCTTTCATCACAATTGCTTGTAAGCCAGCTGGATAGTCCGACACCAAACGCGATGGCGGCACGACATCGCCAGTGACAATGCGATGCATGGTGTCGAAGTCGCTCTCGGCCCGAAAGCAGCGATGCTGTGTTGTGATTTCGTAAAGAATAATGCCGAGCGCAAACACGTCGCTACGCCGATCAACATCGCGGCCACGACACTGCTCGGGCGACATATAGGCGAATTTGCCTTTGATGACGCCTGAGACGGTTTCAGCAGACCGCGCTGCAGCTTTGGCGATACCAAAGTCCAAGACTTTGACCGACCCGTCATAGCCGATCATGATGTTCGACGGTGAAACATCGCGATGTACGATACCCAACGGCTTGCCATCAGGACCGCGCCGCTCGTGCGCGTGGTGCAACCCAGCTGCCGCGCCGCCTACAATTGCTAAGCCGAGTTCATA
>JAKQOD010000597.1 GCA_029565465.1 Deltaproteobacteria bacterium
GCGTGGCGCAGCTCACCGGGGCGCACAAACAACAATGGCGCTAGCTGCAGCGCAGCTCTCACCATGGGCGAACCGTCGTAAGCATCGATGGCACGCAAGAGCCCCCCGAGTTTGTCGGACGTGATGATCGCGGCCAAGTGCTCTACCTTGGGCGCTGGAATGGCTCCGCGCAAATCAGCGGTTACGTCGCGTTCGGTTCGGCCGGTTGCAACCGCGTAACGAAACACTTCGCTGATGCGTTGCCGCACACGATGCGCAGTCTCAAGATTGCCATCGGCTTCAATGGGGCGCAGCACTGCCAAAACATCGGTGGGGGTGATTTGGTCAATCGGCTTGGCGCCCATGAGGGGAAACACCAAGCGGCTCAAGCGGCTCTCGGCTTGGGTGCGAGTGATCGGAGCCCAATCGGCAGAGAACTTTTCCAGCCATTCGCGCGCCACCGCCTCAAAGGTATTGGCGGAAGCCAGCCCTTCGGCTTTGGCGGTTTTCTTCAATTCGCTGGGATCGCGGCCTTCGGCCAACGCGGCCCGGGCTTCGGCCAAGCGTTCCCGGGCTTGCCGTAGCGAAACTTCGGGAAATGCCCCCAGGGCCAGCAACTTCTCTTTGCCCGCAAAGCGGTACTTGTACCGCCAAAGCCGTTTCCCGGTTGGGGCCACTTGGACGTACAGGCCC
The DNA here is from genome assembly GCA_029565465.1 of Deltaproteobacteria bacterium. Classification (GTDB taxonomy): domain Bacteria; phylum Myxococcota_A; class Polyangia; order Haliangiales; family Haliangiaceae; genus JABFXX01. The sequence continues at coordinate 673 of JAKQOD010000597.1, forward strand.
TGCCCGTCCGAGACTTTGTATGGCATAGCCTTGGGCCGCAGGGATTTCACCTTGGCATCGGAAAGCCGCATGGCTAGCGAGCCTCCCGGCAATGACCGATTGCCCAACAAACCGCCGCAGCGACGGTACACGATACCCCCAAATCACTATCCGAAAAAGTCACGATACCCCCAAGGATACCCCCAACGCTGTGGGACTGCAACGGAAAGCTTCGGACCCCGACGGAAGCTAAACCGTTGGAATCTTTCGTTTTGGCTCAGGTTTCGGACCTTTACGGACCTCCTCGAACCATCTAATTGTGCCCGGAGCCGGACTCGAACCGGCAAACCCGAAGGCGGGGGCTTTTGAGACCCCTGTGTCTACCATTTCACCATCCGGGCAGGATGGACGTCGCTATCATTGCTGATGACGGCGTGCAGACGAAACTACTTAGCAGCGCAAGGGTTTGCAGCTGGAGCAGTTGCGCATGGGTTGGCCGCAGCCGAACCGTAGGTTTCGCCACCGGTAGCTGGAGCTGGGTCAGCCTTTGGAGCTTCAGCTGGCTTGGCTTTGCTGCCGCAAGCAACGGTCATCGAGGCGAGGAGGAAACCAACAGCGATCATCTTCTTCATAAATAATGTCCTTGTTACGTTGTTACCGGTTACTTGCCGTGGTCCGGCGTGCCGGTGCCCAACAGCGGGAGCCATTTGGATTATCTCTTACGTGAATTATTCGAGTTGTGCGAGGGCCGCTTCCAACTCTCGCTTGGCGTGAAGATCCCCTTTACGGCCGGCCGCGTCAATACCTCTGCGAAACAAGTCTTTCGCTTCGGTATTTTTCCCGAGATCAACCAAGAATCCTGCCGCCATGAGGTACGTCGGTACGTAATCTGGAAATGATTCCAGCAACGTAGCGAACTCAGTCCATGCCCCGTCATGGTCCCCCCGGCCTTTGAGCTCCATAGCCAAGCCATAACGCGGGAACGGGTCCTGCGGCGACTTGGCAATGAAAGAGCGGAAAACCGTAACGCGGTCCATAAAGTGCCAACAACAAATCGGCGGAGCGGAGAGTATCGGCAACCAGGTGACTAATGCCAGTGCTGAACGTCACAAATTGCGCTGGAATGCGCAACCGGCTGCGCCGCTTTGCAGCCGGCACAAGCCCGAGTAAGGTGAAAGTCTCGTGAATAGGCAACGCGCTAGCCGCTTTATCGGCATCGACCTCGGCGGCGGGCGGGGCAAAACCACGGCGTTGTGCGAACTAACCTTGGGTGCCGATGGCGGCGCCAACGTCACCGCGCTCAATCACCGTGCTGGTGCGGAGCCACTGCACGACGACGCATTATGGTCGGCGCTTGCCCATGCCGATCCGACGACAACGGTGGTGGCCATCGCTGCACCACTGACGCAAGCTGCGTGTGAGCGCTGCCCGCGGCCAACATGTCCAGGAACCGCTGACTGTGAAGAGCCATCGGTGGCCTGGATGCGCGAGCACAGCGGCAAGCTTGGAGCGAACGCGGGAACACTCGGCGCGGGGCTAAGCCGGGTGCGGCCACTGCCGTACTTGCATCGCGCCACCGAGTTGCACACAGTCTACCGAACCCAATTGTTGTCACCAAGCTCGTTGTCGGGTGCGGGGGTATCCATTCGTGGCCGAGCACTGCAAGTGCGCAGACGGTTAGCGGGTCGCGGATTTGTGATGAATCAATCGATGATCGAAGTCTCGCCGATGGCCACCGTTGCAGCGCTGTGTGGCCCCGTCGATGCGCGTGGTTACAAACGCGATGCCGACCCGTGGCGCACCCGTGCATTGGTGTTGGCGCGGTTCGAAGCTTTGCGCTTTGCACCAACCAGCCGTTTTGCACGGGAAGAAGTGCTGCAAAGCGACCACCGCTTCGATGCCTTGATCTGCGCGTACACTGCGTACTTGCGGCAACATCAGGGCTGGCAGATTCCAGTCGAATTTGCCGATTTTGCCGACGACGATGGCTGGATTTGGACGCCACCTAGCGAGCCACGCAAGAGTTAATCGGCGTTGTTAGGCTTGGTCATGATGAACGTCGGATTGCCAGCATCAAAATTGCCATCGACGGTGTACGTGATCGTTGTGCCATCACAATCTAAATCACCAACCGCAATAAGTTTGTAGCTGGTCGCCGTGCCGGTGTACTGATATTGAAAATAGTGGGGATCATCGACGAAGAAGTCGAGCTTCTGCCACACCGGATCGTTCCAGGCGGCACGCTCCGGAGCGCATTTACCGCGGCCTTCGGCATTTTGCTCGCAGCAGCTTTTGGCCGGCGTCAACGCAGTTTGACCTTCGATGTAGGCAGAGGTTTCGGCCGCTGCGCTGCTGGCGGCTTTGATGATTTGGCGCAGCCGAAGTTCGGCTTCGGTACCCTTAGAGCGGCCCATATAATCTTTGAACGCAGCTTCATTGGGGCCGGCCCCAGGAGCGTTGCCTGCGGGTTTTGTCGACGACGATGAATTACAGGCGCTGGTGCTAGCAGCCGCAACGACAAACATAGTTAAGCAGGTACGCATTTGTATGATTCTCCTTTAGTCCATATTCAGTGGGCGGTTCAGTGTAACAATTGGCGCCCCATTTTCGACACGGCCTTCCATGGTGTAGGTCACCGTCGTGCCGTCACAATCTAGGTCGGCAACGGCGATCGCTTTAAAGCTGGTGGCGGTCCCAGTGTATTGATATTGATAATAATGTGGGTCAAGCACGGCGACGCCCAGCGCTTGCCACGTTGGATCTTGCCATTCGGGTTCACCACCAACGCATTTTTTCTTGTTTTGAAAATTGATCTCGCAACAGGATAACGCTGGCACCAACGGTGTCGTGCCCACCACGAACGCACCATCTTCGTTGAATTTCATGGTGTTCACTTTGCGCAGGCGATGTAGGTGCAACTCGCTTTCGGTGGTTTTGCTCTTGCTCATGTAATCGAGATACGCGGGAATCGCGACCGAGGCGAGGCTGCCCAACACGCTGACGGGTGCCAACAAGCCAATCGGCCCCGATCGATAGTCATGCGCAAAATCAGAACCCGGGTATTTTTGCGCGAGCGTAGCAAGCGTCGCGTTGTCGAATTGGCCTCGGTCGAGACCACCCAACGCTTGATTAAATTCGGCTACCAACGCCGGCGAATTGGACAACACGGTACGCAAGCCAGCAACCACGCGAATGTCATCACTGCGCACATCAACGCCAACGCCGAACTCACTGATCAAACTAACGATCCGAACCGCCAATGCGATCTGCGTGGGTGACATTGGTAGCATTGGCAACTGCTTAAACGCCGATGCAGCAGTATCCACCGCGACGCCACGCCCCCACAGCGCGACATGCCAGCTGCCATCCGCGAGTTCGGCACCAAGCGCAGAGCGCGGCACGTCGAGGCCTGGGGCGACGACGCCTTGTGTGATTGCTAACCGCACTTGTTTGTCTTGGACCCAGGCTTGCGCGCTGGCGCCAAGCATCGTCGACGTCACCATACATACGCCATTCGCGGCAGTGAACGTAACCAACGGATTGCGTGGTGCTTGATCGCATTTACCGATCGCCTGGTTGGCGAACGTCTCGTCGGTCAGCCACACGCGGGCATCGAGATTCATCGAGCCTGCTGGCAAGACCGCGGTAACTCGGCCATCAACGCCGACTGCGGCAACTTGTTCGGCGTTGCCTTCACTTGCCGGCGACAGTTTGAGTAACGGCATGATGTCCATCAAGAGGAAGCCGGCGGCGCCGGTGGTATCGAGCTTGATCTTCCGATCAAAGACGGTGCCGTCACGGCCGCGTGGCATGGTGGCTCGCACGATCGCTTGGCCGGCGCCCATTTGCACAACCGCGGCGCCGGTCCCCTTCGCCAGAAACGGGTTCGGCGGGGCTTGGCTGAAATCGGCAACAAATTCGAGGTCGCCCCGCGCGCCCACATTGGCAACCCGCCCCACCCATGACTCCGAGCCAAGTTGGTCCAACAGCGCGACCGACGAGGCGCAGGCGTAATACCCTTTGCGTGGCGCGCACTGCAACGCATCGATGATATCGACGCCGGTCTGCGGATCGGCCGCAGGCTTACCGTGCGCGGCCGCGACAAACTTGCTGCGGTCGATCACGGGCAACACAAACACCATCTGATCGTGCCCCATGAACATCGCAGCGGGCCCAGGTGCAAGGCCAGCATCCGCTAGCGTGCCGGTCGGACTGCCGGTGAGTTCCTGCATTATGGCGCGATAGCCTGTGCTGAGTTGCGCCCCACCAGATGGCCACGCTTGGGTATGTGCTAGCAGCGTTTGCACCGCGGTCCATGCCATGGTTGCGCCTTGTTTCGTCAGCACGGCGCCTGCAAACGTCCCCTTGGGCGCCAAGGCCCAGAGTCGATCGGCGTCGGCGACGTCAGCCGGCGTTATGCCAGCTGGCGCGGCTACACCAGTTGATGTTGCGTTCTTTTTGCACGCAGTAGTGGCAGCTACTGCAACCAGTGCGAGACTTGCCCGGCCAAGCCAAAATCGACGTTCCATGCGTTAGCGGTATCAGATCCACCAGCCAATTGCGAACCCGGTTAGTTGCGTATCGCACACGATGCCAGCACTGCGTCAAGCGCTTCTTGTTCGACGAGCCACTGAGCGCGGCGCAACTCGTAGACGTAGTCGCGAATCAACCGCAAGTCGCGTTGCGCAGCTGCGACGATCCGAAAGCCGGTGCGACGAATCAAACCAAGCGGCCCGCCGGCTGGCGAATCTACCGGTGCTGCGATGACCTGATCAAAACAAGCATCCGCGCGCGCCCACATGATCTCGTCGATGCCGGGCACTTCGAATTCTAACTGCACCGTTTGGGGCGTGGCGCCACCCAAAAACGGCCGTTCCAACCGGGCGCCTTCCGACGACAAATCGACAACTACGCCATTGCGTTCGCGGCCGCCAACCAGCTCCCAACAAAGCGCTGCAAGTTCCAAGCGTGGCGTCACGCGCCGCACGTCGTTATTCCAGGTCGCAAGCGTTGGTGAATGCATGAAAAAAATTTTCGGCCGGTTCGTACAACGATCGCAAGTTATTTGACGACGCGGGCCGTAGGCAGCGCTTGCGGCGGGGTTTCCCCAAGATGCACCAGCAAATCGCGTGCAGCGTCGCGCACAACGCGCTCCTTACTGTTGGCCGCCGCTTCGCGCAGCTGCGGCACGGCTTCCATCGGGCGCAGTGCCATCAGCACAGCTGCACAATTCGCCGTCGCTGCGGGGTTCGTAAACGCTTGCAGCACGGCCTGGACCACCTCACTGGTGCCGAGCGCTTGCAAAAACATCACCGCACGCGATTCGATGTTGGCGTCGCCATGGCTGAGCATACGCACATGCGCAGCAATGCCGTGTACGTCATGGCGGCCGATGCCCACGGGCTCAAACCCAGCCGAGCGCAACCGCCCAGCGGCCGGGTGCGCGTCAAAGATGCGTTGGCGAAATTGCCGATCGCGGCGTTCGATGAGATAGCCCGGTAAGGCAACGCTGGCGCTCACTAAACCAACGGCGGCCCAGCCCACCGATCGCGTAACCCGCCAGATGAACGTGGTAGCGAGCATGGCGCCAGCACCCATGACATATGTAACCGCACTCCACGGTCGAAACCGTCGCCGCCTAGCGAAAAACGCTGGCAAACAGGCGCGACAAATCCGCACCGACAAGTCCAACGTTGGTTGCAACACCACCGCAGCGGCCTTGATCGCCAATTGTTGCTCTTGCGTGGCCACGCGTGCGCCACACGCCAAGCAGCGGTCGTCGACCAACCGCGCACGCGCCTCGGCAAGCAAGGCGCGATGGTCGGCAGCGATTCGCTGCAGCGAGGCTTCTTTAGCCTGGCGCAGCGCCAACTGCTCATCCGCGCGCTGCCGCCGCATGGTTGCTACGTCGATGCCGCGCTCGGCCAAGATCTCGGTTGCCAACTGCAGCGCGTCCTCGGCGTAGTCGGCCGGATGCTCGATGCACATCGCCAACAACTCGGCGTCGGTCTGTTCTCGCAGCCGTTGTGCTAACGAGGTCGCCACCGTGGCGCCTTTCGCCGTCGGCGCGGCCAGCCTAACAAAACCAGTGCCCCAGGACCAACCACGGTCTCCGGCCCGCCGCCACCACAACAACCGCGCGGCACCATGACCACGGGCGGCCCAGCTTTGACCACCGCGACCGGCCCCGTACGTGGCGGATCCGGCGCTCGCTCAACCGCGTGGCAGGTTTGCGGCGTGCAATATTCGTAGGCGCCGATATCCACGCGCAGGCCAACTGGGCGCGAATGGCCAGCGACATCGCGACCGAGGCCCTTGCCGTCGGCGCCGCGATCGACGGCGGCGCTGCCGTCGACGAGTGCAAAATTGTCGTTGGGCGCATCGCGAAACAAGCGATAGATCAGCGGATTAACCGAGTGCACGTCCTGCTTGGTTCGCTGTTGCCATTGCTGCAACGTCAAAGGCGTCGCATCGTCGCCAATGAAAAACCGCGGCGTCACCACGTTGTGGTCGCTTTGCAAACCAGCCAGCGAATCGAGCGAAACCGCAAGCGTGCCTTTGGCTTCGGGCACCAAATCGTCGGCGGTACGCGCGCCGATCGGCCAAATGCCTGCAACCAGAATATTGTTGCGCAGCGTGGTGTCGACTGCCGCATCACGCAGCTCGATTGCCACCGACGTGTTCAATGCCATCACGATGGTGTTGTGTTCGAGCAACGTCCCGATCGACCCGGCGCCACCGTACTTGTGTTGCAGCGTTACGCCTGCGCCGCCGCCTTTGGCAATCACGTTATTGCGCAACACGGTTGCGACCGCACCATCGAGCACGATGCTGGCCGAACGATCGACACCATTGCTCATCAGGATGTTGTCTTCCACCAAGGTTCCCGTGATGATGCCGTCTTGCTCCGATTTATTGTCACCGCCGATGGCAATGCCTGCGCTGGCGCTGCCTGCAACTACATTGTTGCGCACGATGCAGCGATCGCCACTGTTGGCTAGATACAAGCCATGGGTGCGCGCGCTGTTGCGAATTTGATTATCAACGACCAGCAGCTCGTCACAATGATCGGCGATCAGCCCCCACAACTGGTTGTCGACGAATTGATTGCGGCGAATTGTGACGGCGCTGCAATTGCGCAAGCGCAGCCCGGCGCCACCGCTGCTGGTTGCGCCAAACCCTTCGAGCTCGATCCACGCTGCGCCGTCAAGCGTCATGGCATCGACGGCTTCACCGGTCGCATTGACTTGCGTCCCCGCATCGGCAACGAACCGAATGG
>JAKQOD010000626.1 GCA_029565465.1 Deltaproteobacteria bacterium
CCGGCGCCTCGACCACCGCTTGCGCCTTCGCGGTTTTCCAACACGTGTTGATCCGCCGCGCTTTCGTGCTGGTCGTGATCAAACACCATGACTTGATTGGCCAGGAATTCCTTCTCCGACGCACGCACCGCGGCGCGGCCACAGCCTGCCGTTGTAACTACCGCCGTTAACAACAGCATGGCAGACAGTTTGAGGTACAGGTTGTTCATCTAGTCATCCTGGTTAAAAGAAAATGGCCAAACCACCGGAGATTTCGATTCCGCTGTTGGCCCGATTGTTGTTAAAAAATGTCCAGTTGCGTGCATCGATACGCGCCGTGATCTGTTTTTTAAACGTGATTTCGAAACCGCCGCCTGCCGATAACGCCATCACGGTCTCGCGCTTATCAACGAAGTTGTCGGCCTTGGGGCGGACGTGCGCTGCACCAACACCCAGTTGAAAAAAGGGTGAAATCGGCGCACCAGGGACTAACCGCAAGACCGGTCCCGCACCAGCAACAAACAGCGTTTTATCCGAACGTGGCGAAAGCCCCACAAAGCCTTCCATCGCAACCAACGGCGCTATCACCCATGCCGGGCGCAACAGAAAGATGCCTTCACCGTCGAGCAAACCAGCCGAGAACGATAGTTCGGTTGAAGCAAACGGAATCGGCGATGGCCCAAGGATCGCGTTTGAGATAGAGCGCCCCACACGGGTAAAGAAGCCTGGCGCAGGAGCAGGGCCTACATCAAATGGAAACACGAATTCCCCAAGAATCCAGCCACTGGTGCCATCTTCGAGTCTGACTCGAAACCAGTAGTCGCGGGACCCGCGCTCGAGTACTTCGAGAACCTCACCGCGCGGTGCCAGATAAACGGTTCGATAGGTGGCATCTGGCCCAGTTCGGACCGGCGCTTGGTCAGACAACACGCGCACATACGCGTCCGCTGCAGCCGACGCAATCGCCGTTGTTGACACCGCCGCCGCAGCCACGAGCATGGCGACATACTTCATGGAAACCAGCCTTCGAAATCCGCCACCGCAGGGTCCATTGTCGACAAGAAAATGTCGCCTCCCAAATGAGCGTCTGTACCTGCGAGTGGCTTGGTCAACAACGGACTATTCGACGGTGACTGACAGTTTAGAAAACGTGTAATCACTTGGTAGTTGGTATCGTAGTTCACGGGATTTACCGTCAAGCGCAGTGCCGAACGGCCGGTTGTTGATGCATGGCAACCCGATTTACCAACGCAACTACGGTTGATGTCGGCCGGTGCAATGAATTTCGGCCACAGCACATCGACGAAATACGTTTTGTCTGGACGGCATTGGCCCACGTCGGCTGGTTGATCGCCAAGATCGACGGTGGGACAGCCAGTGAGCATCCCGAGCAGCGTGATGCTCGGAGCGAATGCGAGCAGGTAGGTTTGTTTTGGTCGCACGAGCGTGGTTAGTCCCCCGCTATACGATACACTAAATCCACGTGCAGTTTGCATTCGCAGACATTGGCAGGCTAGGATCGGTTCGTGCGTGACGGCGAAGCCCAGCTTTTTCTGCTCACCATGCAGAATCGGTTATTGGCCGATCCGCGTGAAGCGTTGGGCGTAGCCCCAAGCGGCGGCGCCAGCGAGGCGCGCACGGCATTTTTGGCACTGACCAAACAATACCATCCTGTTAAATTTGCCCGATGCGAAGCTAGCGTGCAGCGCTTGGCCAACGAAGTCTTTTTGGCGTTGCGCGAAGCCCATGATTTTATCGTCAAAAATGCGCGCGCTAGTGCGATGACCACGATGCGGACCGGCGGTACAGCGACCACAACCGGCCCGGTGCGAACCGTCTCGCCGGTTGCACGCACGATGACTCCACCGACGGAAACGCCAGCCCGAGGGACCGCAACTGTGGGCGGCGTGCGTCCCGTGTCGGCGCCAGCAAGCGTGCGGACCAACAACGCCCCCGAAACTCCGACGGCAAGCCGTAGTGGGCTTGGTGCCGCAACGCCACCCGCAACGTCAGTTGCGGCTCGTACAATTAGATCGGAAGAGC
>JAKQOD010000662.1 GCA_029565465.1 Deltaproteobacteria bacterium
CACGTTCAAAGCAATGGCGCGTGAAGTCGGCCCCAACGCACCCGAATACAAAAAGCAGAAAGAAAAAGTCGACGATTTGCTTGCTGCACTGCAAACCGAAAACCGTCGACAAGTTGCCGGCGCTGAAGCGCAATATAATGCTGCCCTTGGGACCGAACGCGCCCTCAATGCTGAAATCGATCGCGCCAAGCAAGAAGCCGTCAACCTGAAGCCGAAAATCGACAAGTACAACGAGCTGGTGCGCGAACGCCAAAAGTTCGATGACCGTTACAAGATTCTAGTCGCACGGTTGTCGACCAGCGAAATGACGGGGCGCATGAACAAGCAGCTCGATACCAACGTGCACTTGTTGGATCCAGCGTTGGTGCCAACCGTGCCGGTATCGCCGAACTTGCGCGCCAACGTGATGGTTGCCGCTGCGGGGGCCTTGGTCGTGGGTTTAGGCCTTGTGCTTTTGTTGGTGTTCATGGACCGCTCGATCAAAACCACGGCTGATGCGCAACAAGCGGCTGGCGTGCCGGTGCTTGGTGTCATTCCGATCCTTGCTGAAAGCGACCTGCCACGCGACGACGACCGGGCGCGTGACCTCTATGTGCACGAGCATCCAACGTCGCGGGTCGCCGAATGCTGTCGCTCGCTGCGGACTAATATTATGTTTAGCGCGGCCGATCGTCGACTCAAGACCTTGGTGGTCTCGAGCGCCAATCCACGCGAAGGCAAAACTACCAGCGTGATTTACTTGGGCACCACCATCGCCCAAAGTGGCCAACGCGTGCTGCTGATCGACACCGACATGCGCCGCCCACGTTTACATGCATCGACCGGTGTGACCCGTGACACCGGCTTGTCGAACTTGATTCTTGGCGACGAAAACTACGACGAAGTAATTCGCAAAACCGATATTCCGAACTTGTTTGTCTTGCCATGTGGGCCGCTGCCACCGAATCCGGCCGAGTTGCTGATGACCAAACGCTTTACGGCCGTGCTTGAAGAACTCGGCAAGCGCTTCGATCGCATCATCTTGGATTCGCCACCGCTGGGCGCAGTGACCGACGCTGTCGTGTTATCGAAACAAGTCGACGGCGCCATCTTGGTGGTGCGCGCCGGCAAAACCTTACGCGATGAAATCTCGCGTTCGGCGAAGCAAATTCGCGATGTTGGCGGCGGCATCTTCGGCGTCATCCTCAACGAGTTAGACAGCAGCGATAAAAGCTCGTACTACCAAAGCTACTACGGCTATGGGCCAGATCCAAAGGACGCCACCAAGGGCGACCGCGCCAAAGCAAGCTAACGATCTACGCCATGCGAATCCTATATTTGTCGATGTCGTATTTGCCTGGGCGTAAGGCGTCTAGCGTGCATGTCATGAACATGAGTTCGGCGCTGGCTGCAAACGGCCACACGGTTACGCTGATCGGCAAACAAGGTGCGCCAGCAACGCAGTCCCTCCACGATTTTTATGGGGTGCCAAACAATTTTACCATTCGACAACTCCCCCGCCCCAAGCGACGTGGCGGCGGTGCCGTGTTCGCAGCAGCAGTGCTCGCCGAAGTCGCGCGGCTACGCAAAGAGGTCGACCTGGTGTATTGCCGCGACATCATCGGCGCCCAGATTGGCGTGATGCTCGGCTTGCCAACCGTGCACGAACAACATTCGATGCCACTGATGAAATCGCGTTGGCAATTGCCACTCTGGCGCCGGTTGGTAAACGCGCCCACGTTTGTCGGCTTAACGTTGGTTTCGCAAGCGTTGCGAGATGACATTATCGCCCACGATCTTGCACCGAAGCGTGCGCCAATTTGCGTTGCACACGATGCCGCCACGCCACCAAGCTTGGGCGTGAACACGCGGCGCCCGCTGGCGGCCCCCCCGCGCATTGGCTACGTTGGCAGCATCTTCCCGGGGCGCGGCATCGAGCTCATCATCGAGTTAGCGAAACGCATGCCTGACTGTGTATTTCCGATCTATGGCGGATCGGCGAGCGAGGTTGCGCATTGGCAGCGCGGCGGCATCTCGACAAATCTCCAGTTTCACGGCTTTGTTCCCCCAGGAGAACTCAACCAGCTCTATCAAACATTTGATGTCGTGCTTATGCCGTATCCGCGCAGCGGCGTTAAAATTGCTAGCGGTGAAGACAACAGTCGCTGGTGCTCGCCCATGAAGATGTTCGAGTACATGGCCTCAGGCACCGCGATAGTCTCGTCGGACTTGCCGGTATTGGGCGAAGTGCTCCGCCACGAAGACAATGCGTTGATTGCGCAAGCCGGCGATGTCTCAGCATGGCAAGCAGCGGTGACGCGGCTCATTTCCGATGAGGCGTTGCGGCAGCGGGTTGCAACCAACGCATATCGCGACCTATGTGAGCACCACACATGGCAAGGCCGCGCCAAACAAGTGCTTGCCACACTAGGGCTGACGTGAGTGTGCGCTACGCGGTGGTGCTGTCGCAGGACCAGGTTCCAGCTTGGCAAGCCGCAGCGCTAACGGCGATGCGACGTGTAACAAGCGCTGAGTTGGTGGCTTGTTGCGTGTTCGAGCCACCAGCGCCAAAACCGACAACATCGGCGAAGTTACGAAAAGCGGTAGCACAAGGCTTCGCGGCGTTCGATCGTCGCGTCTTTAAGGTCCAACGCGATCCGTGGCATCCCACCGATGTGGCGGCTTTGTTAGCTGATGTGCCACGCCGAACCGTTGACCAGCTTGCCGAAGCTCACGTCGACATCATCGTTGACCTTACGTTTACCAATGGTGCCATTCCGGCACCTCGCCACGCGTCGACGTGGCAGTTGGTTTTCGGCGAACAAGGCACGATGCCAGCCCATGAAATCGGCTTGGAGGCTGTTGCGGCCCAAGATGATTGCATCCGATCGAGGCTAGTTGCGACCGACGCCAATGGCGTGACAACCATCATCTACGATTCGTATGCTCCGATCCATTCGCTGTCGGTGCGGCTGTCTCAGGTTGCAGTCTTGTGGAAGTCTGCGACATTTGTGGCGCGAGCGTTGCGCCAGGTAACGCAATTGCCGGCCCCGCAGCTGCCGGCACCAATGCGGCTCGTCTCGCGCACGCCGATGCGGGCCCCAACGCTCGCACGCGGGCTAGCCGCGCAATCCGCCCGGTTTGCGTGGCAGCGCGCCGCGGATCGCTGGCGACCCGAAAAGTGGACGATGGCATTTCGTTGTGACCCTGCGCCGGCCATCGATGCGCAACCCGTGCTGAGCCTCGACCAGTTGACGTGGCTAATCCCACCACCAGATCGTTTTTGGGCCGACCCATTCGTGGTGCGCGATGCCCAAAGTTGGATCGTATTTTTCGAGGAATCCATCCGCGGCCGACGACGTGCTCATTTGTGTGGCATGCGGCTCGATGAACGTGGCTCGCTTGAGCAACCATTTCGCGTGATGGAGCGCGATTTTCATCTCTCGTATCCCTTCGTTTTTCAATGGCAAGGCGAATGGTGGCTAGTTCCAGAAACGTCGCGCAATCGAACGGTTGAATTGTGGCGGGCGACCAACTTTCCAACGCAATGGTCACTCGAACGCGTGTTGTTGCAGGACCTCACGGCCGTCGATGCAACCCTGCATGAACATCAAGGAACGTGGTGGATGTTCTGCAACGTTGCGCAAGCTGGCGCGTCGAGCAACGATGAACTCGCGCTGTTTTACGCGGCGTCGCCACTGGGCCCATGGCATGCCCACGCACACAACCCGGTTCGCTCAGACGTGCGCAACACTCGCCCCGCCGGCCGCATTTTCTTCGATGGCAAAGCGTGGATCCGGCCTGCCCAAAATTGTGCGGGCCGCTATGGCAGCAGCATCGTGTTGAATCGTATCGAACAACTCGATGTCGACGGCTTTCGCGAAAGCCCCATTGGCAAGCTGCTGCCCAACCAGGCCTTACATCAGACCGGCGTTCATACGGTCAACGCAGCTGCGGGGCTGACCATCTTCGATGTGCGCCGGCGCGTGCCGCGCAGCTAGAATTGAAAATAAATAAACGCGCCATGTGAGGTTGGTGCAAACATCAAATCGATGATGAGAGCGACAACCAGGATTGTGAGGAAGATCGGCTTGCGAAAGTCGAACGCCAAACGCCGATCGAACGCAACGTAAACATGGGCGCCGATCGCTGCGCCCAAGCCCAACAGCGCTTGCACATAGGGCCAGTCGCAACCAACGCTATCGATAAACGCCATTTTGCGAAGCACGATTGAAGCGACGTCAAAGCTCGGTGCGCGGAAGAAAACCCAGCACACCATGACAAAAAGCAATGTCAACGGCACCCCAAGCAGACGCCGAACCTGCCCCGGATTTGGCCACCGTTCACTAATTAGCTTGTGCATCGCTAACGCCAAGCCATGCAGCCCGCCCCACACAACAAACGTCCAGTTGGCGCCATGCCACAGGCCGCCAAGCAACATGGTAAGTGCGAGATTTACATAGGTGCGCAAGCGCCCTTTGCGATTACCACCAAGCGATATGTAGAGATAGTCGCGCAACCATGACGATAACGAGATGTGCCAGCGTCGCCAAAAATCAGTGATATTGCCGCTGAGGTACGGATGGTCAAAGTTGTTGGGGAATTGAAACCCAAACATGCGGGCCAAGCCGATGGCCATGTCGGTGTAGCCAGAAAAGTCATAGTAGATCTGGGCCGTGTACGCAGCCACGCCAAGCCAGACAGTACCTGACGAGAAAAACGCAGGGTTGGCAAACACGACATCGACGCAAACCGCAAACTGGTCCGCAAGCAACGTTTTTTTGAGGAAGCCTTTGGAAAAGGTTGCGAGCCCGTCAAGCAGGTTGTCGCGTTCAATCGGATGCTCTTTATCGAGTTGCGGAATGAAATGCGACGCGCGGACGATCGGCCCTGCAATCAAATGGGGAAAGAACGACATCGAAAACGAAAAATCGAACCAGCGTTTGGTTGGGTTGAACTGCCCTCGATAGACATCGATGGTGTAGCTCATGGCTTGAAACGTAAAAAACGAAATCCCAAGCGGCAACGGAATATCCACCGCAGGCAGGTTCCACCCCGTCAACTGGTTAATGTTGTGCAACAACCAGCCCACGTATTTAAATGCGGCAAGAATGCCCAAGTTCGAAGCTAACGACAGCAACAACCAACGGCGTTTCTGAATTGGCGCCGCTTGCTGAATCTTGAGCGCCAACCAATAGTCGATGGTTGAAGCGGCAACCAAAAAGAAACAAAAACGCCAATCCCACCAGCCGTAGAAGAACAAGCTGGCGGCGAAGATCGCGATGCGGCGGTGCTGCTCCTGTTTAAGCAACGCAACCAGCAACAAGACGATCGGCAAAAAAATCAAAAACGGCAGCGATGAAAAAATCATGGCGCCGCCTTTTGGCCAGCGAAGTAATCGGCCAGCACATGAGCGACCACATCATTGCCTTCGCTGTTTAAGTGGCCGACCCCAGGCAACGAATTCCAAAAGCCATGCAATGGTTGATGGGTCTGAGCAAAGCTGGAACATAGCGCCGCCGTGGCGTCCACAAACGGCAGGCCAGCGGTTGCCGCGGCATTGCGAAACAGCTCAGCGGCGCCGGTGCATTTGTCGCTACAGCCTTCGTAGTAGTTTAGCAAGGGCAGATAAATCACCACCGTCTTGGCGTGTTCGGCGCGAATTTGCGCAAGCAACCAGTTGGCGGCTTTGGTGTTAAATGCCGTCGGAGGCGAACAACCAAGCGCATTGCCGGAGCCGTCATTGCCAGCACCAAGCACGGTGAGGCCTGCCGTGATGAGATTCCCACCCAGCGCTGATCGGCTCACCAGCTCTTTGGCTTTGTTAATTTTTGCCGCCATCCCGGACTTACCGCGCTTGGGCACTTTGAGGCTTAGGCCCTCAACACCCTCGACGACATGCGGCCGCTTTTCCGAAACCATGTCGTCGATGTCGTTGCCAGATACCTGCAGCACCACATATTCAGGCGCAAATCGCTGCTTCTCGGCTTGCAAGTAACCAAGTGCGTTGGCGGGCGACCAACCGCGTTGGCCAGCGTTATAAACTTCTCGCTGCGTCAAAGCTGCAAGCCGTTCGGGCCAACGGTCGGCGTGGCCTACTTGCCGCGCTTCGGTGAGCGAGTCGCCAAGCGCCAAAATTGCGTGCGCGGGCAGCGGCGAAGGCATCGGCGAATCTAAATTGCCAAGCTCGTTGGTGCGGCCGCGCGAAAAACCTTCTTGGGCTTCGACCACATTTTGGTTGGGTGCAGAAAGGCGATCGTAGCGCTTGTCATAACGCAACGCCGGCTTATGGCCGAGCACCACCCGACTCAGCAGTTCTAACACCACCAGCGCAACCGCTAACTGCGCTGCAAAACGAGCAAAGTATGACATTAGATTTCGGGTCCATCCACGCGGCGCCCGTAGCGCAGCACTAGTTCAGAGTACAACATGTCGTCAAATGGCCAGTCGGCAGGCGCGCGTACGTGCCGAGGCCGCCGCAGCAGTTTTCGCGCAAACCACGGCGCGTTCGGCAACCAGCGTGAATCGTAACTCACAATCGGCGTGCGCAATTGGGCCGCTAAGCCCAAGGTTGTTGCAGCGAGCGACTGGGGCAATATCGATGGGTTGCTGACATACAGCACTTCACCAAATCGCAAGCGTCGCCCTCGCGCAATCGCGATGATGAGAGATTGTTGCCCCTGCACTTCACAAAGCACCTGGGCGCAGCCGCGATGGTCTGTTGAAACGGTGGCCAGCTCAGCCGGTAAGCGCCGAGCAATGGTGGCGGCATCAAGGTACACGCGTAAACGTGGCAGCGCCGTGAGTGTTGCCAACGCGCCGCTCGCCGCCGAGACGGCCCAGCGCACGCACGGTGTTTCGACGAAGCGAAAGAACCGAAAGACTTCGGCGGCCGCGTCGGATGCCGTAAAACATGTGTAGCCTACAGAACGATCTGCGAGTGCGGCCTTAAACAGTTTCAGCGTATGTTGGCGGTACGCAGGATCGACAGCAATGCTGTGCACGTTGCACGCCTGATAAGCGTTGCCATTGGCCCAGCGTTGCGCATACGTCGTGGTGAAAAAGCCGTGAATCACGCCACCGTCAGCCAGCAAGTAGCCGCGTGGCCGATCACGCGCCCAGCGGTCGCAAACGTAACGCGCGTAGTGCGAACCTTGCCCTAAGCTGCGCTGCAAAAACGCGGCTGCCGCCGAAGCGTCGGTTGCGGTGGCAGGGCGAAGTTCGATCACGACTACTTACCACCAAGCTGCTGTATCGCGGCCACAAACATCGCCACCGAAGTTAGCTCTAACGCTTCTTCAGGATCAAAACTCACGCCAAACTCAGCCTCGAGCGCAACGATGAGATGCAGATGATGCAACGAGTCCCAATTGGAAATCGTTGCCGGACCTGACTCATCAGTCAACGTCGCTAGTGGCACCCCTAGTGTCGCGCTGACAATGCTTTTGGTGCGGGAACTAATCGAGTTTGGCATTTGCCGCAGACTCTACTACAAGTTCCACAAACGGAGGCACTTGGGCGGCCGTGGCAAGCGCATCTAAGCGCCACCATCCTGGGCCCTTCTCCGTTGCAATATCAGAAAAATTCAGCGTCGCAAACAACGCACTCGCAGGCGCATTTTTGCGAGTTGCAATGAACTCGCCAAGCAACGCAGAGCCACCTTGCTGCTGGACCCGTTGCACCACGGCCGCCATGAGCGCTCGCTCAAGTTGACGCCCCAAAACACGACAGCTCATCAAAAAACTATCGATCCGATAGGTGGTGCCAGCGTCAGGCACCACGATGGCAACGGCGATCAAACCATGATCGCCGAAACGATCTGACGTGCGCATCCAGAAGCCAAAGGCGCCAGGCTGCGCCAGCATTGTTTGCAAATCAGCGTCGCTGTGGCGCCGTGTCGTAACGTTAAACTGGTTAGTCTTGCCAAGCAGCTGCACCACCCGGTTTTGACTCGCACCGTCAATGGCGCCAACCACCGCGCGAATTTGCAACGCCTGCAAGAAATCCTCGGCCGAGCCAACTTGCTTGCGTAATTCTGCGCGGCTTTGCTCACTTTGATACAACGACGCGCGCTCGCGATCCTCGTTGGTCAGCATCCACTGGTCGAGCGCTTCAACCGCATCGAGGGCCGCCACATACCGAAAGGGTTCTTTGGGCAAATCAACCACCAAGACGTCGGGCAATTGTTCGTGCACCCACGCCCGTTCAATCGGATTGTCATCAACAAAAACCAACGCATCAATGCCGATGTTCAACGCGGCAGCGATCGCTCGCAGGCTCGAAGCCTTGTCATTCCAGTGAATTTCGTGCGCCGAAAAATCACTCCATTGCAACACCATGTCGGAATGGGAGTCGAAGACTTCTTTGACATCCTGCAAATTATTTTTCGATGCAATCGCCAGTAAGAAGCCGCGATCACGGTAGCCCTTAAGTACGCGTTGAAACGCTTTGAACGCGTTGCCCGGAAACTCATCACCGAGCTTAATGCCCGAGACGCCATCTTCACCGATGACCCCGCCCCACAAGGTATTGTCGAGATCCACCACGATGCATTTGCGTGCGGCGCGGCGCCGACTCAACGTGTGACGCGCCAACCCCGCCGCAATTGCAAGATTGGCTGCTGTTGAAAATGGTTGACGTGCAAGCAATGCCATCCGGGTGTCATAAAACGCGCGCGTACCGAGCTCACTTGCAAGGCCATCGATATCGAAGATCGATACGCCCGAGATTGCGCTTGCGACACGTGCCACCGCGTCGTTGAGTTCGCTGCGTAAGCCACGTTGCCGGGGTGCGACCCAAGCGTCGGCTAGACCGTACGCAAGGCGAGCGGGCGGTGGTTGATTCCAAACAACTAGTTGGGCCGCGCAATTCTGACGCAGCTGCTGCAACAAATCGCGCATGCGGTCTGCGTACGCCGCGACTTCATGGCTTGCTTGGTCTTGCGAGAGTGCAGTAAAGCGGTCACCCCAAATCCCGTTTTCGTCGAGCAGGTTGGCCAGCACCACCACATCGGGTTGCGCCGCATACAACTCGCTATCGGCAACACAAATCAACGGTTCCAATTGTCCAAACGGCATCGTTGCAACATTGAGCAAGAGCCCGCGCTTGGCGGCCTCGACAATGAGCATTGGCAGCAACATATCGACAGTATGCGTGGCCACTACCGCAACGGTGACAACTTCCGCGCGCGCCGTCACGGCTCGCGCCTTTGCCAGGTCGGCAATGCGGCGGCCGAGCGCAAGACATGCGGCCGGGCTAGCCGGACAAGCCAGCGCCTCGGCCTGCCAATCAAAAGCTGGAAGTTCCGTCATCATGCGAAGCAAACTCATACCATTAGTGGTCGGCAGCGACGAAACGTTCAGTGCTGCATTTCGAATCTACCAGCTCGGGCGGCCGGCAAGTGCGCGCGCCAAGGTCCAGAGGGTAACCGCCATGTGCAACACCACCACCATTGCCAGCGCGCCCCACCGCAGCCAAGCGGCGCCACCGATGCGGTGCAGAACCCAGGCGGCAACTGGCAGCGTTTGCAACGCGTGCAACGCGAAGAAATGCGCAACGCGCAAGTCGCCATGCTGGGTGCTCCAGTTGACGACCGGTAGGCCTGCGCCACCATCTGC
>JAKQOD010000673.1 GCA_029565465.1 Deltaproteobacteria bacterium
CCATTATTTTGGGCGACGCCATTGCCACCACCGCCTGCACCTCGCGCTGCAAAGCTGCCGCCACCGGCCCCCGGCGTGGTGCCGATCGCCGACGCGTCGATGCTGCCGGTGGCATTGATGACGATGTTGTTGCCAACCAGCAACACGGGACTGTTGCCACCAATACGTAAGCGCGCATTGACGGTAAGCGTGTCGAAGTACAGTACAGCAATCGCGCCGCCGCTGGTTTGCGTTGTTCCCACCAACGGCAGGCTGGTAATTTCGGTGGCTTGATCAATAACCAAATTGGCGGTGGTCAACGTTGGCTCGACTGCGCCAAGGTGATCAACTATGAACGGTTGCGGCGCTGCGTCGGGAATCGCGCCATCGAGTGTTGCATCAGGCAGGTTGCCGTCGTTATTGCTATCGACCCGTACAACCGCATCGGTAACGTTGCCATTCGCGTTAAAA
This sequence comes from Deltaproteobacteria bacterium, assembly GCA_029565465.1. Taxonomy (GTDB): domain Bacteria; phylum Myxococcota_A; class Polyangia; order Haliangiales; family Haliangiaceae; genus JABFXX01. The sequence continues at coordinate 451 of JAKQOD010000673.1, forward strand.
CTACAACCTGCGATCACACACCACACCAAACTTGCTGCTGCTGTGCGGAACCTATTCATGGCCCCCTGAACGTACGCCATTCTGCGTAATGCCGAAAGCGCGAATTCAGCGTACTGTGCCCACGTGCGCTTGCTCTTTGTATGTCTTGGAAACATTTGTCGATCACCGACGGCCGAAGGCGTTATGCAGCAGCAGCTGGTTGCTGCTGGCCTAGCGCCCCTGATCGCTGTTGATAGCGCAGGCACCGGCGGCTGGCACGCCGGTGAGTTGGCTGATCCTCGCACGCGTGCTGCGGCAAGTCGCCGCGGCATTACGCTGACGCATCGTGCTCGCCAAGTTACTCTCGAGGATTTGGGTGATTTTGACTACCTCATCGCGATGGATCGGAATAATCGTGACAGCCTGGTGCGACTCGCAGCGCCGCTCCCACGTAGCGGCAAGATTGTGATGTTGCGCGATTTTGAGCCAGGCGCACCTGCCGACCGCGATGTGCCAGATCCGTATTACGGCAATGAACGTGATTTTGAACACGTCTTGGATATTTGTGAACGCGCCTGCGCTGGCTTGCTGGCACACGTGCAAGCGAAGCTGCCGAACCGCTGAGTTTGCGCCGCACTGCGTGGATTCCCTCGGTGAAAGCCTGGGCACACGATGCTTGCCCGCGTATGATGCGCTGGCATGAACGACGAACTGCGCGCTTTGGTTGCTGACCTTGAAACGACCACCAGCCAAGCCATCGCGCTTGCTACTACGCTTACGCAAAACGGCGAACGTGCCGACGAGCATCAACCCGTGGTCGAACGGCTTGCGTATGCAGCCACCGAAACCCGCGCGGCTGTTGCGATGCTGGCTGCTGCGACCCAAGCTGCGTCGCTTGCGCCTGCGGGTGCTGTCGCCATTGCGGAGTTGGCACAACGTGCCATGGCGAAACTCGATGCGATTGCGTTTGAGTTGGGACGACCTGATGGGTTTGCTTTTGCATCAAGCCATCAACAAACGATTCGCAAACATTTGCGGGCCGAAGCGGTGCAAGCGCTCGGGCGGGCAACCATTGAAAGCACGGGCCGTACGTTGTGGCCGCTCGACGAAACGCTGCAAGAAGTGCGCAGCAGTGTGCGGCAATTTGCCGAGCGCGAAGTTGCGCCACATGCCGAACATATCCATCGCTTCGATGAGCTGGTGCCCGAGCGCATCATCAGCGAGATGGCTGCGCTTGGATATTTCGGCTTGGCCGTGCCCGAACGTTTTGGCGGCCATGAGCTTGGCAATCTGGCGATGATCCTAACCACCGAAGAGCTATCGCGCGCTTCACTCGCTGCCGGCGGTTCGTTGATTACACGGCCAGAAATTTTGACCAAAGCGCTGCTTGCCGGCGGCACCGAAGCGCAGAAGCAACATTGGTTGCCGAAGCTGGCGTCGGGCGCGGTGATGGTTGCGATTTCGGTAACTGAACCGGATGTTGGCTCGGACGTTGCGTCGTTAACGTGTCGCGCAACTGCGACAACGCGTGACGGTGTGGCGGGCTGGTCGATTACCGGAGCGAAAGCCTGGTGCACCTTCGCTGGCCGCGCCGATGTGATCGCGTTGTTGGTCCGCACCGATGCCGATGTGAGCAAAGGTGCGCGCGGCCTCACGCTGATGATCGTTGAAAAGCCCCGGTTCTTGGGCCATGAGTTTGAAGCTTCGCAGGCCGGCGGTGGCACCTTGCGAGGTAAAGCGGATCGCACGCCCGGGTACCGCGGCATGCATTCATTTACGTTGGCATTCGACGACTGGTTCGTGCCTAGCACACATGTCGTTGGCGAAGCTGCGGGCTTAGGCCGAGGGTTTCAACTTCAGATGGCAGGCTTTGCGGCTGGGCGTTTGCAAACCGGTGGCCGCGCATGTGGGTTGGCGCAGGCAGCGTTAGAGAAAACCTCGGAATACGTTGCTTCTCGTCGGCAATTTGGCAAATCGATCGCGGACTTTGGCTTGACCCAATTTCATGTTGGGATGATGACGGCACGCTTGGCTGCGGCTCGGGCCATTACCTATACGGCCGCAGAAGCGATGGATCTTGACGAGCGAAAAGCAGCGCCGTTGGCGGCCCAAGCAAAGTTGTTTGCATGTGATGTCGCCGTCGAAGTCTGTCAACTCGGGCAATTGCTGCATGGTGGCTGGGGCTACGCGGAAGAGTATCCAATTAGCCGTTACATGGCCGACGCAAGCGTGTTGCCGATCTTCGAAGGCGTAAAGCCGATCTTGGCGCTCAAAGTGATCGGTCGCTCATTGTTTGTACCTACATCGCCGTAGCCGCCATTCGCGGTTTCGTTCGTGTAGCTGTTTCTGTATGCTGGGCCAATGAGGATATTGCCCCGCAGGCTAGCTGCGCCTTTTGTATTGGCGCTTAGTTGTTTGTCACCGCTGTTGCTGACAAGCGACGCGCATGCTGGTGAAGCACTGAAACCTTACGTGGTGTTCATTCTCGATAGTTCGGGCTCGATGAACGGTGCAACCAACGCCGGTCCAACGAGCTGTGGTACCGCCGATACGAAGTTGAATCACGCAAAATGCGCGATCAATAAAATTTCGAATAGCTATGGTGACATGGTGCTCGCGCTTGGCCGCTTTCGGCATACCCAAGCCGGCACCTTTGCGACTGACTGCAACACCGATTGCAGCGTGACGGCAAGCACCTGCACCACCGACGATCGCTCGCTTGAGATGCTGGCTGGTCTCGTCGACGGTGCCAACACCCAACCCGCCCTGTATACCGACGGTGTTTGCAACAGTTGTGCAGCGACGGGGGCGGGCCAAGTTGAAATTGTAAAGATGGGTGGCTGCACGCCGCTGGGCGGTTCGCTCGTTGGGGCCAAGCGCTATTGGCAAGGCTTGCAACGCAGCGATGCCACGATTCTGTGGCCTTCGGGCTCGCCAGGCTTTTCGCCAATTTCAAATGATCCAACCAAAGATGTGTTTTTGACGCCGACCCAACAGTGTCGGCCCTACATCACGATTCTGCTTACCGACGGCGCGGAAACCGTCAGTGGTGCTGATGCTCCAGGGGCCGCGGCGTCGATGCTGTCGACCTCGGTCGGCGGCAAGAACTATCGCATCACCACCAAGCCAATCGGCTTTGGGATTGCGCCTGGCAACGCAGCCGTTGAAGCCATCGCGCATTCCGGCGGAGCGCCTGATGCACCGGGGGTTAATGAAGGCTCGTATGCTGCCAACGAAGAAGAACTGCAATTAGCGGTCAGCAAGATCATCGCCGACTCGGTGCGTTCGGAAGTCTGCAACAATCTCGATGACGATTGCGACACGCGGATCGACGAAGACTTTCCCTCCAAAGGTGGCACCTGCGACAACGGCTTGCTGGGCGTATGCCGCGGCACCGGCGCTTATGTGTGTCGCCCTGATGGCACCGGTACCCAATGCAACATCACGAATCCGGGTGGCACTCCATCGGTCGAAATCTGCAACAATCTCGACGACGACTGCAACGGGTTGGTCGATGAAGGCGTTTGCGGTACGTGTGGCGACGTCGAAATTTGCAACAATATCGACGATGATTGCGACAACTTGGTCGACGAAGACTTGACCCGTCAATGCGGCAGCAACGTCGGCGAGTGCCGGGTTGGTATCGAAACCTGCGCAGCGGGCGCATGGGGCGCATGTACGGGCGTCAATCCAACCACCGAAACCTGCGATGGTCGTGATAACGACTGCGATGGCACCCGCGACGGTATTGCCGAAGCTTGTTCGGCATTGCCTGGTGGCAACCCCAACATGGGCATCTGCCGGCCTGGTACGCATACGTGTCCATCGGGTGGTTCCGGCGTGTTCGGTGCTTGCTTGGGCGAAGTGGTGCCACGCGTCGAAGCGTGCAACTTGCTCGACGATGACTGCGACGGCTTAACCGATGAAAGCACGGGCGGCGCACGCTGCAGCACGACGTGTGGTGTTGGCACTACGGTGTGCACCAACGGCGTGCTGATGTGCAACGCGCAACCAGCAACGACCGATGATACCTGCGACGGCAACGACGACGATTGCGACGGCAACATCGACGAAAATGCGATGGATATGGGAGCCTGCGACGCTGGCGGAACCATCTGCGGTGGCGTGCTGACCTGCACGGGTGGCCGTTATGTCTGCTCGGGTGGCACCGCGATTCGGCAAGAATCGTGCGACTGCGATGACAACGACTGCGATAACAAAGTTGACGAAGATCCAAACTGCCCTGGTGGATCAACCTGTACCAACTGTCAGTGTGCGTTTGCCTGTGGCGCGGGTGAGTTCCCCTGTCCGTCGGGCAAGATCTGTAAAGATAATTTCTGCGTAAACGATCCGTGCTTCAACAAAGTTTGCGACCCAACGCCGAACGGCGAAAAAACCGTGTGTCTCGAAGGCACCTGTGTCTTGGCTTGTTCGCAAATTACCTGCAATGCGAACGAGGTCTGTGATGCAACGTCAGGCACGTGTCTGCCGAATAACTGCATCACGTTCCCTGACAAGTGTACGGCCGCTCAGAACTGTGTCGGTGGCACCTGCGTCGATGACCCGTGTGCTGGTGTGACCTGCCCAGGCGACCAGTTCTGCTCGGCCGGGACCTGCGTCGGCAGTTGTGCGGGCGTGCAATGCCCAACCGGTAATTACTGCTCGCGCGGTGCCTGCGTGGCCACCATGTGTCCCGATGGCTGTCCAAAAGATACCTACTGCAACGAAACCAATGGCCGGTGCGATACGTCGATGTGTCCGGTAGGCAGCAGCTGTGGCCAAGCGCAGGTTTGTGATCCACGCACCGGTGAGTGTGTAACTGATCCTTGCCTCGGAATTACGTGTCCGGCCGCCGGACAGCTTTGTCGCGAAGGCAGCTGCTACGATCCAAACAACTTGCCGCCAGATGGCACCAAGCAACAGTTTGTCACCCCCGGCGGTGGTGGTGGTTGTTCGACCAGCAACGATAACAGCGGCGCGTTGGTAATGTTGTTTGGCTTACTTGGCGCGATCGGGTTGCCGCGTCGCAAACGCAACGATCGCGGTCAAGGCGGTGCAGCATGAGCTCCTTGCGCTTGGTTTTGTTAACTGTTGCCACCGCTGCGCTAGCCGTCGGCGGTTTGGTGTCTTGTAACGTTAATGACTACTGTGTGAACTGCGCCATCTCCGGTGATGGTGGCACCGATGGCCAGCCGATTCTTGATGGCAATACAGGCGACGGCAATCGTACTGACGGTGGCACCTGCGTGCCGACCGGCAATGAAGTGTGCGACGGCAAAGACAACGACTGCGATGGCACCGTCGACAATGGGGTTTTGCCTGGCGTGGGCGACACCTGCGGCAACAACGTTGGCGAGTGCACCGTTGGGCTCAAAGAGTGCGTATCTGGCGTGCTCAAATGCAGCGGCGTAGCCGCAACACCCGAAGTTTGTGACAATAAAGACAACGATTGCAACGGCACCATCGATAACGGCGACCCCGGCGGCGGTGCGGCTTGTGGTTCGAACGTTGGCGAGTGCGTGGCCGGTACCAACCGTTGTGTCAACGGTGCGGTGACCTGTGTGGGCTCGTCGGGTACGCCTGGTGCCATCGCGGACGCTTGCGATGGCAAAGACAATGACTGCGACGGGATGACCGACGAAGGCCTGGCCAACATGGGCAGCTGTGGCATGTCTGACGTCGGCGAGTGTGCGCTTGGCACGTTGATGTGCACGGGCGGCGTGCCGGTCTGTATGGGCGATGTTGGCCCATCCTTCGAATTGTGCGATGCGCTCGATCAGGATTGTGACGGCAATGCAACCAACGGTTTTGATCTCAACACCGATGCTCGCAACTGCGGCAATTGCGGCAACATTTGCATGGCCGCCAATGCAACCGCTGCATGCGCGAGCGGGATGTGTGCGGTTGGTGCGTGTAACCAGAACTACTATAACAATGACAACGATCCAGCGAACGGCTGCGAATACGGGCCGTGCACGTTTGAGGGGCCGGTTGAAGCCTGCAACGGCAAAGACGACAACTGCAACGGCATGATCGATGACAACATGACGGCGCCGAACATCTGCCGTAATGTGGGCGCGTGCATGGGCACCGTGGCAACGTGCGGCGGCATGACTGGATGGGAATGCGTTTATGGCGCGACGGTCTCAACCGACGCTAACGGTGACATCATTCCTGAAACCGAGTGCGACGGCATCGACAACGATTGCGACGGACAGGTCGACGAAGGCGATCCCGACAAAGGCAGCGCTTGTGGCGACGCAATGCAAGGCATCTGTCGCTCAACCGGCGTGCGGGTGTGTGACCCAGTTGATAAAAACGCGCCGACGATTTGTGAGATTACGGTCATGGGCCAACCGCCAGCGATGGAGGCTTGCAACGGCAAAGATGACGACTGCGATGGCACGGTTGATAACGGTGCCAACATGGGTAATTTGATTGGGCAAGAGTGGGTAAGCCTAGGCGGTGTGCAGATCATGAAATACGAAGCGTCGAAGCCAGATGCCACCAACACAGAAGCTGGCGCGACGACGACAACGACCTGTTCACGCGCTGGTGTCCAACCGTGGGTAAACATCACTGCACCGCAAGCCGCCGCTGCGTGCACGGCGATCGGTGCGCACTTGTGCACCGAACAAGAATGGCATCGCTCGTGTGGTGTGGTGGCGGGGACGGCGTATCCCGTCAACGGCCCGCCGGGCACTGCAGTTGCAGATCGGGTCTTTATCGAAGCCGAAAACTATTTCAGCATCAGCGCCGCAACGGCCGGTAGCGTTACGCGTGCATGGACCCCAGATGTCACAGCTGGCTACTCCGGCGCATCGGCGTTGAAGGCATCGCCCGATACCGGCGTCAACGTGAGCTTGGCCAATGGCCCAACCCAAGCGCCACGGGTGAGCTATCAGTTCAACTTCACGTCAACCGGCGACTACACGGTTTGGGTGCGGATGTACTCGGCCGTTAGTGCTGCCGATACGATTGGCATTGGCATCGCAACCAACACCACGACGGCGCCGACGCAAACGTTGCAAACGCCAACCAACGGGGGCTGGGTATGGGTCAAAGCTGGTACGTTGATCAACGTGCCTGCTATCGGCAATCGCTTCTTGAACGTGTTCATGCGCGAAGATGGCGTAAAGATCGATCAAGTGATGATTTCGAAAGAAAACAGCACGACCGCGCCGACGTTAACCACCGGCAATGGTGGCATCTGGGCTTACGGCACGTCGCCAAACGTTGCATCCAACACGAATTGCAACGCACAACCACTTGATACCGACGGCGTAGTAGCGGGCAATCAAGACGACGTGTTGCCAACCGGGGCCCTAAACAACTGTTACGCCAACGGCAGCGCCGTCAATCGCGCGTTTGATATGTCGGGCAACGTCCGGGAATGGACCGCCGCGCGGCAGCCAGGCAACAATCCAATCCGCGGCGGTGCATCGAATGCACCTGTCAACGGCACGACGTGTGCGCTCGACTTTACGCTTGCGAATGACACGTTCTTCTTCCCGAATGTTGGCTTCCGCTGTTGTCGTTAGGTAGCGATCGCCATCCGCATCACTGCGACCACTGCGCGTTGCCACGGCAAGTGTGCGTGTGCGCCGTGCTGCCGCGTGTGCAAACACAAACGCGGGTCACGATCGTGCGCCATCATAGTGAACGGTTTCGGTCGTCGAACACCGGGCGCTTGGCGGCGTTGTCGCTGATCAACAGCGAAATTGTTGATCATGGAGGCGCCGGCGGCGAAGCAAAATTTACCCCGCTGCTGGGGGCGATGTTGTTGTTTCCTATGGGCGATGAATGCACGGTGGCGCCAACGCCACTACCAGCGCAGCTTATCGTCCTGGATGCAACGTGGTCACAAGCTCGTCGCATGTGGCGCAAGCTCGATATGCTGCGAGGTTTGCCGACGCTACGCTTGCCTGAGCTCGCTGTCGCAGCACCTCGCTTGCGCAAATCGCCTGGGCCCGGCCGCGTTTGCACAATTGAAGCGATTGCCGCGGCCTTACGCTTGTTAGAAGGTGACGCCGTCGCTACGCCGCTTGAAGCGCTGTATGACGATGTGGTCGACCGCATGCGTTCGATCGGCCGCAATGGGATCGCCGCACGCGAAATCGATCACGCTGAACCTGATCCTGGAGCCCGATTGCCGCCTGCCGATTGACGTGCACTACGGTTGCAACTATTTGCTAATGGCGTGAAAATCAAGGGGATTGTGACGTCTGTTCGAAGCAAACGCGTTGGCTTGCCGATTTCTGCAAAGTTGATCTTTGCAACCTCGCTCGTGGTTGCGGTCGCACTTGCGGTAACTACATTTTTTGGCCAACGCGCGATGACCGAGTTAGCGCAATCGAATGCGGATGCGCGGCGGATCAGTGGTGAACGATCGATCAAACGCGAATCCGACTTGATGGTGAAAGCGGTCGCCACCGCGGTGGCACTGCCGTTGGCGAGTTCGACCTATTCCGATATTGCACCGTTGTTGCAGGATGCACTTGATGACGATCGGCTACGGGGCGACAAGCGGCTCGAATGGCTGTTGGTGACGGATGCGCAAAATACCGTGGTGCAAAGCACGCCCGGTGCGCCGGCCGCAACGCAACCGTTGGCCGAGCAAGGCAGCGAAGGCATTGCACGTTCGCAAGCGAGTGGTTCGCACTGGATCTATGGCACCAGCATCAAGGTCGCTGATCGCGTAGTTGGCACGCTGCGCATGGGCGTTTCGACCGCTGGCCTTGAGGCCGAGTTGGCGCAATCAATCGCAGATGCGCAAGCGCGGGCGCAAGCGTCGCGACAACGGGTGTGGTTGTTGGCAATCGCCGTGTTGCTTGGTGGGGTGGTGTTGGCGTTTTTGCAAGGCGCCCGTTTGGCCAAGCCGATTCGCGCCCTAACCCAGCAAGCGGAGCGTATCGCGGCAGGTGATCTTGAGCAGCGCGTGCCGACCAACCGTAGCGACGAACTCGGCGTGCTTGCCCATAGTTTTAACTTCATGTCGGATCGGCTCAAAGCGCTGTTAGCCGAGCAAGCGCAAAAAGTTTCGCTCGAAAAAGAAATGAGCCTTGCCCGCATGGTGCAGCAATCAATGCTGCCGTCGACGGCGCTCGATACCCATGGCTACATGAAAGTTGCTGGCTACTGTATGCCAGCATCGAGCTGTGGTGGCGACTGGTGGACGTATCGCAAGCTGTCCAATGGCCGCATGCTGTTTGTGCTTGGCGATGCGACCGGGCACGGCATTCACTCCGCGATGATCGCTGCCACAGCGCGTGGTGCCGTCGAAGGCTTGTCGTCTATCGATGAACGTTTGTTGACGCCTGAGCAAGTGTTGCGCACCATCGACTCGGCGATTCGCGACGTTGGTGGCGACAATTCGTTGATGACGGCTTTTGCAGCGATGTTCGATTCGCACCATGGCGTGCTGCACTTTGCCAACGCTGGGCAAAACTTCCCGTACATCGTGCGCATGGGGCAGCATCGCATGCTCGAAGATGCCGCCATTATTGCCGCTGCTGGCAATCCGCTTGGCGATCCAAGCATCCGAGTTGAGATTCGCCGCGGCTCGAAGCAGCTTGCCCCAGGCGATTTGTTCGTCTGCTTTTCGGACGGCTTAGTTGAGCGCGCGAACCGTGCTGGCAAATTATACGGCGACCGTCGCCTGCGGATGGCGCTCAAAGGGCAAGCGTTGCCCGACGGTGCAGCGTTGGTAGCCGTGCGCGATCGCGTGCTTGCGGCGGTCGAAACTTTCTCCGAAGGTGTCGACGCTGACGACGATATCACGTTCGTATTGTGCCAATACGATCCGCCAGCTGCGGCTGGGCATGGGCGCAACGACAGTTTCGGTGCGGCATGATTCGTGGCCCCGCGTGGAGCGTGCGTCGCAGCGCTTGCGTCGCCTTATCGTTGGTGAGTGCGGTTGGCGTGGCGCAGGCTCAGCCGGTTAAGCTCCCCGACGAAACGCCAACGCAACGCAATGGTGGCGTCGACATTGCCGATTTGCCACCGCTGCCACTGGCTAGCGAAGGCCCAAGCACGTCTGCCGCGCTGCAGGCTGCGGCAGACTCCGACGAAGAAATTGTTGTGGGTGCAGCCAAGCGTGAACAAACGCTAGGCAACGTGGCCTCCGCGGTTACGGTTATTTCAGCCGACCGGATACGTCGGTTTGGCTATCGCACAGTTGCCGAAGCGGTGGCTGCACTCGCTGGTATTTTTATTTCCGACGATCGTTTGCAGCAACGCATGGGCATTCGAGGCTTTCAGCTGCTTGGCGATTTTAATACGCGGGTGCTGGTGCTCGTCGACGGTGCTTCGGTCAACGAAGGCTGGGGCTCGTTGTCGGGGGTTGGTTACGATGCGCCGATCGCGCTCGATGAAGTAGCACGCATCGAAATTATCCGCGGCCCGGTCTCGTCATTGTACGGCACGAGCGCGTTCTTTGGCATCGTCAATATCGTGACCCGCACTGCGGCCGAATTACCGCGGGCGTGGGGCCGCGTTGGCATGGGCTCCATCGGTGGTGGTACGTTTGGCGCTGGGTTCGCGCGCGGCACTATCAACCAGCAAGTGCGCGGCTCAGTTTCTGGTACGTTGCGGGCTGGCGAAACCTTAAACGTCCCCGACATCGGCCAAAATATTTCGCATGACGGCGCAAGCCAGTTAGCGGCGACGTTGGTCGGTGCTTATCAAGGTACGTTTGGGCAGATTCGCGCATTTCGTTATCGACGCGAATCACCATTTGCACCCTACGATGCCGATCCTGCCCGTGGCTACACCTCGTACAACACCTTGTTGATGTCTGAAGGTGGCCACGTGCGTTCGTTGACCGACCGCTTGCGGGTCAGTGGCCGCGGTTATTTTTCGGCGTATCGTTTCAACGATAGCGTCCCCAAAGTGAACGAACCTTCGAACTTCGTGACCATTGGCGACACCCAATCGCTTGGTGCCGAAGTGCGGGCGCGCTACGAGATTGTTGCCAACGGTAAATTCGGCAGCACCGTTGGCGTTGAATCGACGTTCTATCGCACGCGGAGTCGGGCTCGTTATGAACCGAGTGCCGGGCGCACGAGCATCAATATTCCCGTGAATTTCAACATCGCCGCTGCCTATGCTGAGCTCGATGGCTCGCCAACATCATGGCTGGGCTTCACGGCAGGGGTCCGGGGTGACCGCCATTCGTTATTGGAAAATCGGTTGTCACCGCGAGCCGCGTTGTTCTTGTCTAAAAAAGACCGGTTCGGCGCCAAGCTGATTTACGCGGAAGGCTTTCGCAATCCAAGCATGTTCGAAGGTTTCTTCGACGACGGTGAAGACTACAAAGCGAATCCGAATATTCGTGCCGAAACCATTCGTAGTTCCGAAGTCGTGCTGTGGGCGCGGCCGGTTTCTGGTCTGTCGGCGCGGATCTCGGGCTATCGATGGGTAACTGACCGGATTGTCGAGCAGCGCGACATCGCGGCCGGCCTCGATCAATTTCAGAATGTCGGGGCGTACGTTTCAACCGGGGTTGAAGCCGAAGGCACGTTTCGGAACAGTGATGGTTGGTTCGGCTTTGCCGGCGGCTCATTTGCGAAGGTGCGCAGCGTCGATGGCCTCAAGGTGCCGAACGCCCCTGCTGTTCAAGCCAGCGTTGGGGTATCTACGCCACTGATTCGGAAACTGGCCCACGTTTCGACTGAAGTGATTGTGTTGGGCGCGCGGCCAACGCAAGATCCTACGATTACGGCTGACCTGCACACGATGTGGAACGCGAGCATCCTGGTACCAAGTCTTGGTGGTTTTGATATCTCGCTGACCGCACGCAATCTGCTTGGCGTCCGCCAACAAGTGGTTGCGCCGCAAGACTACAATCGTACAATACCGCTGGTGCGAGATATCAGCCGTGTGCCCGGTGAAGGTCGCGAAGTCTACTTGCGCGTGGGGTTCGCGTTCCGATGAAAGTACGCAAAACCGTGTTTTGGATGGCGCTCGCATGTGCTGGTGTTTCCGTGCTGGTGCCAGCGCTGGTACCGTCGGTATCGGCACAGCCGCAACAGTCGGAAGACGATAGTGCGGCATTGGTTCGCGAAGGCCGCGAAGCGTTGCGTGCCCGATCGTATGCGGCTGCAGCGCAGGCATTGGACCAAGCGCTGGCGCTAAACCCGCGACGCATTGATGCTTACATTTTGCGCGCCGCGGTACATGCGGCACAAAAACAATATGCGGCAGGCGTTGCTGTGATGCGCAAAGCCGCAACGTTGGCGCCTGGTGATATCGATGTGCAAGCGGCGTTAGGCACTCAGCTGCTGCTTGCTGGGGCCACCGCTGAAGGCGTGACGCTTTTGGAAAAAGTCGTTGCGGCCGACGACAAACGTTATGATGCGCTGCTGTTGTTGGGGCACAACTACTACCAAAGCGGACGGTGGCGCGATGCGATTGTGGCCTACCAACGCTACTTGGCAACGCGGCCGGCTAGCCTTGCTAGCGAAGATCCGGTGCATCGCGTTGATCTCGCCGATGCGTTGTTGCGAGCGCGGCAACCCGCCAAAGCGATCGAATTATTTACCGCGAGCGTTGGGGTTTCGCGCGTTGATCTGCGAGCGCGCTTAGGCGTGGCATGGGCAACCGCTGCCACCGATTGTCGACGCGCCCGCCCGATGTTGGCTGCGCTCAGCCGCGAAGCCAAACAATATCCCGATATCGGCCTGGTTGACGGCCAGTGCGCGCTTGCGACCGGCGATGTCGACGGCGCTATGAAGCGCGCGCGTGAGTATATCGCAGCGCAACCTAGCCAAGCCGCTGCGGGGCACGCGTTGTTAGGCGAAGCACTCGCGGCGCGTGGCGATCTGGCTGCAGCGAAACAAGAACTGCAGACCGCGCAAAGCCTAGAACCAAATCGTCGTCGGTGGACTGTGCGATTGGCAACGGTGCTGCGCAAGAGCAAACAAGCGGCGCAAGCGGTCGAGCTCTTGGAAAAGCTGGGGCCACCGGAAGTTGCCGCAACCGATGCAGAGTGGTGGATCGAACTAGGCGAAGCCAAGCTGGCCGTTGGCAATGCCGCCGACGTCGCAACCCGGTTGGCTGCAGTGCGTGAGGTCATGCCTGATGATGCGCGGCTGTTGACGGTGCTTGCGCTTGCCTATTTGCGGCAAGGCAACCTCACGCAAGGGATCGAGACCTTAGAAGCTGTGATGAAGATCGACCGCACGCTCGTCCGTACGCGGCGATTGCTGGCCGCAGCGCTCACCGACCGTGGCGCAACCGAAATTGAAAAAGGTGATTTCAGCGCTGCGGTTGCAACCCTGCAACACGGACGCGAAATTGCGTCGTCCCCAGTGCTGCTCCGCAACCTGGCGATCGCATTGCTTGAGCTCGGCCAAGCCAACGAAGCACGCGAGTTGCTTGGCACGATCAACAAACCCGAAGCGATAGACTTGTTGTTATTGGCGCGTGCGAACAGCAGCAAGGTTACGTTTCAAACCGCGCGCGATTTTTACCAGCGCAGTGCAAACGCTGCGCAAGGCGACATGGTTGCCATGGTTGCCATCGACGCTGCGGCGGCCGAATTGGAATTTGGTGAGCCTGCCAATGCCGTGGCTTGGCTTGAAAACGTGAGCGCAGCGCAAAGCGCGGGGCCGGAATTTGCTGCCGCGCTACGCGCTACCAAATCGGCGGCTGGCATTGCGGCCATTCGCGCTGGCAACGGCGCCAAAGCCATTGAGTTGTTGCGCGACGGTGCCGCGGCCGACGCTTCGGTGGAACGCAAATGTGAATTGGCACTTGCGAATGTGGTCGCTGGCGAACGCGACGCGGCGCTCAAGTTGCTGCGCGTGGTTGCGGGCAAGTCGTGCCCATTTCCGGCACCCGCGGATACCCAAGCGGCGCCGATTCTTGAAGCCTATCTCGACGGCTTAACACCAAGCCATGCCGCTAAAGCGCTGGACCGGCTGAACCGCTTGGCTGCGCGTTCGACTGGGGCCGCTGCTACGTTGTTAGCCACCGCCACCCGCGTGGTCGCGTTGTCGGCCGCTGCTGACGCGTTTCGCAATGGTCGGGTGCCGCAAGCGAAGGCGTATCTTGCGCAAGCGACGCGGGTCAATACGCGCGTTGGCGTTGATGAGCTCGCCGTCAATGCGGCAGTGATCGATATTGCCGAAGGGCGGATCGACGCTGGTGTAGCGGCGCTCGAAAAACTGAGCAGCAAAGTTCCCGAGGCATTGATATCGTTGGGCATCGGTTACGAACGCAACAATGAAGCTAGCAAGGCGCTCGATGCATGGCGCCGGGCGCGCAAAAGTGGCGTGCGGTTTGCGCCACTCAACGATTGGATCGATGCCAAAGAACGCGTGTTTGGAAGCACAACAGGAGCCGCACCATGAAACGTTTATTGGTTGCGGGGCTTGTTGGCGCGATGTTGGTTGCGCCGCGGATGAGCCGCGCGGAGAATATCACGGTCGGCATGTTCACCCCATCGCTGCCTTATGCCGGCACCGGCGCGCGGGTTGAAGCTGCGGCAAAGCTGGCCGACCATTTGGGTGCGGCGCTTGGTGGCACTGGCGTTGGCCGCGTGTATGCGCGTGCCACCGACTTTGCAGCCGCAGTGAAAAAGGGTGAAGTTGGCGCCGCCCTCGTCGATGTTGCTTACCTTTCGCACACGCCCGGTGCCTACTCCGTGGTTGCAACCGTTGTGCGTGGCGGCGAAGTTGCGCGGCCGTGGCAGTTGGTGAGCAAAGCCGGCACCACCTTGGGGCAACTGCGTGGCAAGACGTTGCTGGTGCCGACGCTGGGCGGCCGCGAAAACGATTTTGTGTATGCTGCCTTGCTGGGTGGTGAATTGCCACGCGACTACTTTGCGAAAATCGACACGGCGCCCGATTCGGTGTCTGCCGTGGCTGCCGTTGGTTTAGGCAAAGCCGACGCTGTCGTCGTTCCGGGTGGCGTTACCCTGCCAAGCGGGTTGGTCTCGATCCTATCGCTAACATCCGCTGCCGATGCGGTGTTGGTGGTTTACGGTAACAATGCGGCGTTGCGCAGCAAGATCGTGGCGGCCGTCACATCGTATCAAGGTGATTCAGTTGTAGGCGGCCTGCGCACATCAGATGCAGATGTTGTAACCGCACTGGCCCGCCGCTTTGTGGTGGCTATCAAGCGTGGTCTGATGGTGGTGCCCGCACCCAAGCTGCTTGTTGGTGACTTATTAAATGGCCATGCGCCAACGTTGCCTCGCACTCCTGGCGCGCACTTTGTTTCGCATGTCGACTTTTCGCAAGTTCAATAGTGTTTGCTGTATCCTAACAGCATGCGTTGGTTAGCTTGCTTGATGCTGCTTTGGCTGTGTAGCTGTGCACCACAAGAAGGTGTTTTGTTACGCGTGAATCTCGCGGTCACGCCACCGCTGCCCAACGACTTGAAGGTCGATCAACTTGAGTTCTTTGTGGGGACCTTCAAAGACAACGGTTCTCCGACGGGGTTCGCGCCAAATCGGCCGGTGTTTGTGCGTGACAACAACGCAAAAGAAAACAACGTCTTCGATGTGTCAAAGTATCCGCAACGCTTTGATTTGCTGTTGCCCGACGACGAGATTCCGACGTTGCCCGAGTGGCGCGAAGTGTTGGTGGTTGGTTCGGCCGCAGGCATGCCCGTCGCGTTTGGCACGGTAAAGGTCAACCGTACAGCTGGGCGCGTGAATATCTATGAAGTCCCCCTTAAGCCGACGGCGTTGGAGGACTTCGCAACGACCAGCGGTTGTACGCGTTGGACAGCTGGCGTGATTATGGACGCTGGCGTGACAGCCTGCCCACCTCCTAACTGTATGAAAACCGGGAAGGAAGATACGTGTGACGGTGAGGACGACGATTGTGATGGCATGTCACCCAACATTCAGAATCGTCCGGAACCGCTGCGGTGCCTACGGGCCGATGCTGCGCTTGCGTGTGGCTTGAGTGCAAATTCGATCTGCGATGACTACAAACATACGGGCAAGGACTATTTTTTATGCGCCGAACCGGCGGTCGTTACCTGCCTCGACAAAGATCATTGCAAGGATTTTGTGAACAACAACAATCGATATGATTCCGAAGCATCATTGATTCAAGCCTACGAGGCGTTGTTCAAAAAAATCGACTATACATGTGAGATTCGGGTGGGGGATAACGGCATCCCGTGTGGCCTCGACCCAATTGAAGGGCTCAAGCAGCCAATTGCGTTGGGCTTCATCCCCAACCTCGGACTGTGTCCCGCGTTGCAAAATGTTTATGTGGATCCACTTTTGGACCGCGACGGCGACTGGGTGCTGGTGCCGGAGCTCCTTGATGGGTTCTGCCGCGGGCGGTTCACCGTAAAAGTGCCCGCAGCCGCCACGTTGACTGACCCCAAACACATGCTGGTAGGCGTTTCGCGAAGTGGTGGCTTGCCGAATATTGGGCTTGTGGTCGAACTGAAGAAGAAGCAAGCCAATTGCAACCAATCGAACCCTGCAATCGTGGAATGCGAAGGCAAGTTACCTGAGTCGTGCTCGCCATGAAAGTGCCGACTGTTTTGAGCGCGACGCTTATGACTGCGCTAGCTGCCTGCACGACGCAAGACGGCGCGTTGATTCACGTCACGTTCGACGCTGGCTCGGTTGATCACGTCGAGTTTTTCTTTGTTCGCGCTCGTCCCGATATCCCACTTGATCTGTCGCCACTATTGTCCAGCCCAGCCAAGCCAACCGTCTATCAACGCGACTACTATCCTGCCGACAGCGTGGCGATTGCGGCTGGCGTAAACGAGTACGACTACCTCGTGCCCAGCAACGCCGCGCCGGCTGCAGAAGGCTTGTTTGTCGTTGGTTACCGCGAGCGAGTCCCAGTTCAAATAGCGCAGGTCGCAACGTTGCGCGTATCAAGCGAGCGCGTGAATCGATATTCGGCTGCCCTAGCTCCAGATGCGGCTAACCTCGAAGCCTTTGGCCCCAAGCCATTCACGTGTGTGACCTGGCGGCACGGCGATGCCATCGATGCGATCACGCTGGCCGGCGACAATGATTGCGATGGCCGCGCCCGCACCGATGAACCGACGTGTGATACGCAAGTTGCTGATCCGCAAGCACCGGATCAAGAAATGTGCGACGGCATTGATAGTGGTAGCGACTGTAAATTGTTTGCCGAGCCGGTGCGGCGCCTGTGTAAGACCCTCAACTTCTCCAATAACAATTGTTTGCTAGGCACGGGTTACGGCTGCAGCGAAACGGTGGGGGCCAGAACGGAACTGCCATGTGATGGTCCGCCTCCCGAATCAACATCGCGCAGCACCACCGACATCTGCGTTGATGCCTTGACTTGTAAAGCCCCGCTCAGCCCACCGTTTGACCTTGCAACGGCAACGCCGGACTTTGATTGCACTGTGTTTGTGAAGGACGACAATGCCAAAGGCTGCAACAAGTTTCAGTTTACAGCGATTCCGCGCAGTATGCCAATCGCGTGCCCAGATCCGGACTACTTTGATGATGGCTTCGTGAAGCTTCAAAAGGTCGGTGACCAAGGTGGCTGCAAGTACGACGGTGAGGTGCTCGATCGCGCACCTGGGCAAACAGCAAAGAATATTGCCGTGATGTATCCGACCCCAAATG
>JAKQOD010000695.1 GCA_029565465.1 Deltaproteobacteria bacterium
CATTTGGCTTGGGGCTAACGCAATCACAACACCGGTGGCGTTGTCCGTCGCTTTGGCATCCATCGTCGAAATGACTGGGCAAAGACTTGTTGGCGGCGCGCGCCGGCGACCA
Source organism: Deltaproteobacteria bacterium (assembly GCA_029565465.1). GTDB lineage: Bacteria > Myxococcota_A > Polyangia > Haliangiales > Haliangiaceae > JABFXX01. Next base: position 113 of record JAKQOD010000695.1, read on the forward strand.
TGCCGCTGGTGGTGCCACGCATGATCAAAAAGGCACCCAAGGTGGCAACAACGGTATTTGCCCAGTCATTTCGACGATGGATGCCAAAGCGACGGACAACGCCACCGGTGTTGTGATTGCGTTTAGCCCCAAGCCAAATGTCCGCATGGACTTGGCCGCAACCAAAGCGGAAATCGACGAGCGCATCAAGAAATCAGAAGCATTTGTGGCTGCAAACTTCACGGCGGCTGATGGCGCCGGCCATGGCGGTGGCGTCGGTGGTGGCAAAGGCGACGACGGTAGCAACCACTCCGGCCAAGGCGACGGCAAAGGCAAGACCCGCGACACCGCAGCAGGAAGTGCTGCTGGCAGTGGCGGCGGCGGCGGTAAAGGCACGGGTGGCGGCGGTGGCGATGGCACCGGCGGTGGCGGCGGCAAAGGGACCGGTGGCGGCAAAGGCAGCGCCGCAAACTAGGGCAGGTTGAGACCCGGCGCCGACGCTGTCGGACGGCTGCGCCTACGCCGAGATAATCGAGCCGACGTCTTCGCCTTTGAGTGCAGCCAAGACTTGGCCAGGCTTAGTGCCGTTGACGATTTGCAGTTCTTTGCACCATTGCGCACGTGGCATGTATTCCACCACCACGCGTTCGACGACAACATCGGGCAGATTCAGCTTGGTGAGTTCTGCTGCGGTGATGCGAGGAATGTGCTTCGCATTCGGATTGCGTTTCGGGTCGTCGGTGTACAGCCCGTCTTCGTCTTTGATGAAGATGGCGCGGCGCGACCCCAGAAACTCGGCCGACAAGAACACACCAGCGTCGGTGCGGTGCGGCGGAATCCGGCTGCCTTCTTCTCGCTTTTCCCAATAGCCAAACGGCGGCATGCCGCTCATGACGGGAATACAGCCAAGCTGGAGATACAGTGGCAGCTTTTCGAAGTCGTCCGGCAGCATATAGATGCCGCCGTGTTTGGCGAGCAGCATCTGCACCATGCGCGCGTTTTGCATTGGGATATATTTGCCCAATGTCGCAACCACACCCACTGGGAGCTCAAGTTCGCTTGCGATCGAGTAGATGTGGCGCGCACGGGTGCCGCCACCGACGAGCACCACAACTTGGATGCCAAGTTTGCGAGCCGCGATGATCTCTTCGAGGATTGGAAATAGCGCGGCGCGGCCGCGGTCCATGACGCTTTGACCACCAATCTTCACGACTTTGACGTCGGGCATGACCGCGGTGGCTTGATAGTTGATACCTGCCGGGCTTTTGCCCGTCAGTGTTGCGCCCGAAAGCGTAGATTCAATCGTTTTGCGTTCCGACATGATTTCCTCGCGTCTACTTCGTAATAACGGTGCCAACGTTTTGACCACGCAACGCAGCGGTTAGTTGACCTGGCTTGAGGCCGTTGATGATTTGGATGCGCCGCAAATTCTTCGCGGTCTTCCACGCATGCAGCACTTCTTCGTCGATAGGGAGCTCGCTGGGGATGTCCGCAAGCAATGCATCAAGCGTGGTGCTCGGAATAAATGTAGCGTCGCTGTGCTTCTTGGGATCTTTGTTGTAGAGGCCGTCTTCGTCTTTGACGAAAATAACGCTCTTCATGCCAAGCACTTCGGCAAGTTGAAACAAGCCGAAGTCCGAGCCGTGCATCGGCAAGTGGCCTTCCATCGGCGGCGGTTCCCAGAAGTGGTACGGCGGTACCGAGATCGCGATTGGAATGATGCCAGCGTCTAAGTACAGCGGCAGATCCCAGAAGTGATCGCGTTGCATCGGCATCGAGCCATGCGGGGCCAACAATGTGTTGAGCACGATCGCATTGAGTTCTTCCATCGCGCCGACCAACTGGGCGATGCCGCCAACGGGCAAGCCCAAGTCGAGCGCAACCGATAGCGTATGGCGGACGCGGGTACCGCCGCCCACGCCGATGAGCATGCGGGTATCCTTGTCGGATTTTTTGAACGCTGCAATCTCGTCGACCAGTGGCATGATGGCGGCTTTGCCGCGATCGAAAATGCTTTGGCCACCGATCGAAACCAATTGCAGTTCGGGGAAGATGCGCCAGTCTTTTTCGCTATCAGTCTGCGCCAGCACATCGCGGCGTTGTAGCGACTCTTGCATCAAGCGAGATTCAATGTGAGTGCGGCCATCGCCGCCAACAAGCTTGGTCATGGCGGCACTCTACCGCAGAACCTGTGCTTGGTTATGGCTTGTTGGGCCACAGTTCGTATGAGCCGTTGCCTTTGATAACCAGCGTGCCTTTGCTGAAATACGGCTTGAGTGCGATCAGGTTGTAGTTACCTGCAACCGCGCTCATGGAGATATGTTCGAATGAACCTTCGCATTCGCCGTTCCCACCCGCAGCGAGGCTGGTATTGACTTCTTCGCCAGCCGCCGCGTTGTAATCGATCGTCGTGGCGCGGCCGACACCCGCAATCACATATTCATAAAGCGGCTTGACCGGCACATCCGTGCACGTGCCCTTGTCGCTGACCGTGACTTGCACTTTCCACGTGCCCGCCGGCACACAACCTTGATCGGCTGGCGGCGGTTGGCCATTGGCCGTTACTAGCGTGCCCGAAAGTGTCAGCTGTGCCGTGCAGCTGGGTTCATTTTCATTGCTGCCGGGGCCAGGCGTTGCGGTACCGGTATCGCAACCGCTCCAGATCGCCGACGCAAGCAACACCATACAGCCGTTCATGGTAGGACGCATATTAGTAGGCTAGAGAAGTATCGTTGCGGATGCAAGCCTTTGCGTCGACGGTGACAATCAAAGCGCTGCAACGTATGCTTGCGATATGAACAAGCTCGGATGTCTGCGCTCGACGGTGTGGGCCGTTGCCATTGTGACGCCGGTCGCATTTGCTGTGGCGGGTTGCAAAAGTAAGGCTGTTGCTCCGTCACGCGAAGGCAGCGCTGCAGTAGCGATCGACGCTAACAATGTAGCGCGTGACGCAGCGGCTGCCGCACCGCTGCCAGGCACCGAAGACCACAGCGGTGCGCCTGGGGTCATCCACGGTGATAAGTGGCAGGATGACCAACAAGAGGGCGGGGGCTTTAAGGCCTTCAAAGAGACATGGATTTACGTCGACGGCGAGCCGATCGCGGCGATGTTGATCGCTGAGTTACCTGACATTCCCGTCGCGTGGACGCCGCAAGAAGAAGACCTCGACTTCGTGCTGGGGCAACCTGGTGATCATAAGCGTCGCTATCTTGTGCGGCGTTGGCGACTAACTGACTACTTAACCGCGCTGGGCGTGCCGTTGGCCAAAATCAAAATGGTGTACCTACATGCCGGGTCGGGGGCATTGTCGATTCCAGGTGATGTGTTGCGCAAATTCGCCGACGGCATTCGGTTCGACCTCACCGGCATGGATCAGACCAAATCGCGCTTCTTCTTCCCCGAAGCCATGCCGCGGTTTGGTGGATTTGACCGTTACGCTGGGGTTAGCGTCATCATCGATAAGCCAGTGCTGGAAGTCGACATCCACAAAAATCTGTTGCAAGACGGTGTCGAAGTTAAAGGCATTCCGTACCACGGCAATCCTGAACGCGGTGGCATTCGGATCTACCGCGATGGCCGGCTCGCGCTGGTGATTAAACGCAATACACTCGGCGCGGCCGGGCGCGTGACGCCAACTGAGCCGAAATGGGATTTCGCAGCGGTTCTCAAAGCGAACGGGGCGTCGGCCGCGGATATTGCTGCTGCCGACATCGTATATCGCGGCGCTCGCCAACGCGTCGACGGTGCGCTGTTTACCAATTTGCAATTCGCAACCAACTCACAAGCATCGGGCGAAGTTCTGCTTGGCGCCGACGCGTTGCCTGCGAATGCCATCCTGTTGTATTCGAAAGGGCGCGTCCCCAAGGATGAGCCGTTGCCACCAGAAGAAAAAGACGCTCCGAAGCCAGGCCGAAAATAGGTTTGCGGCGACGCTGAACGGGCCGAAAATGCAAACCGCCGCGTGGTGACGCGGCGGAAGTGATGCACCCAAAAAGGCAGGTTACAGCGTCGGTGGACGGAAACCCGGGGTACCGCAGGCGCCAAGTGCCAACTTCGCGTTGATCTTATCAACGAAGGCTTTGAGCGCCGTAATTTGGCCGTTGTTGTTGCAGTTGTAGGTTGGGTGCGTGCCAGTGCCGTCGGTGCGCTCTTTGCCTTTCGCGCACAGCTTGGTTTCGTTGGCAATCACTTTGTACGTGGTTGGCGTGCCGGCCACTGCAACCGTCGAGAACATGCCCGTGAAGAACAATTGTTCTTGGGTACGCTCGAACATGGTTTCGTAGTTGTTGGTGTTGTTGAAGTATGCACCGCCGGCGCCGCCGTTATGACAAACGACACAGACGCCTTGCGCTGAGTTGGTCTGCGCAATCTTGTATGCTGGTGGTGCCGCCGTCCAATCGGTCAGCGACGTTGCCATACAGCCGGCAAACTTCTGCATTGCGATAGTGCTGGTGGTTGCAGGCTGATTCACCGGTGGTTGCGTTGGTTGATTCTGATCAACCATGCGATCCGTGGCTTCTTGGGTCAACCATGCTGTGACTTTGCTAGCTTGGTCGGTGGTGAAACCGGTTTGGCCAGCATGCGGACCTTTGGTCAGGATTTTCGCTTGCGCTACCACGAAGTCGCCAACGATTAAGCGGTCATTGGTCAAAGCGGTGTACGCCGTCACGGTTGGATTCTCACCGAAGAAGGCATTCGATGTGCTTGGCGCACCTTGATGGCAGCCAGCGCAGGCGGCGATGGCAAACTGTTTCACCGTCGAGTCGAATAGTTTTTTGCCAGCGCTGTCGGTGCCTACCGGTGGTTGGTCAACTGGTGGATCATCAAAGCCACCAACACAACCAGCTGCCGTTGCAACTGCGACCGTGAACAGAGAAGCAAGAATAACGTTGGTTCGCATAGGAATCTCCGTTGAAGACATGAAGCGTGGATTGATTGGCTTAGCGGCGGCGACGAACAGTGAAAGCGAGGCCCAGGCCGAGAGCAATCAACAAAGACCCGCCGTTGTTGCCGTTGGTATTACAACCACCGAGACCGTTACCGTTGGTTGGACCTGGATCTTCTGGGTCAGTTGGGTTGGTTGGGTCAATTGGATTGACTGGGTCGGTTGCGTCATGGACCACGGCAGGGAACAAAGCGATGTCGAGGGCCAACTTGTCTTGCAGTTTACCATCATCGCGCTTCTTCACGCCAACAACTGGGAACAAGGCATACTTTTCAACTAATGGTTCGAAGCCACCTTGCACGCCATAGCCTGGGTTGTCC
>JAKQOD010000710.1 GCA_029565465.1 Deltaproteobacteria bacterium
CTTGGGTTAAACGACAACGATACGTGCATATGATTGCCGTTTACGTCGACGCGATCAGTCGAGTAGCCCAAGTGATATTTGACGTCGCCGCCGCCCATGGAGGCTTCGGGTTCAACGTCTTCGAATTCCGCAAACAAGTCGCGCGGCGCGCGCTTCATCAGCTGGGTCAACGTGGTCAAGCGACCGCGGTGCGCCATGCCAATGACGGTTTCGATGGCACCGAGCCGCGCACCATGCGTGAGCACCAGGTCGAGCGCCGGAATCAGCGTTTCGGAACCTTCGAGCGAAAAGCGTTTCGTCCCAGGATATTTCACATGGCAAAAACGCTCGAACTGTTCGGCACTGATCAACGAATCTAAAATGCCGCGGCGCGTGGTTGCGTCGACCGGCGTTAGCAGTGTGGTTTCCATGCGTTCGGCCAACCAAGCACGCTTAGCAGCCGACGCAATATGCATAAATTCTAGCCCGACCGAACCCGAGTACACGCTGCGTAATTTGGCAGCGAGCTCGCGTAGCGGGACCGTACCGAGCCCTGCGACGCCATGACCTGCGACGGGAGTTGCTTCGTCGGTTGCGGAAACGCCCCAACCGGCGGGAGTCAATTCGATTTGCGGCTGCACTTCAACCAGACCAAGTGGATCAAGTGATGCATCAAAATGACCGCGGCTGCGGAACGCATTTACCAAGCCAATCGCGGCAGCACTTGGACCCGCGGTCGTCGCAGTGCCGTTGCTTGCAGCGTAACCGTTGTGCCCGTTCCGTCCGTGATTTTGCGATGGCGTGTGCGCCAACGGTTGCGGAGGTCCAAATTCGGCTACCCAGCTAGGGTCAATTTCACTCGGCGATTCGCAGTACTGCTCGTACAGTTCATCGACAAACGTTAGGCTACCAGATAGCGCCAATACATCTCGTTGCATCGCGGCGGAGTATAGCCTTTGACGCGGTGCAGAACAGCCCAACGAACGGGGGTTTTTCGGCTAAAACGCAGGGTCGTTCGGAGGGGTTGGCGCGGCACCTTGGGGCGGTTGTGGCGGTGCGCCGGGCACCATGGTCCAGTCCAACCGCGGCAAGCCCGCCATCTCGATCTCACCGGCGGAAAATTGTTTTGAAAATTCAAGCATTTCCAAGCTGCGGCATGAAAGCAACCCGACTCGGCCCTTAACCCGCTGCAGGGAAGGCGCTAGCACCGTCGACAAGTCGCTATTGCGTTGCACCACGAAGTCACCTGCCACGCTTTGCAGCTTCGGCAGCGAGATCGTAGCAAGCGCTGCATTGTTGGCAAATTCCATTGTACCCACTTGTTGCAACCGGCTAGCAAACACGCCCGTAACGGCGGTGTTTCCTGCGACCCGCAGTGCGCCGTGGATCACTTGCAGTGCTGGCAAGGCAATTTCGTTAATCGCAACCGACGGGCCGATTCGCACATCGCCATGGACGGTTTCGAGGTTTGTTAACACCCCAAAGTCAATCGCAGCACCAGTGCGGGCTGTCAGCGACGCGATTTCATGGCAGCCAAGAAACGGCTGTAACGACGCGGTGTTGGTGGCAACTATGTGAACTTGCTTGCATGCCTCAGGCGCGATGGGGCCAGTCACAACTGTAGCTTGCGGGCGACAACCACCGAGGGTGACGCCAACCCATGCAGCAACCGTCGTTCGTGGTCTGTTCACTGGGTCACAGGCGCGGCAACATCATAGCCATTGCAGGCTTGTACATAGCGCTGCACGGTTTCGCGCATCCCGAGGTAGAGCGCATCCGCAATCAACGCGTGGCCAATTGAAGCCTCAACGATTTCGGGCACGGCGCGGGCCAGCGTCGGTGTGTTGAGCAAATTCAGATCGTGGCCGGCATTTACTTTCATGCCAGCAGCAACCGCAGCGCGCGCAGCGGCCGTTAGGTCAGCAAGTGCGGCCGCTTGTTGCGCCGTGCCCCAGCCGGCCGCGTAAGGCTCGGTATACAGCTCAACGCGATCACAACCCGTCGCCGCAGCCGCGGCCATATTGTTAGCAATCGCATCCATGAAGATCGCCGTGCGGATGCCGGCGGCTTTCACGCGCGCAATAATCGGCGCGATCTGGGCGTGCTGGCGAGGCAAATCCCAACCGTGATCGCTGGTGACTTCGCCTGGCTTCACCGGTACTAGCGTGAACTGGGTAACTTGTAGCTCGATCGCCAACGCGATGAGCTCTTCGCGATCATCCCCTTCGAGATTAAACTCCGCCCCCCGCGCTGCGCACAGCGCACGAATCGCCCGCACGTCGTCGACCCGAGTGTGGCGATTGTCGCCACGCCAGTGCAACGTGATGCCATAGGCACCAGCGTCGAGACACGTGATAGCCGCTTGTACGGGGCCAGGGTTGGAAGCGCCACGCGAATTGCGTAGCAGCGCGACTTTGTTGAGATTGACCGATAGCGAAATTGCCACAACGGCTATCTATCACCAATCGTCGCGCAACACATCACCTTGACCGCTACCGTAGGTTGTACCGCCCCAGGTATCGTCGTCCGACGCTGCGCCGTAGGTAACGCCGCCATATCCGTCGCCTCCTAGGCCGTTGTTGTCAGTGCCGCGCCAACGCAAACGCACCAGCACAGCGGAATTTACGAACGCCCCACGGTACTCCGGCACAGCGACCGCGGCGGCGGTTCGCACGGGTGCAAACGAACCAACAAACGGTTGTTCACAATCGCCAAATGGACAGTAGAACCGCCCATCAAACCCAAAACCGCCCGCCCCGTCAGGCGTAATCACACCGCGAAATCGCTGTGACCCGCCTTGTTTGTCGAGCACCAGTTTGCCGTCATGCTGAGCAATGACACAACGAAAGAAGGCATACTCGTAATGGTCGTTGCCTTC
>JAKQOD010000721.1 GCA_029565465.1 Deltaproteobacteria bacterium
GGTGCGTGTGACGCGAATGGTGTGAGCGGCGAGCGGTTCGCCAGCAACCGTCACAAACCGATCACCGGTGACGCTGTTGTCCAGAATATCTTTGACGCTAACCGCTGTTGGCGTGCTCGACAGGCCACCAAAATGGCGATCAGGCGCGAGCCGAAAGAAGAAAAATACGCTGACCAGAACGATCGCCGCTGAGCTGATCAACCCGATCTGTAACGGCGGCCGACGCAGCTTGACCAAATCAGGGTCAATTGCATCACGAGGCACTGGCGCGCCAGGCTCCACGCCGGTTACGGATGGGTTGGCTTTATCTTGGTCTGGCGCGGTCATGGTACTGGGAAACGCATCCTAGCGAAGGTTGTGACACCACGCCAGGCTGGATGGTTGCAGGTATTTGTCAGCAGCGATAACCTACCAGAGAGCTTCACTTTTCCCATGGTTTTCGACGAAACAACGGTGGATCCACCAAACTTTTCCCCGGCAGGCTCGCGTGAGCGCCCGCTGGGCGTGGGCGATGTGCTGCGTTTGGCTGGCAAAACCCTCGAAGGGCTAGGGCCGTTGTGGTTGGAAGCCGAAGTTTCGCAGGTTTCGACGCCGGCGTCGGGGCACCTGTACTTGGCGATTCGCGACCGCGACGCAGTGATGCCAGCGGTAATGTGGAAGCGCGATGTTGAGCGCTTGAAGTTTCGCATCGAAATCGGTGCGCGGCTGCGCTTGCGTGGGCGGTTGGGCGTGTACGACCGCGATGGCAAAATGCAGCTCTATATAGATGCTGCGGAGCCGGCCGGGCTGGGGGCTGCAGCGTTGGCGCTGGAGCAGCTCAAGCAAAAGTTGCAAGCCGAAGGCTTGTTTGCAGCGGCGCGCAAGCGGCCCGTTCCGCGGTTTCCCAAGCGCATCGGGGTGGTGACGTCGAAAAACGGCGCTGCAGTGCACGACATTATTCGCACGGTGAATCGGCGCTATCCAACGCCAATCGCAGTGGCTGATTGTTTGGTGCAAGGGCCACAGGCGCCGAATCAAATTGTCGACGCGTTGGTGCTTGCCGTGAAGGCTGGCTGCGATGTGATCATTTTGGGCCGCGGTGGTGGCGCAGCGATGGACTTGTCGGCGTTTAACAATGAGCGCTTGGTGCGCACGGTGGCGCGCTGCCCAGTGCCGGTGATCAGCGCGGTTGGCCACGAAGTTGATATTACGTTGTGCGACTTGGTGGCCGACCAGCGTGCGTCGACACCAACGGCAGCGGCTGAGTTGGCGGTGCCCGTAGCCGATGAGATCCGCGAAGTGTTGTTCAAAGAACGGCGCCGGTTGGATCGCGAAGTGCGCTTAGTGCTGGACCGCGCAGCGCAAGATCTTGATCGTGGTGACCTTGCGTTGCGCCGCGGTTTTGACCGCGCTCACACCCATGCATCGACGTTATTGGCAACGTTGCAGCGGCGGTTGATGCAGCAACATCCGCGAGCGCGCTTGTTAGCGCAGCAAACCGAGTTGGCGAATCTTGAGCGGCGCTTGACCGCGGCGGGGCCTCGCGCAGCGTTGACGCGGTCGCAACAAGCACTGACTGATCTGGCGACGAGGTTGGCAGGTTTGAGCCCAGCCGCGCGGATCGCCGAAGCGCATGCCGAACTGACGCATTTGCAACAGCGCGCGACGGCTGCGATGCAGCGGCAGTTGGATCTAGCGCGTGGCGATTTTGCGACCCAGATCGGCAAACTAGCAGCGTTGTCGCCACTGGCCGTGATGGAGCGCGGCTTTGCGATGGTTCGCCGCGGTGATTCGATTGTCCGGGAAGCGGACAATGTGGCGGTGGGGGAGCAGTTGCAAGTACAGCTGGCACGCGGAGCGCTGCTGGTTGAAGTGCGTGGCGTGACGCCGAGCCAAAGCGATACCGATGGCGGTGCAGCGCCGGTTGGCATGGCGTCTGCCCCGACAGGCGAGCCGAAGCCACGCAAAAAGGCCAAGCCGTGATCAGTGGAACGACACGTTATGCTGCGGTCCTTGGATATCCGATTGAGCACTCGCGTAGCCCAGCGCTGCATAATGCCGGCTTTGCAGCGCTGAACATCGACGCCGTGATGATTCCACTCGCTGTTGCGCCAGCCGATTTGCCGACGGTGGTGCGCGCGTTGGCCGCTACGGCGTGCGTTGGCGCAAGCGTTACCACCCCGCATAAACACGCTGTGATGGCGTGCTGCGACGAGCTTTCACCGGCAGCGCAAAAGATCGGCGCGGTCAATTGTTTGGCATTCGTCGACGGCCGCGTGATCGGCCACAATACCGACGGTGACGGCTTCGCCGATGCATTGCGTGCAGCGCAAATTCGCCTGCGTGGCAAACGCACGCTGCTTCTTGGTGGCGGCGGTGCAGCACGCGCCATTGCTTACGGCGTACGCGACGGTGGTGCAGTCGAAGTGATTGCGCGACGAGCCAGCGATGTAACCTGGGCCCCAGCGTGGCCGTGGACTCCGGACCACCTGCGCGATGCCTTTTCGCGGGCAGATATTGTGGTTGATTGCACGTCGACGGCACTTGCCGGCGGCACCGACGAAGCCGCCTTTGTCGACGGCTTGCCGATGGATGTCTTGCGGGATTCGACGGTCGTGGCGTCGCTGACGTATCATCGCGAGCCATTGTTATTGGCCCGTGCTCGCGCTCGTGGGCTGCAGATACTCGACGGCCGCGGCATGCTGCTGCATCAAGGCCTGCGCGCGTTTGCGCTGTGGACCGGCGAGTCGGCGCCGGTTGAGGCGATGGGGCAGGCGTTGTAGTGGCGGGCGGAGGTTGAGCCGGCGCGGGGGAGTAAAGCCACGTGGCAGTTGGCAGATCGAGTTGTAGGGCTGAACGCACGTGGGCCATGGGGTGAACGGACACCTCACAGATGCTAACTAGCGAGTGGGGTCGCGTCGTACGAGCGCTCTGCTGCTGGCCGCGCAGCCGCGAACGTTCTACGGAGCAACGAGTCTGCTGCGCCGCCTGCCGCTTCTTGCGGATCTCATAGGCGGCGCGCTCCTGTATTTGTTGGTATGTTTGGCCCGGGGCCGCTCCTTGTGTCGAGGGCCGGTCAGCGCGTCGAGGGCACGTCACCAAGTTCGCTCCATGATCTATATATTGGCCCAATCAAAATGAGCGTGGCGAAGAAAAAGCGGGGCATGGTTCAGTTGCCAATCGATCAAGTGCAGCACTGCCGTCACCAGCAATGAAACATGGTGGTGCGCGCGACGGGGCGGGGCGCAAACGAAGCACGAATGAGCAGCGGCAGCGGCATTGGCAACGGGAAAAATTCACCAAGCGGTGCCTGCAAATCACGCTGAAGATGAAGCCCGATATCAAGAATCTGCGTCGGCGCGATGTGTATCGAAAGATTGAAGATTGCTTGCGCAAAGCAGCGCCACGCGAAGATGCGCAGATTTGCGATGTTTCGGTGCAAGGCGGTGCTCGACCAACTGCAGTGAGCCGGGGACGCGTTGGTGCTTCGGGGCCGGAGCTCGCCGCCACCGTGTAAGACAGCAGCCGCAATCAAGTAAATCGCCGGCCAGTCGCCGCAATTAAGTAGATCGCCGCGGTGTAAGACAGTAGCCGCACTCAAGTAGTGCGCCGCCGCTGCAGAGCGAGTCGTTCGACGGGCGGCGCAGCGGACTTGTTGTTCCGCACCGCGCTCGCGGCTGCGCTGCGGTACTTTGCTTCTTGGCAGTGCGCTCATGCAAAGCGCCATCTCACTTCCTCGTTGGCGCTGGGCGGAGCCCGTTCACCTTCCGTGGATGTGCGCCTCGGGTTAAGGATTGAGGGAGCTGTGCGAGC
>JAKQOD010000633.1 GCA_029565465.1 Deltaproteobacteria bacterium
CATCGGTTTGACAATAGCGACAGCGACTCTATCGGCGCACATATCACATTTCTGTTTGCTCCTAGTGGTCCACCCGAGACATCAGGATATCCAGCCGCATATGTAAACCGTTCGGCAGCGCCGACGTCGTCCGACTACGACTGGGCGCTACGCGCGTACGGTGTATTGATGACGCATGCACAGGGCAATGGCGGCGCTGCCGCCGCCTCCGATTGCGGCTTACTACGCAATGTGCTCTGTGTCGGCTCGTACAACTACAACACCTACAACAGCATTTCTACTCATCAAATCAGTTCGTTTTCCTCGACCGGAAACCCCTCAGTGCTGACCTCGCTTGAACGGCCGCATTTGCTCGGCCCAGGTTCGCACACCGAAGGCAGTGGGTTACACGTTCCGTCGATAGGTGCTGCCATAGGATCTTCAACGATGCTATGGATTGAGCATTGGTTACCGAGCAGTGCGGCGAGTGTCCGTGGCACCAGCTTTGCGGCTCCTGCCGTGCTCGGCGTCGCGATCCAGGCACACCAATATGAGGGCTTGCTAAGTGCGCTGGCGTTTCCAGTTGTTACCAAAGCTGTGATTCTTGCGTCAACCGTGGATATTCAAAGCGCAACCAGTGGCGTTTATGACGGCAAGATCGGCTCGTCCAATACTTGGTTTCCTCAGCCAAGCGATGCAGCCGACGGCGGTGGTCAGATTAATTCGAACTATACCAAGCAAATACTCGACAATAACTACTACGCGTACTCGGACGTTGTGAACAGCCAATTTGTGTCGTGTGGCGCAAACTGTCGCGAGTATGTGGTTGCGTCAGTAGCGGTCCCTGCCGGGCAATCGTTGCGTGTCGCGCTCGCGTTTTCAAGTTGCACGTCAATGGGCAACAACCCGACAATCGCAAACGATTTTGACTTGGTCGTAACTGCACCTGGCAATCTGTTCGATCCTTGCACGAAGTTTATCTCGTCGGCCTCGGTCAACAGCGAAGTTGAAATGGTCGAAACTAATTCGTGTTTGGCCGCTAAGACTCATACGATTCGGCTGCGCATCAAGAACGGGGCGCAACTTACCGCATGTCCGGGCTTTACCACCGAACGGGTCGGCGTAGCCTGGTCGCGGAGGGCTGTATGAGCCGCTGTTTCATCGGATTTACAGCTGCTGTCGGGTTGGGGCTGGTGGCATGTGGAGATGACACGTCGCCGCCCACATGCCTGGTCGATCAGACGCTGTTTTTGACTGAAAGGGACGTTGCGTGTGCAACAGCGCGCGAGTTGGCGCAGATGACCGCAACGCAGTTGCTAGTTGAACAGCGAGATCTTGATCGCTATCTCGAACGGCTCCATCGTGCAATTGTTGCCGAGCCCCTATTAGCGCATTCACGACATTGGCATGCCGGCTTTGAATCGACGACGCTGGTGGAACGTGCCGCAGAGGTTAATCAAGCGTGGGCTGACGGCCGGTTGGCTCCTGCGCGGTCGGAGTTGGCTCAGCTTTTTGCTGATGTTGGCGCGGTGTTGGTGTCCTCTGAAGTTCAGTCCGATAACCACCGTCACGCTCGAACGCGCTACACGCAGCTTTTTAACCCGCGCATTTTGGCCCTCCAATTGAGTGCGTTCGGGATCGACGTTTGGCGTTACGGGCCAGAATACCAAGCGTACGATTCCACGGCGACCTGGGATGTTGGTGGCGCCAACGGTAACGATGAAGCAACACTTACATTAGAGGCGGACGTGCAAGTGCAGGACGTTAACGAACGGTGGAAACGCCATTTTCGCGCGATTATTTCGCCCACCGATGTTCGGGTATTTGATATGGGCGGTGATGCATATCCCGATGGAATAGGGCGTTCGCCGACGACGATGCCGTTATAGCACACCGAGTCCCTCGCCCCGCAGCTGCGTTGGCGTCTCTAGGCGATCGCGTGTATTGTGCTGGGCGCGGTCGACGGTTACGTTAGTAGGCCATGTATACGCCGAGCCGTGAAGAATTTATTGCTGCAGCGGCCCATGGCAATTTGATCCCGGTGTACCGCGAGCTGGTCGCCGATACCGAAACCCCAGTGGCTGCGTACGCGGCAATTGCGGGTGGTGAATATTCGTTTTTGCTTGAATCAGTGGTCGGTGGCGAGCAGTGGGCGGCGTATTCGTTTGTTGGCGTTGCACCACGGGCTGTGCTGCGCTGGCACAACGGTACGGCGCATGCGTCCTGGTATGATCTCGATACTGGTGGCGCACCGCGTGAAGCATCGTGGGCAGCTGCCGATCCAAGCGAAGCGCTGCGCGAAGTGCTGGCCGATATGAAACCGGTGGAGGTGCCCGGCTTGCCTCGTTTTTGGGGCGGGGCAGTGGGTTGGCTGGGCTACGATGCTGTGCGTGCGTTTGAAGAATTGCCATCGCGCGCGCCGGCTGGTGCCGATGTTCCGACGATGTGCATGGTGCTCACCGACACGCTGCTGATTTTTGACAATTTGAGGCAGACGCTCAAAGTGGTTGCGACGCCGTATGTCGCTAACCCTGCGCGAGCCGAACGTGCGTGGGAACTGGCGATAGCGCGGATCGATGCTTTAGTGGATGCATTGCGTGCAGTGCCGCGGCAGTTACCCACACTCGAAGCCCCGAGCCGCGTAGCGACGCGGCCCGCCGTGCCGAAGTCGACGTTTCCACGCACGCAGTTCGAACGTGGCGTTGAGCAGATTCGCGAATACATCGCTGCGGGTGATGCTTTCCAAGTGGTGTTGTCGCAGCGTTTCGAGCAGCCACGCGCTGGTGTCGACGGGCTCACGGCTTACCGTGCGCTGCGCTTAACCAATCCGTCGCCGTATATGTTTCATTTGAACTACCGCGAAGCCACCGTGACTGGCGCTTCGCCGGAAACCTTGGTGCGCTTAGTCGATGGCAATATCTCGTTACGGCCGATCGCCGGCACCCGGCCTCGCGGCGCGACGCCTGCAGCCGACGCTGCGATGGCTGCGGAACTGCGTGCGGATCCCAAAGAATGTGCCGAGCATTTGATGTTGATCGATTTGGGCCGCAACGACGTTGGACGGGTGGCGCGCGCAGGCACCGTGCGTGTTGCCGAAACGATGGTGATTGAGCGTTATTCGCATGTGATGCATCTGACGTCACATGTGGTTGGCGAGCTCGACGCCGGTAAAACCTGGTTTGATGTGCTGCATGCAGCGTTTCCGGCCGGCACGCTTTCGGGTGCACCGAAGATTCGCGCTATGGAAATTATCGACGAGCTTGAGCCCCATCAACGCGCGTTGTACGGTGGTGCCGTGGGCTACGTAAGTTACAGTGGCAATATGGATTTCGCGATCGCGATTCGCACGATGGTTGCGGTTGGTGATTCGATCTATGTGCAAGCCGGCGCTGGCATTGTGGCCGATTCGGTGGCCAGCGCAGAATACGAAGAAACCGTGAGCAAAGCGTCGGCGGTGCTGCGCGCGATTGAGTTGGCGCGTGCGGCAGGCGGTGCAGCGTGAGCGCCATCCAATACTTGGGCGCCAGTGATGGTTTGCCGCTGCTGCTGATCGATAACTATGATTCGTTTACGTGGAATCTGGCGCAGTATTTCGCCGAGCTCGGCGCGCGCGTCAGCGTTGTGCGCAACGATGCGATTACTGTCGACGGTATTGCAGCATTAGCCCCGGCTGCCTTGGTGATTTCGCCAGGGCCCTGCACGCCGAATGAAGCCGGCATCTCGATGCAAGTGATCGAAACCTTCGGCGGTCAGATTCCGCTGCTAGGGGTTTGCCTTGGGCATCAAAGCATTGGCCAAGTGTTTGGCGGCCGGGTCGTGCGTGCGCCCAAAGTCATGCATGGCAAAACCTCGAAGGTGTTTCACGACGAAAAAGGGTTGTTCGCTGGCATCGAAAATCCGTTTGTTGCCACCCGGTACCATTCGCTAGTGATTGCACCGGAGTCGATGCCCGACGAACTTGAAGTAACGGCAAAGACGTGGACTGATGAGATTATGGGCGTGCGACACCGTGGCCGGCCGGGCTGGCGCGCACCGATCGAAGGCGTGCAATTTCATCCGGAATCGATCATGACGACGTCGGGCAAGGCCATGCTCGGCAATTTTGTGGCGATGGCACGCCGAGGCCAATAGGGTGCCCGCTGCAGATATCAAAGCGTGCATCGCGCAAGCACTGCGGCGTGAGGACCTGAGCGCAGCGACGATGGTACAAGTGTTTGGCAGCATCATGGACGGCGCTGCGACCCCTGCGCAAATTGCCGGCCTGCTGGTTGCGTTGGCCGCGAAGGGCGAAACCGCGGAAGAATTGGCCGGCGCCGCCGAAGCGATGCGGGGACGCGCAGTGCCGTTGGCATGTCCGCATCCTGAGCGTGGCATCGATACCTGTGGCACGGGTGGCGATAACAGCGGTTCGGTGAATATCTCGACGCTGGCAGCGATCATCGTGGCGGCGTGCGGCGGCGTGGTGGCCAAGCATGGCAATCGCGCGTTGTCGTCGAAAGCCGGTTCGGCTGATGTGCTGGAGGCCCTGGGGGTGCGCGTTGACGCGTCGCCTGCCGTGGTTGAACGCTGCATGCGTGAAGCCGGAATTGGCTTTGCGTTTGCGCCGGTGTTTCATGCTGCGACGAAGCATGCAGCTGCGCCACGCCGTGAGTTAGGCGTGCGCACGTTGTTTAATTTGCTCGGGCCGTTGACCAATCCGGCACGGGTCGAACACCAAGTGGTTGGCGTTTTTGCGGCCCAATGGTGCGGCCCCATGGCGTTGGCGTTGGGGCGGCTTGGTGCCCGCCGGGCTATCGTTGTGCACGGCGCTGGTGGCATGGACGAAATTGCCGTGCAAGGTGCTACCGTTGCGGCGCTGTGGGAGCGCGACGTGCTGCGAGAGATGGTGTTGCGGCCGGCGGATTTCGGATTGCCCGAGGCTGACCCAGCGGGGCTCGCTGGTGGTGACGCTGAGTTCAACGCTGCGCGGTTGCGCGCGGTATTGGCGGCTGACGCCATTGACCCAGGGCACGGTAACTATGCGGTGTTTGCAGCGGCAGCGATGACGGCAGGGGTCGCATTGGCGTTGCTCGATGGCGACGCGATCGATGCTGGCACCTTGACGGCAACTACGCTGCGTGCTGCTGCGGCCGTGCGCGATGGGCGTGCAGCCCGAACCTTGCAGCGTTGGGCGGAGGCAAGCCATGGCTGAGTCAATTCTAGATCGCATCATTGCAACCAAACGCGTGGAAGTGGCGCGTGGCAAGCTTGAACGTCCGGTGGCCGGACTGTTGGCGTTGGCGCAAGCGGCGCCACCGACGCGCGGCTTGGCAGCGGCACTGCGCCGTGTACCGGGCCAGCCTGTGCGCGTCTTGGCGGAAATTAAGCGCGCATCGCCGTCGGCTGGGCCGATTCGCCCGGGTGCGGAGGCCGCCGAGATTGCGCGCGACTATGCGGACGGCGGTGCGGCAGCGTTGTCGGTGCTCACCGACCGCGACTATTTCGATGGTGCGTTGGAGTTTTTGGCGCAGTGCCACGCGGCGGTCGACCTGCCGTTGCTGCGCAAAGACTTTATCATCGACGAATATCAAGTGATCGAAGCGCGTGCGGCAGGTGCTGATGGCATTTTGCTGATCGCGGCGGCGTTGGCACCGCGTCAGTTGGCCGATTTATATGCGGCCGCGGTAGCGCTTGGGCTCGACGTGCTGGTTGAAGTGCATCACGCCAGCGAAGTTGCGGCTGTGCTGAATGCCAACGCGACGCTGATCGGGGTAAATCATCGCGATTTGGCAACGTTTACCCTCGATATGTCGCTTACCGCGCAGATTGCACCGATGCTGCCTGACGACGCCGTGGTGGTGGCCGAAAGCGGGATTCGGGTGGCTGCCGATTTGACGCTGTTGGGCACCGTTGGCGCACACGCAGTGCTGGTTGGCGAAAGCCTGATGCGAGCGCCATCGCCCGGCGCTGCACTGCGTGCATTGCGAGGCGCGCTATGAGTGCAACGCTCGACTACGATGCGCCGTTGATCAAGATCTGCGGCTGCACCGATGCCGACAACGCTGGCGCGATTGCGTCGATGGGCGTCGACTACATCGGGCTCAATTTTTACGCACCGTCGCCACGTAGCGTGGACTTAGCACGGGCACGTGAGCTTGCGTTTGCGGTGCGCAGCAGCAATCCAGAAACGCAACTGGTCGGGGTCTTTGTCCAAGCTGAGCTGACCGCCATGGTCGAGATTGCAGCAGCGCTACGCCTCAACGTGGTGCAACTCCACGGCGGGGAGGGGCCCGAGGTCATCAACGATGTCCGACGCCTTACTGGTGCAGCGGTATGGAACG